>SEEV01000035.1 GCA_004211695.1 Rhodococcus sp. (in: high G+C Gram-positive bacteria)
TCGGGAAACCATTCCCGAAACTCCTGATACGTACGCGGGTAGTCCACGCCACCCACCGGGCCCTCAGCTGCCAAATCCACTTGACCAGCATAGGTCCACTTAAGCAGATAAGCAGTACATACGTTCGAATCTCGAGGTAGTATGGCCGCATGACTTCCGCGGATGCGCGGTACGCGCTCCAGGCCTCGCTGTTCGACGACGCGTCGGGCGGTGTCGAACTGGGCGAACTCGGAGCCACGGTGACTCGCCGCCGGCTGACGGCCGGGGCGTGGGTGGATGTGCGGCCCGCGTGGCTGACCGGGTCCGACGACCTGTTCACCACGCTCGCGGAGACGGTGCCGTGGAACGCGGAGCGGCGCCAGATGTACGACCGGGTGGTGGACGTGCCGCGCCTCGTCCGGTTCTACGGCGAGGGAGAGGCGCTCCCCGACCCGCTACTGTCGGCGGCACGCGACGCCCTGAGCAGGCACTACCGGCCGGAGCTGCGCGAAGACTTCGCGACGTCGGGTCTGTGCTTCTACCGCGACGGCTCCGACAGCGTCGCCTGGCACGGCGACGACACCGGCCGCAGCCGCACCGAGGACACGATGGTGGCCATCCTCTCGCTCGGCACCGCGCGACCGCTTCTGCTGCGACCGCGCGGCGGCGGGCACTCGATCCGGTACTCGCTCGGCCACGGTGACCTGCTGGTGATGGGTGGTTCCTGCCAGCGCACCTGGGAGCATTGCGTACCGAAGAGCACCCGCCCGCTCGGGGCGCGCCGCGATGTCGTCGAGGACGTCGACCTGCTTCTCGTGGTTCTTGCTGCTGTTGCCGTGGCTCGCGTCGATCACGACCCGCTCCGGCAGACCGGCCTTGCGCAGCCGGGCAACGGTGTCGGCGACGGTCTCGGCATCGTAGTTGGGTCCGTCGCTGCCGCCGCGGAGGATGACGTGGCAGTCGGGGTTGCCGACGGTCCGGATCAACGCGGCCTGCCCGTCGAGGTCGGTCCCGGGGAAGACGTGGCTCGCCGCCGCCGCACGGGTGCCGTCGACCGCGACCTGCACGTCACCCTCCGTCGAATTCTTGATTCCGACGGGCATGGACAGGGCACTGCACAGCTGCCGGTGTACCTGGCTGGCCGCGGTGCGGGCACCGATCGCGCCGTAGGTGACCAGGTCTGCGATGTACTGCGGCATGATCGGGTCGAGGAACTCGCACCCGACCGGAAGTCCCAGCGAGGACACGTCGAGCAGCAGCTTGCGACCCATGCGGATGCCGGTGTCGATGTCGAACGTGCCGTCCAGGTGGGGGTCGTTGAGCAGGCCCTTCCAGCCCAGCGTGGTGCGCGGCTTCTCGAAGTAGACCCGCATGACGATGTGCAGTTCGTCGCGCAGTTCCTCCGCCTTCGCGGCGAGCCGGCGGGCGTAGTCCATGGCGGCGGCCGGATCGTGCACCGAGCAGGGTCCGACGACGACGAGCAGGCGGTCGTCGTCGCCGTTCAGCACGTTCACCGTGTCGGCGCGGCCGGAACGAACGGTCGCGGACGCGACGTCGTCGGGGGCATGCTCGGCACGGACCACGGACGGGGCAACCAGTGGGCTGATGCTCACGGTGCGCTGGTCGTCCAGCCGATCACTGCTGGTAGCGGTGTCGAGAGTGACAGTCATGGGTTCGGGTTCCTGTTCTCAGGCCGGCCCTCGAAGACTGTGAAGATTCCCGCGAGCCGGTCTGTAATCCGGCTCTGGGGTGGAAGAAGTCAGCGCGTGGTTACGCCGACCGGCCCACCCGGGGCCGGCCTGCTAAACCAGAAATATGCGCGCTGCATGGCGCAAGACCACCACGGTCGACATGGTCCTCGGCCTGTGCCGGCCCACGTCCGGCGAGGTGTCCGTCTTCGGCACCGACCCGCGCACCGCGATCGCGAGGGGCCTCGTCTCCGCGGTGATGCAAACCGGCGGTCTGCTGAAGGAGTTGACGGTCGAGGAGACCGTCCGGCTCACGGCCAGCCTGTTCGCCGACACGAGGCCCGTGGACGAAGTGCTCACCCGGGCCGGGATCGCGGATCTCGCGAACCGGTTGGTGGGCAAGTGTTCCGGCGGACAGCAGCAGCGACTGCGGTTCGCGATGGCGCTGCTCTCCGACCCCGAACTGCTGATCCTCGACGAGCCGGCGACGGGCATGGACGTCGAGGGCAGGCGCGACTTCTGGTCGGCGATCCGTGCCGACGCCGACCGCGGCCGGACCGTCGTCTTCGCGACTCACTATCTCGAGGAGGCCGACGCGTATGCAGACCGGATCGTGTTGGTACGCAAGGGGAAAGTGGTGGCCGACGGCACCGCGGCCGAGGTGAAGGCGCTGGCCGCGGGGCGCACGGTGCGCGCTCACTTCCCCGGCGCCGACCAGGACCAGTTGTTCGCGATTCCCGGTGCCGACAGCATCGAAGTACGGGGCGACAACGTGCTCGTCCACTCGCGGGACACCGACGCCGTCGCGCGTCATCTCCTCACGCAGACGCCCGCCTGCGACCTGGAAATCATCTCCCGGGGTCTCGAGGACGCGTTCATCGCGCTCACCTCCGACGACTCCGACGACTCCGACACGGAAGGACAGAACGCATGACCACCCTCGCCGCCGACCGCCGCGTTCCCCCGCTCGGCGGCCTCAACACGACCCTCCTCGGGCTGGAAGTACTTCGGCTGCTGCGCAA
Organism: Rhodococcus sp. (in: high G+C Gram-positive bacteria); assembly: GCA_004211695.1. GTDB lineage: Bacteria > Actinomycetota > Actinomycetes > Mycobacteriales > Mycobacteriaceae > Rhodococcus_F. The sequence continues at coordinate 2,690 of SEEV01000035.1, forward strand.
TCGGCGCACGATGATCATCACGCTGGTGATGCCCGTCGTCTTCTTCCTCATCTTCGGCCTGAACCCCGACTACGCCGGTGAGAGCGCGGGCAACGGAAACGTGTCGGCGTACGTGATGATCAGCATGGCGCTGTACGGCGCGATGATCGCCACCACCAGCGGCGGCGCAATGGTGTCGGTGGAACGAGCGTCGGGCTGGAGCCGGCAACTGCGGCTCACGCCGCTGTCCCCCGGGGTCTACATCTTCGTCAAAGTGCTCGTCGCGATGATGCTGGGGCTGCTCGCCGTCGGCGTCGTGTACACCGTCGGCGCATTCACATCCGTCCATGTGGACACCTCCCTGTGGTTCACGACGGCCCTGATCACCTGGCTGGGTTCCGCGGTCTTCGCGGCCTTCGGCCTCTTCATGGGCTACCTGTTGCCGAGCGAGAACGTCATGCAGATCCTCGGCCCGGGCCTCGCGGTGCTCGGCTTCGCGGGCGGCCTGTTCATGCCGCTGCAGGACGGCTCGGTGTGGGCGTCGATCGCGCAGTTCATGCCGACCTACGGGCTCAGCCAGTTGGTGCACGCGCCGCTCACCGGCGACGCGATGCAGTGGGCGTGGCTGATCAACGTCGCGGTGTGGCTGGTGATCTTCGTCGGCGGCGCGGCGTGGCGGTTCCAGCGCGACACCGAGCGAGTGTGACGGCGGTATCGTGACTTCCGTGACCAACCCCGACGGCCCCGTCGTGACCAGACGATGGGGCCGCTTCGGCTTCCTGTTCGCCGCCGCGTGGACGGTGTTCCTGGCCCAGCCGTTCCTGGACGGCTGGGCCGATCACGATCACGTCCGCGGCTGGATCGCGATGGCCGCCACCCTCACCTTCGCGGTCACCTACCTCGGGATGTTCCGGTGGTCGCATACCTGGCGGGCGCACAACGAGTTTCGGCCGCCGCTGAACCAGGCGATCCCGCTCATGGTGGCCCTGTTCGCGCTCGCGGCCGTCATGGTGGTGGCCGTCGGATCGTCGGGACTGTCGGCCGCCGTGTTCCTCGCGGTCTCCGCGATCATGCTGCTCCCCGCATGGCTCGGCGGACTCACCGCATTGAGTGTCGCGGCCCTGGTCGAGGTGATCTCGTCGGTCATGGACTGGGGGTCGGGCACCGGACTGTCGCTGGGCGTGTGCGCGGCGGCATTCGCGATGTTCGGGGTGACCAAGCTGATCAACCGCAACATCGAACTGGTCCGGGAGCGGGAGGAGAGCGAACGCCTCGCCGTGCAGGAGGAACGCACCCGGATGGCCCGCGACCTCCACGACATCCTCGGCCATTCCCTCACCGTCATCACCGTCAAGGCCGAACTCGTGGGCCGTCTACTCGACCTCGACCTCGACCGCGCCCGTACGGAAGTCGCCGACCTGGAACGCCTTTCCCGCGACGCCCTCGCGGACGTCCGGCAGGCGGTGCAGGGCATCCGGGGGCTGTCGCTCCCGATGGAGATCGCCAGGGCCGCGGAAGCGTTGCGGTCCGCGGGAATCGAGGCCGACATGCCCAACAGCACCGAGTCGGTGCCGACCGGCCTGCGCGAGTTGTTCGCGTGGACGGTGCGAGAAGGCGTCACCAACGTCGTCCGGCACAGCGGGGCGACACGCTGCTCGGTGACGGTCGGCGAACACGAGGTCACCATCGTCGACGACGGCTCGGGCTGCAGTGAATCCGCGCACGGGAACGGGTTGGTGGGCCTGCGGGAACGCGCGGCCGCCGCCGGAGCGCGCGTCGTCATCACGCATCCACAGCCCGGCGGATTCTCGTTGCAGGTGCTGAGAGAAGAGGTCTCGTGACGATCCGGTTGCTGCTCGCCGACGACCAGGCCCTCGTCCGCGGCGCCCTCGCGGCACTGCTCGACCTCGAACCGGATCTGACGGTCGTCGCGGAGGTCGGGCGCGGCGACGAGGTGGTCGCGGCGGCGCGCGAGCACTCCCCCGACGTCGCACTCCTCGACGTCGAAATGCCCGGGCTGGACGGAATCGCCGCGGCGGCGGCCTTGCGCGCCGCGGTGCCGCAGACCCGGGTCCTGATCGTCACGACGTTCGGTCGTCCCGGCTATCTCCGCAAGGCGTTGCAGGCGGGGGCGTCGGGATTCGTCGTGAAGGACACCCCGGCCCGGCAACTCGCCGACGCTGTCCGGCGCGTCCATGCCGGTCTGCGCGTCGTCGACCCGACGCTGGCCGCCGACAGCCTCGTCAGCGGGGAGTCGCCGCTCACCGACCGCGAAACCGACGTCCTGCGCGCGGCACGAGACGGTGCCCCCGTCGCGTCGATCGCCGCGGGACTCTTTCTGTCCGCCGGCACGGTGCGCAATCATCTCTCCTCGGCGATCGGCAAGACCGGCGCCAGCACCCGCGCCGAGGCCGTCCGCGTCGCGGAGTCGAACGGCTGGCTGTAGGCCCTCCGGGCTCGTGAGTGGTTGACGAGTCCAGGGACCCCTTAACCACGCACGGGCCGGAGGCCTATGCTGGCCTGTGCAGCTGGTTCGCCCGGCCAGGTCGTGAGGAGCCCCGAAGACCGGACCGGGCGTCGAAGCACGCCGCACCCTTCTGGGTTCGGGGTGTGAGAGGGAACCCGGTGAGAATCCGGGACTGTCCCGCAGCGGTGAGTGGGAACGACCGCCGTCATCATGCACTGGGCACCAGCCTGGGAAGCGACGGCCACTAGGTCCGGTGGATTGCGCCGGGTGCCCGCGAGTCCGAAGACCTGCCGACTGTGTCGGGCACGCCGTGCCCGTCGGTCCACCGCCTCGGGGAATGGGCGTGTAGATCTCCACGTGCCGTGGGCTGCCCTGCGGCCGAGAGGTGTACCCGTTTGCCGGTGGTGGCCCTCCACGCAACAGCACATGGAGACACCGTGACTGCTATTTTCACCGCGACCGTACTGGGCTCACCTCGTATCGGTCCGAATCGCGAACTCAAGAAGGCCGTCGAGGCCTACTGGTCGGGCCGGCTCGACCGCAGCCGACTCGACAGCGTCGGCGCCGAACTGCGACGGCAGACCTGGACGGCTCTGCGGGACGCCGGCCTCGACTCGATTCCCGTGGGCACGTTCTCGTATTACGACCACGTCCTCGACACCGCGGCCATGCTCGGCGCCCTGCCCGACCGCGTGGCCGGCATCGAGAACGAACTCGACCGGTATTTCGCCTCGGCCCGCGGCACCGACACCGTCGCACCGCTCGAGATGACCAAGTGGTTCGACACGAACTACCACTATCTGGTGCCGGAGATCTCGCCGTCGACGACGTTCGCCCTGGACCCGTCGAAGATCCTCGCCGAACTGGACGAGGCTCTTGCCCTGGGCATTCCGGCCCGACCCGTCGTGGTGGGTCCGGTCACGTTCCTGCTGCTGTCGAAGGCGGTCGGCTCGGACGCACCCCTTCTCGACCGCCTCGACGAACTGCTCCCGCTGTATGCGGATCTGCTCGGCAGGCTCGCCGCCGCCGGCGCCGACTGGGTGCAGATCGACGAGCCCGCGCTGGTCTCCGATCGCACACCCGAGGAAATCGAGGCAGCCACGCGGGCTTACGACGCGCTGTCCGCGGCCCCGTCACGTCCGGCGATCCTCGTCGCGTCCTACTTCGGGAGCCTGGGCGACGCGCTTCCCGCGCTCGCCTCGACCGGCGTCGAGGGACTGTCCGTCGACGTGGTGGCCGGATCCGATTCGCTCGCTTCGGTTCCCGAGCTGACCCGCAAGCACGTCGTCGCCGGCGTCGTCGACGGACGCAACATCTGGCGCACCGACCTGGATGCGGCGCTGGCCTCGCTCGGCACCCTCCTGGGAAGCGCCGGTTCGCTCGCCGTCTCCACGTCGTGCTCGCTGTTGCACGTCCCGTACACGCTCGACGCGGAAACCGGGCTCGACAAGGCGCTGCGGTCGTGGCTGGCGTTCGGCACCGAAAAGGTGCGCGAGGTCGTCACTCTCGGCACGGCACTGACCAGCGGCCGGGAGTCCGTCGAGGACGACTTCGCGCTCGCCCGGGCGGCGGCGTCCACCCGCAGGACCGACCCGCGACTGCGCGATGCAACCGTTCGCGCCCGGCTGGACGTGCTCACCGCGTCCGACCCGGGACGCAGCCCCGCGGCGCAGCGGCGGGACGCCCAGTCGGCGTTGGAACTGCCGCCGCTGCCGACCACGACCATCGGTTCCTACCCGCAGACCACGCAGATCCGCGTCGCCCGCGCGGCACTGCGCAAGGGTGAGATCGGTGAGGCCGAGTACCTGGACCGGATGCGTGCCGAGATCGCCGATATCGTTGCGCTGCAGGAGAAGCTGGACCTCGACGTCCTGGTCCACGGCGAGCCGGAACGCAACGACATGGTGCAGTACTTCGCCGAACAGCTCGACGGGTTCTTCGCGACGGACAACGGCTGGGTGCAGTCGTACGGCTCCCGGTGCGTGCGTCCGCCGATCCTGTACGGCGACGTGCGACGGCCGAACCCGATGACCGTCGACTGGATCACGTACGCGCAGTCGCTCACCGGGCGCCCGGTCAAGGGAATGCTCACCGGTCCGGTGACGATCCTGGCGTGGTCGTTCGTGCGCGACGACCAGCCGCTGGCCGACTCCGCCAACCAGGTGTCGCTGGCCATCCGGGACGAAACGGTGGACCTGCAGGGCGCGGGCATCCGGATCGTGCAGGTGGACGAGCCGGCGCTGCGCGAACTGCTGCCGCTGCGGGCGGCGGATCAGCCCGCGTACCTCGACTGGTCGGTCGGCGCGTTCCGGCTCGCGACGTCGGGGGTCGCGGACTCGACACAGATCCACACCCACCTCTGCTACTCGGAGTTCGGTGAGGTCATCGAGGCCATCGCGAGGCTCGATGCCGACGTGACGTCCATCGAGGCGGCCCGCTCGCACATGGAGGTGCTCGGCGACCTCAATGCCGTCGGCTTCGACCTCGGCGTCGGCCCGGGTGTGTACGACATCCATTCGCCGCGGGTGCCCAGCGTCGGGGAGATCGCCGCGTCACTGCGGGAGGCACTGAAGGCGGTGCCGGTCGAACGACTGTGGGTCAACCCCGACTGCGGCCTGAAGACCCGCGGTAAGGCAGAGGTCGAGGCATCGCTGCGCAACCTCGTCGAGGCTGCTCGGCAGGTGCGCGCCGAACTGTAGGCGGCTCCGCCGCCTGTGAGTGGTTGACGAGTGTCTGGACTCGTCAACCACTCACAGGCGCGTCAGCGCCATTGCTTATATCGTGAGTGTGTGCTCATAATATGGGTGTACCTGTGACAGCAGTCACTGCCCGCCTTCTCGATAAGGACGCGCACATGTCAGATGTAGGAATCCTGATCAACACCGCGGTCGCCGTAGCGGCGGTGGTTCTGTTGATCGTGCGTTTCAAGTTCAACCCGGTGGTGTCGCTGGTCGTCGGCTCCGCCTACCTCGGCCTCACGACGGGACTCGGCACCGCCGAGACGGTGGAGGTCATCAGCACCGGTTTCGGCGACATCATGGCCGAAGTGGGACTTCTGATCGCCTTCGGCGTCCTGATGGGCGCCATGCTGAAAGAAATGGGCGCCATCCAGCGCCTGGTCGGGACGCTATTGCGCGTCTTCGGGCCGAAACGAATGCCCTATGCGCTGTCGCTGACCATCGCGACGCTGCTGCAATCCATCTTCCTCGACGTCCTGCTCGTCATCTCGGCGCCACTCGCCCGCAACCTCGCACCGAAGGTCGGCCGGGTCGGCACCGCACGCATGGCCACCGCCCTCGCCATCGGCCTGGAGTGCGGCATCGTGCTCATGGTTCCCGGCGTCGGAGCCCTCGCCCTCGCCGGACTTCTCGGTGTACCGCTGGGCAAGATGCTGATCTGCGGCTTGATCCTGGTGATCCCGACCGTCGCGATCTCGGTGGCGATCATGTCGTTCCTGTTCACCCGCGGTTGGTGGAACCCGGACAAGGACGAGGAGCACTTCCATCAGACGGTCGTCGACGACGAGGAAGAGACCTGGCCCGACGGCGGAAGCGGCGGGACCGCTCCTCGGCCCGACACCGGCGGGGGCGTCGCCCAGGCCCAACGCACCGTGGCCGTCACGACCGAGCGGACGCAGCACGAACGTCCCCTGATCCTGCTCCTCGCTCCGCTGCTCCTCTCGCTCCTGCTCATCGCGACCGGCGCGATCCTGGACATCGCCGAGATCAGCAACCCGGTCGTCTCGTTCATGGCGGAGCCGCTCATCGCGCTGCTGATCGGTCTGATCGGCACCAGCTTCGTCGGACGGATCACCGTCGGGCAGCATCGCGTGCAGAAGGCGATCGCCAGCGGTTTCAGCGAGAGCGGCCAGATCCTCATCCTCACCGGTGTGGGCGGGTCCCTCGCCGCGACGATCGCCGCCGCCGGACTCGGCGACATCCTCGGCAAGTACTTCACCGCCAATCACGCGGCTCCGCTGCTGATGGTCTGGGTGATCGCCGCCGTCCTGCACATCGCCGTCGGTTCCGTGACGATCTCCGCCATCACCGCGGCCGGCGTCCTCGCACCCATCGCGCCAACCCTCGGCCTCGACCCCGTCCTCATCGCCCTCGCCGCCGGCGCCGGTTCCCTGTTCGCGGTGCACGTCACCAGCAACACCTTCTGGCTGCTGCAATCCTTGATGGGTCAGACCACACGCGGCACGCTGAAGACGTGTTCGGTGGGAGTATCAGTGGCATCGGTCGTCGCCATACTGCTCGTCCTGCCCATGAGCCTCGTTCTCTGAGCGTCACTATCAGTTAAGGATCACCATGTTCTCCGACAACACCATTCGGCCACTCGACGGAGTGCGGGTACTCGAGCTGGGCAATTACATCGCCGCCCCGACGGCGGGCCGGATGCTCGCCGACTTCGGCGCCGAGGTCATCAAGGTCGAACGCCCCAAGACCGGCGACGAACTGCGCAACTGGCGGCTCTACTCCGGCGACACCTCGATGCTGTACCGCACGATCAACCGGAACAAGAAGTCGATCGTGCTGGATCTGCGCACCGAGGAGGGCCGCAAGCTCGTCCTCGACCTCGCCGCCCGGTGCGACATCCTGCTGGAGAACTTCCGGCCCGGCACCCTGGAGAAATGGGGCATCGGACCGGACGCGCTGAACGCGGCCAATCCCGACCTGGTGATAACCCGGATCTCGGCGTTCGGGCAGACCGGGCCGATGTCGCAGCGACCGGGGTTCGCCGCGGTCGCGGAGGCCGCGGGCGGATTCCGCGAACTCGTCGGCGACCCGGACCGCCCCCCGGTGCGGGTGGGGGTGTCGATCGGCGATTCGATCGCCGGCCTCTACGCGGCGTTCGGGGCGGTGATGGCCCTGTTCCAGCGCGAGGCCGCGAAGGTCGCCGGAACGCAGGGCCCGTCGCTGCCGCATCGGATCATCGACGTCGCGCTCAACGAATCGATCCTGTCGATGATGGAGTCGCTGATCCCCGACTACCTCGCGTACGGCATCAAACGCGAACGCGTCGGCGGACGGATGGAGGGCATCGCCCCGTCGAACGCGTACACCTGCAACGACGGCAACAGCATCATCATCGCCGGCAACGGTGACGCCATCTTCCAGCGCTACATGGAAACGATCGGCCGCCCCGACCTCGGCGCCGACCCCGACCTGTCCACCAACGCCGGACGGTGGGCGCGCCGCGACGAACTCGACACGGCAATCGGTGAGTGGACCATCCAGTACTCGCGCGACGAGGCGCTGAAGATCCTCGATTCGGCCGGGGTGCCCTCGGGTCCGATCAACACGGCCGCCGACATCTGCAGCGACGAGCAGTACGCGGCCCGCAACATGATTCAGCAGTTCACCGTCGACACCGGTGAGGCCGAGCCGAAGCAGGTCGGGTTCCCCGGCATCGTCCCGGTCATCGGCGGACAGTCGCTGCCCATTCGCAGCGTCGGACCGGACCTCGGTGAGCACACCCGGGAGGTCCTCGAAACCCTGCTCGGCATGACCCCGGAACAGATCGACACCATCGTCAACGACACAGTAGGTGGCACCTCATGACGCAGACCTTCGAATCACGCACCCTGCTCCGCGACGTCACGTTGCGTGACGGATTGCAGTTGACGGGCAAGATGCTGCCCACCGCCCGCAAGCTCGAGATCGCGCGGCGACTCCTGGAACTCGGTGTGCCCGCCCTCGAGATCGGGTCGATGGCCCGCCCCGACCTGGTCCCGCCGATGGCGAACACCGTCGAGGTGATCTCGGAACTGACCCCGGAGGAACTCGAGCACTGCTGGGTGTGGGTGGCGACGCCCCGGCACGTGGAGAAGGCCGCCGCCGCCGGCGCCCGCCATTTCCAGTACTGCTTCTCCGCCTCCGATTCCCACAACCAGGCGAACATCGGGCGCTCCACCGACGACAGTCTCGCCGCGATGCCCACCGCGATCGAACTCGCACAGGAGGTCGGCGGGAGCATCCAGTTGTGCATCGCGACGTCGTTCACCTGCCCGTTCGAGGGCCGGGTGCCGGAGCAGCGGGTGATCGACATCGCGAACGATCCGCGCGCGCACGGCGCCGTCGACGTCGTCATCTGCGACACCCTCGGCCAGGCCGTCCCCGCCGAGGTGTACTCGCTCGTCTCCCGGGTCCGGCTGGAAACCCCGCAGCGCGGAATCGTCTATCACGGTCACGACACCTGGGGTCTGGGAGTCGCGAACAGCCTCGCCGCGGTCGCGGCCGGCGCGATGACCGTCGACGGCGCCCTCGGCGGACTCGGTGGCTGCCCGTTCGCGCCCGGCGCCAGCGGCAACACCGCCAGCGAGGACCTGCTGTTCGCCACCCGCCCCGACTGGCTGACCCCCACCATTTTCGGCTCGCTCGTGGAACTGTCCGAGAAGACGCTCGCGGAACTCGGCGAGGCCAACCGGTCCAAGGCCGCACAGGGCGCACGCTCCAACGCCACCGCGTTCGAGTGGGTCATCGGCGGCGGCCGATGAGCGACGCCCGGTTCTACGTCACCACCCCGATCCCCGAACCCGGTCTCACGCTGCTGCGCGCCGCGGGCAGCGTCCACGTCCCCGACGAGTTGCCCGACGCCGCGCAGCTCCGGGACGCGTGCGTGTCCGGGGATTACGACGTGGTCGTCTCCCAGCTGCGCGACGCCTTCGACGCCGACCTCCTGGCCGCCGCGAAGATCCGCGGCATCTCCAACTACGCGGTCGGGTTCAACAACGTCGACATCGACGCGGCCACCGCCCACTCGATCCTGGTCGGCAACACCCCCGGCGTGCTCACCGACGCCACCGCCGACGTCGCGATGCTGCTGATCCTCGCCACCGGCCGCCGGGCGGTGGAATCCGACACGTTCGTCCGCGCCGGAAGGTTCACCGGATGGGAGCCGAATCTTCTTCTTGGCCAGGATATCTCGGGGCGCACCCTCGGGCTCGCGGGCTTCGGGCGTATCGCACGTGCCACCGCGAGACGGGCACTCGCGTTCGGCATGCGGGTGCTGTTCTGCCCCCGGCCTCCCGGTGACCGGCCGGTGCCGGACGAGGAACTCGGCGAGTTCGCCGGACACGTCACCCACACCGACTGGGACACCCTCGTCACCACCAGCGACTATCTCTCCCTGCACGTTCCGCTGAACGAGCAGACCCGGCACCTGGTGGACGCGGACGTGTTGCACGCGATGAAGCCGACCGCGATCCTCGTCAACACCGCGCGCGGTCCCGTCGTCGACGAGGCCGCCCTCGTCGACGCCCTGAAATCCGGGGAGATCGCCGGGGCCGGGCTGGACGTCTACGAGGACGAGCCCGCGCTCGCACCCGGCCTGGCGGATCTACCCAACACCGTCCTGCTCCCGCACGTCGGCAGCGCCACCGTCGCCGTGCGGTCCGAGATGTCGCGGCTGTGCGCCGAGAACGCGGTGGCCATGGCGCAGAACCGGATCCCGCCGCATCCGGTCAATCCGGAAGCGTGGACGTCGTGACGGTCCTCGTCGCCCCCGACAGCTTCAAGGGCACCTACACCGCGGCCGAGGTCGCCGACGCGATCGGTGGCGGCGTCGAGTCGGCGGGCGGAACCGCGATCCGGCTGCCCGTCGCCGACGGCGGCGAGGGCACCCTCGACGTTCTCACGGTCCCGCTGGGATTGCGTCCGGTCGTCGCCCGGGCTCGCAACCCGTGGGGTAGTCCGTGCCGGCCGGCATACGGGCTGTCCGAAGACGGGACGGCGGTCATCGAGATCGCCGCCGCCTCCGGGATCACGACACCCCACGACGGTCCCCGCGACGCGGTCACCGCCACCACGTATGGCACGGGCATGCTCATCGCCGACGCCGCCCGGCGCGGTGCCCGGCACATCGTCGTCGCGGCCGGCGGCTCGGCCACCACCGACGGCGGCACCGGAGCCATCGCCGCCATCGAGGCCGGCGGCGGACTCCGGGGCGCATCCCTGACCGTGCTCACCGACGTCACCACCCGATACGTCGACGCCGCCACGGTGTTCGGACCGCAGAAGGGCGCCGACCCCGGCACCGTGCAACTCCTCACCCGACGCCTCGCGGCGAAGGCCCAGGCGCTGCCGCGCGACCCGTCCGAAGTCGACGGCACCGGCGCGGCCGGCGGATTCTCCGGCGGCATGTGGGCCCGGTACGACGCCGAACTACGCTCGGGCGCCGACTACATCCTCGACGCGATCGGCTTCGACATCCTGGTCGGCGACGCGTCGGCCGTCGTCGTCGGCGAGGGCAGGCTCGACGGGCAGACGAAGGCCGGCAAGATCATCTCCGCGATCCTCACCCGCGCCGGCACGACACCCGTCTATGCCGTCGTCGGCTCCGTCGGCGACGACCTCGGCGAGTACCGGTCCCGATTCGCCGACGTCCTCGTCGCCACGGACCGCGACGCCATGCACGACGCCGGCCGCACCGTCGCGGCCCGGCTCACGACGGGTAGCGGCCACCCAGCGTCCGGGTGACCTTCTCGGCGCTGCCGACGAGCAGATCCACCCACTTCTCGCACTGCTCGCGCGGCATGCGGAGCGTCGGCCCGCTGATCGCGAGAGCTCCGAGCACGTCGGCGGACGAATCGAACACGGGCGCAGCCAATCCCGACGCGCTGTCTTCCCGCTCCCCGGCAGTGATGGCGTACCCGTCGGCCCGGGCCTGGTGGATCAGCTCGCGCAGCACGGTTGTGTCGGTGACGGTGCCCTCGGTCATCGGCTCGATGGGGCCAGCCAGCACCTGTTCGGTGAGGTCCGGGTTCCACGCGAGCAGCACCCGGCCCGCCGAGCCCGCGGGGAGCGGGACGATCTTCCCGACGTACATGTTCCGTCGCAGCGCGTGCTCGGTCTCCGCGATCGCCACGCACACGCGGTAACCCTGCTCCACCCGGAAGAAGCTGGCGGTCTCGCCGGTGGCGTCGCGGATCTCCTTCAGCACCGGGGTGACGACAGCCAGCACGTCGAGCCCCTTGGTGGCCGTCGCGGCCCAGAACGCCATCTTCACGCCGATCCGGATCTGGTCGCCCGTGCGGTCGAGGAACTCCTGCGCCACCAGGTTGCTGACCAGCCGTTGGACCGTCGACGTCGGCAGACCGGTGGCCTGGTGGATCTCACCGAGGGTCATCGACGGCCGCGACAGGCTGAACGCATCGAGGATCTCCGTGATCTTGCTCAGCACCAGCAACGGTTGGTGCTTGGAAGTCAATTCGCCGTCATCCGCTCGCATACCCCCGACGATAGTCGCCCCCACCAGCACGTGAGTGCCAACGAACGGCGGAACACACTTCGGCACTCACCTGGGGCGAATCGACTGTCGCCACAGGAGCGGGGATGTGGTACTTATTGAAGATGCTCGATTCCAAGTCGACGAAAGGCGCATGAGCGCCCACCGAGATTTCTCTCCGACACGATGGTTCGGGGAATTCATCCGCGCATTCGACGCGCGTCGATCCGTGCCCACACGGTGCCGCGACCCGTCCACCCCACGACGCACGGGTTTCCACCCCTCATTTGTGATGCCATTCAACGACTTCGAGGAAGGAGGTACACATGAAGTTGGCTGAGGCACTGGCCGAACGCGGCGACCTGACACGCCGGGTGGAGCAGCTGAAGTCGCGCATCCTCACCAATGCGCGGCACCAGGAGGGCGAGTCGCCGGCGGAGGACGCGGCGGCACTGCTCCTCGAACTCGAGGAGGTCCTGGACCGCACGGAGGTCCTCGTCAGGCGCATCAATCGGACGAATACTGCTGCGCCACTGGGCGACGCGACCATCACGGACGCGTTGGCCCGCCGGGACATGCTCCGAATTCGGCACCGGGTGGTGTCCGCTGCCGCGGATGCCGCGTCGGGGCGTGAGCAGGACCGATACGGCAGGCAGCTCCGCTCCGAGCTCGTCTTCGTCGCCGCGCTGCCCGTGAGGGATCTGCGACGGCGGTCCGACGATCTGGCCCGGCAGATCCGGGAGATCGATCTGCAAGTGCAGAAGGAGAATTGGGAAGTCGAGTTGCTCGACTGACTTCCACTGGGTAGCAGGTAACCGTTTCCGGAGGCGAGCATATACCGCGGTCGGCGGCAATCCGGCCACCTTCTCCGCGCGGAGGGCGGCGCACCCCGGGCACACCCCGGATCACAGTGCAGCCCTGCACAACGCACAGGTGACGGTGCACGATTCACACCTCAACACCGGGTGCTGATTCGGAAACGGCGAGGGCGGGCAAGGGGCCTACCCACACAGGTGAGTGGCAAAGCGTGCCGGAGGACACTTTGCCACTCACCTGCGGTTCTAGCCGACCACGAGGTCCAGTTCGTCGTCGGACACTCCGACGGCGACGCTGCCACCCTCGACGAGCACGTCGTCGAGCAGCAGATCGGCGATCCGATCGTCGAGGGCCCGCTGGATCGAACGGCGCAGCGGACGCGCCCCGAACTCGGGCTGGTGCCCGTGCTCGGCGATCCAGTCGACGGCGGCGTCGCTGAACGAGATCTCGATGCCCTTGGACTGCAGCCGCTTCCGGCTGTCATCCAGCAACAGGTCGGTGATCCGGTGCAGCTGATCGGTGTCGAGCTTGCGGAAGATCACGATCTCGTCGATCCGGTTCAGGAACTCCGGACGCATCGCCTCGCGCAGCCGGCCCATCACCCGGTCGCGCAGCGGCTTCTCGGAAGCCTCGGCGTCACCGGTGGCGAAGCCGAGCGCACCCGACTTGCTGGAGATGATGTCGGATCCCAGGTTGCTGGTCATGATCAGGACGGTGTTCTTGAAATCCACCGTCCGGCCGTGACCGTCCGTGAGCCGCCCGTCGTCGAGCACCTGCAGCAGCGTGTTGAACACGTCGGGGTGCGCCTTCTCGATCTCGTCGAGGAGGATCACCGAGTACGGGTTCCGGCGGACCTGCTCGGTGAGCTGTCCCGCCTCCCCGTATCCCACGTAGCCGGGAGGGGCACCGACGAGCCGGCTGACCGTGTGGCGCTCACCGAACTCGCTCATGTCAAGCCGCAGCATCTTGTTCTCGTCACCGAACAGCGTGGCGGCCAGCGCCTTCGCGAGCTCGGTCTTGCCGACACCGGTCGGCCCGAGGAACAGGAAGCTCCCCACGGGACGGTCCGGATCGTTCATGCCGGTGCGGCTTCGGCGCACCGCCCGGGCGATGGCCCGCACGGCGTCGTCCTGGCCGACGACGCGACGATGCAGTTCGTCCTCGAGCCGGCGGAGACGTTCCTTCTCCTCCTCCGTCATCTGGCTGGCCGGGATTCCGGTGGCCCGCGACACGACCTCGGCGATCTGCTCCGCAGTCACCTCGGGTGCGGGGTCGGACGTGTCGGCCCTGCCGTCGATCCTGGCCTGAACGCCCACGATCTGGTCGCGCAGCGCCGACGCCTTCTCGTACTGCTCGTCGGCGACGGCCTGCTCCTTGGCCTCCTCGAGTTCCACGAGCTTCGCCCGTAGTGCCTCGACGTCGACGCTCGGCAGCCGCAGCCGCAACCGGGCGCCGGCCTGGTCGATCAGGTCGATCGCCTTGTCGGGCAGGAAGCGGTCGCCGATGTAGCGGGCCGACAGCTCGACGGCGGCGGAGATCGCCTCGTCGGTGTAGCGGACACCGTGGTGCTCCTCGTACCGGTCGCGTAGACCGGACAGGATTGCGACCGCGTCCTCGAGGCTCGGCTCCGCGACCGTCACCGGCTGGAAACGGCGTTCGAGCGCCGGATCCTTCTCGATGTGCTTGCGGTACTCGTCGAGCGTGGTGGCGCCGACGATGTGCAGCTCACCGCGTGCAAGCTTCGGCTTGAGGATGTTGCCCGCATCCATGGCGCCGTCGGCTCCGGCTCCGGCACCGGCGATGGAGTGCACCTCGTCGATGAAGACGATCAGCTCGTCCTTGTGCGCGGAGATCTCATCGATCACCTTGCCCAGGCGTTCCTCGAAGTCGCCGCGGTACCGGGTGCCCGACACCATGCTCGGCAGGTCGAGCTGGACGATGCGCTTGCCCACCAGGCGGTCGGGGACGTCGCCGTCGACGATGCGCTGGGCCAGGCCCTCGACGATCGCCGTCTTGCCGACGCCGGCCTCACCGACGAGAACGGGGTTGTTCTTGGTGCGGCGCGACAGGATCTCGATTGTCTGCTCGATCTCGTCGGCGCGCCCGATCACCGGGTCGACTCCGCCGCCGCGTGCGCGTTCGGTGAGGTCGAAGCCGTACTTGTCGAGCGTGGGGGTCTCGGAGTCCGGGGACTCCTCGACCGTTCCACCCTGCACCGCGGTCTGCAGACGCTCGGGGGTGATTCCCTCCGAGGCGAGCAGGCGTCCGCCGGCGTGGTCCTGATCGGCGGCGAGCGCCAAGAACAGGTGTTCGGGGTCGATGTAGGTGGAGCCGAGGGCGCGGGCGAGTTGGTGCGCCTCGAGCAGAGCAGTCTTGAGCGCACCGCTCAGCGCGGGTGTGGCAAAGCCCGTCGTGTCCCGGCCCTGCGGAAGTCGCAGTTCGATGGCATCGGAGACCGCCGACGGGTCGGCGCCTGCACGTTGCATCAGGGATTTGACGGGGTCGCGTTCTGTCATGGCACGCAGAACGTGGAGTGCATCGAGGTCCGCATCACCGCGACCTGCGGCGAAACGTGCAGCAGCTGCCATGAGCTCCTGGGTGGAGCGACTCATGAGCCGACTGATGTCGATGCGACCTGGGCCCTCCGGCCCGAAGAATGCTGGCATTCCTCAGCCTCCTAATAAGTTGAGCGTTACTCACTCAACTAACGTGCCAGTCCCACGATCAATTCCCGACGGCGGTAGATGTGAGCGTGGTCACGGGGAGGCGCCATAGCAGTGCCGACCCAGTGCAACGACGAGCGGAACCCCGATCTTCCCGCTCACGACAGGGAGCGTCCGAGAAGGTCGAGCACTCGGGTCGCCTGGTCGCTGGTGGGATCGAGATCGGCGCGGAAGTCGGCGACGCTGACACCCACGAGTCGAGGTGACCGCGCCAGTGGGGCGACGACGTCGGCGAGTTGACCCCAGTCGAGGCCTCCCGGCTGGGGGTACGTCACTGCACCGAGCGACTCGGGGTCCAGCACATCCAGGTCGAGGTGCAACCAGACCCCATTGCCTGTGCCGGCCAGCCATTCGGCAGACTGCCGACCTGCGGCGATCGCGTCACCCGCGCCCGTCGGCGCGTCGATGCGGCGCAGGTCGGGTGGCAACCGGGCCAGCTCGGCGGCGGACGCCGCGTCCAGACACTCGGTGCGATGACCGATCAGAACGGTGTCGCTCGCCCTCACCATCGGGGGCGTCCCGGCCAGCGTGATCAACGCGTCGGCACCCACTCCGGTGAGCACCGCGAACTCCATGTCCGCCGTCTCGCCCGTGTCCGAGGACGGTCCGTCGAGATAGTCCGGGTGCCCGTCGACGAACCACAGTCCCGCCGAACCCAGGTGCCTGCGCAGAGCGGGCCCCGAAACGCGTGCGGGGCTGTCTGTTCGCCGCGAGCCGAGCCGGAGCAATCCCACGGTGCGCCCAGCAGGAACGAGCCGGCAGCATCCACCAGGCGCTTCGCACCCGTGCGCCTTTTTGGTAGCTGGAACAACCGGAAAGGCGCACAGGCGCGCAGCGCCTACGCCCCTGACCACGGCACGACATGCATGGGCAGTTCGTCCTCGTCGAACACCCGGCCCATGCGCTTCCGGACGCCGAGGACCAGGCACCGGTCGAGGATGCTGACCGCGGGCAGTTTCTGCTCGACGACGGCCTCGAGCCCCTCGACGTCGGACAGTTCACGCAACCACACCGATACGAGCAGATTGGCGGGCCCGGCGACCGACAGCACCGTCCGCACCGCAGGCAGCCCACTGAGGTTGGCGCCGACCCGGACCATCTGGGCGGCGGAGACCCGGAGGAAGTACCACGCGCAGACCGGATACCCCGAGGCCCACCGCGGCATGTCCGTGCGGAGTTCGAATGCCCCGGACGCGAGTGTCGCGCTCAGCCGTTCGCGCGCACGCCGCGTGGAGATTCCCAGCGCCTCCGCGACCGTCCGTGTGGTCGCGCGACCGTCGCGGGACAGGATCGACACGATGTCGCGCTCGGCGACGGGCGGACGAGTGAACATCGCGGAGAGTCGCGCCGCGTCGCGGTGCCGGGCAGCGTCGATCGCACTCGCCTCATCGGCGTCGAGGGCACGGAGACGCCACTGCGAGGCCCCGGAGATCGTGGTGACGATCGGGTGCGTGCGGACAGTGCGGACGTCGGGGATGCTCGCGATCCGGGAGACGACATACCGCTTGAACGCGGTCGGGTCGTGACAGCCGACGGTGAGGATCAGGTCGCGACCGCCCGAGGCGACGTCGATGGACATGCACTCGCTGTCCTGGGACAGCTCGGTGATCACGGTGTCGATCGACCCTGCGACGCATTCGACCTCGACGATCGCGCCGCGTGCGGTCTCGAACATCGGTGGCTGGGCGGTCACCCAGGCCATGCCCCGTTCGGTCAGTCCGGACCACCGCCGCGCGAGCGTGACCGGGTCGGCGTCGAGGATCGGGCCGAGTTGCGACCACGGCGCCCGCGGCCATACCTGCAGCGCGTGAATAAGTCGAAGTTCGTCCTCCGTGGGCGTCTTCTCCTGCATATCGGTGGCTCCTCAGGTACAAAATCTGCGCATCTACACCGCAGAAACTCACTCACCCAACACTCGGACGCATCGATTCGGTCGTTTCGCTCATATTGTCATGTCGCCACGTCAGGGCGACCCACCACCTGGGAGTCACACATGGGAGCACCCCACATCGGCGCCGGTCCGGATGGGCGCCTCGGCGCCGCGCCGGATGGGCGCCTCGGCGCCGCGGCCGGTTTCGTCGGATTCCTCTTCGCCATGGAACTGTCCAGCGGATTCCTCCAGGCATGGTTCAGCCCGGTCCTCTCGGCGATCGGTGAAAAGTACTCGGTCGGTCCCGCCGACCTCAATTGGGTGCAGACGAGTTATCTGCTCGCGACCGCGGTTCTCGTCCCGCTACTCGCGAAGATGGGAGACCGGTACGGGCACAAGAGGATGCTCGTCGTCGCAACAGCGATGGTCACCGTCGGCAGCATCGTGTCGGCGCTGGCCCCGACCTACGGGATCTTCATCCTGGGCCGGGCGATCACGGGCGCACTCGCGGCGTTCCTGCCCCTCGAGTTCGCGATCGTGCGTGAGCGCGCCGGGGAACAGTCGGGGAAGGCGATCGGATTGCTGGTCGGCGGGCTCACGCTCGGCGCCAGCGTGGGCGTCGTCCTGTCCGGGATCCTCGCGTCGTTCCTGAGTCTCACTGTGCTGCTTCTCGTTCCGGCGATGCTCATGGCGTTCGCGCTCGTGGTGGTGGTCTTCTTCGTACCGGAAACGACGGCCCGCACGACCGGCCGCCTCGACTGGGCCGGCGCGGTCCTGCTCGGTGCGGGACTGGCGTTCGCGTTGTTCGCGATCAGCACCGGCAACAGGTTCGGGTGGTCGTCGAGTCCAGTGCTGGGCGGACTCCTGCTCGGCGGCGCGCTGCTCGCCCTGTGGGTGATGCTCGAGCGGCGCGTGGCCTCACCGCTGGTCGATTTCGCGATGCTCTCCGGCCGCGCGGGCGTCGGACTACCGATCCTGCTCGCGGCCCTGTTCGGAGCGCAGCTGTTCGGCAGCCAGACCCCGATCGCCCTCTTCGTGGGCACCGACCCGGCGGCGGCCGGATTCGGGCTAGGCCTGACGTCGTCGATGATCGGGCTGGTCCTCGTGTTCGCGTCGATCGCGGCGTTCGCCGGCACGTTCGTCGGACCGCGGCTCGGCGCGCGGGCCGGCGACGTCACGGCCGTCATCGTCGGCGCCGTCACCGCCGCACTGGGCTACGCCCTGCTCACGGTGCTGCACTCGGACACCGTCAGCGTTCTCGCGTGGCTCGTGGTGTCCGGGCTCGGTAACGGCATCATCATCGCCGCCCTCCCCAACGTGGTGGTGGCGCGGGCGCCGCGGGACTCGGTCGGCATCGCGTCGGGCCTGTACAACAGCGCCCGCACGGTGGCCGGCGCCATCGCCGGCGCCAGCTTCACGGCGGTGATGTCCGGGTTCACGGCGACGCTCGACGGCGGGTCCGTGATCACGAGTGAGGCGGGATACCAAGCCGTGTGGGTGATCTGCGGGCTCCTCTCACTCGCCGTTGCCGGCCTCGCCGTGGTGACCCGCGGCCCGGCGCCCGACCGCGACGCATCCACAGCCCCTGCCGCCGAGCCCGCCGAAGCGTAGTCAGAGTTCCCCGGAGAGAAGGAAAGTTCATGACCGACACTGCAATGACCGCAGACATCGACGCCCCCGGCGGCCCGCACGCGGCAGCGGAGGAGTTGAAGCGACGCGTCGAGGACACCGTACTCGAGTGGCGCGACCGGCTCGTCGCCGCGAGCCACGATCTGCACGCCCACCCGGAACTCGCGTTCGAGGAACATCGTTCGGCGGCACTCGTCGCGGACCTGCTCCGCGACGCCGGGTTCGCGGTGGAGGTGGGTGTGTGGGGGCAGGACACCGCCCTGGAAGCCGTGTACGGCAGCGGTGAACTGACGGTCGTGGTGTGCGCCGAATACGACGCCCTGCCCGGCATCGGGCACGCGTGCGGCCACAACATCATCGCGACTGCCGGTGCCGGAGCGGCGATCGCACTGTCCCGGGTGGCGGACGAACTCGGACTGCGGGTGAAGCTTCTCGGGACCCCGGCCGAGGAGAAGGGAGCAGGCAAGGCGCACATGCTCGAGGCAGGCGCCTGGGAAGACGCGACGGTGTCGGTGATGGTTCATCCCGGCCCCGGCGTGGTCGTGCCCACCGCGGGCAGCACGTCGCAGTCCCGCGACCGGTTCCGCGTCGAGTTCAGCGGGCGGGCGTCGCACGCGGCCGCCGCACCGACCGTGGGGATCAACGCGGGCGACGCGGCGACGATCATGCAGGTGTCGGTGGGACTGCTGCGGCAGCATCTGCCCGACACGGTGCGCGTCAGCGCCGTCACCCTGTCCGGCGGCGACGTCTCCAACATCATCCCGGCCTCGGCGGTCGTGGAGGCGGAGGTGCGGTCGTTCGACCTCGCGGAGACCGCCGAATTGAAGAAGAAGGTGCTCGCCTGCGTCGACGGCGCCGCGACGGCCACGGGATGCTCCTACACGGTCACCCCGGTCGACCCGATCTACGAACCCCTCGTCCAGCACCCGTTCCTGGCAGACCGATTCGACGCCGCACTCGAGCATCGTGGCCGGGTGATGACACGCCGGGACGGCGGCGCACTGGGCGGCGGGTCGACCGACATGGGCAACGTCTCCCAGGCCGTCCCAGCGATCCACCCGTTGATCGGGGTAACGGGTTCGACGGCCGCGCCGCACACGGCTGCGTTCGCGGCGGATGCGGTCACGCCGGGCGGCGACGACGCCATCGTCGACGGAGCCTACGCCCTGGCCGCGTCGATCGTCGACCTCGCCACCGACGACGAGGCCAGGGCCGAGGTTCTCGAGCGGCAGCGCACTCGAGCCCCCGGCGCCACCCGCCGACCGGCCTACGCGTAGGCCCCGGCGGGGTGCGGCGCGGCCGGACATCGGGAAAGCCGCGCCGCCGCCCCGTCGCGGTTCTACGCTGAACGTGTGGTGGCTCTCGTGCGAGCGGTCCGGCGGCTGGCTCTGGGACGCCCCCTGCGCAGCGACGACCTCGGGGAGCAGTTGCTGACCAAGCGCCTCGCTCTCCCGATCTTCGCCTCCGACCCCCTGTCGTCCGTGGCGTACGCGACGCAGGAGATCCTGCTGATCCTGTCGCTGGGCGGTCTCGCGTACTTCTACCTGACGCCGTACCTGGCGGTCGGGGTGGTGGTCCTCCTCGCCGTGGTCGCGCTGTCGTACCGCCAGGTGGTGTTCGCCTATCCCAGCGGCGGCGGCTCGTACGAGGTGGCCACCAAGAACCTCGGACCGTCCGCCGGCCTGACGGTGGCGTCGGCACTGCTCATCGATTACGTCATGACGGTGGCCGTGTCGGTCTCGGCGGGCGTCGACAATCTGATCTCCGCCGTGCCCGCCCTGAACACGCACCGGGTGGCGCTGGCCGTGGCGTTCGTCGTGCTGCTGACCGTGATGAACCTGCGCGGGATCCGCGAGTCGGGGACCACGTTCGCGTTCCCGACGTACGGGTTCATCGCCGGCGTGATGATCCTGATCGTGACGGGGTTCATCCGCGTCGCGGCCGGCTCCACACCCGTCGCCGAAAGTGCCGGGTACACCATCGAACCGGAACTGTCCGGGCTGACCGGACTGGCCCTCGTCTTCTTCGCGCTGCGCGCGTTCTCGTCCGGGTGTACCGCGCTGACGGGTGTCGAGGCGATCTCCAACGGGGTACCTGCGTTCCGTAAACCCAAGAGTGCCAACGCCGCGAAGACACTCATGGCGATGGCGGCCACGGCCATCGTAATGTTCTCGGGAATCACCGCCCTCGCCATCGTCGCGAAGGTGCACGTCGCGGTGAACCCATGCGACCTGATCGGGTTCGCCGGGAACTGCGAGACCGACCCGCAGCGCACCGTCATCGCCCAGATCGCGGCCGCCGTGTTCGGGGGCACCACCAACATCGGCTTCTTCTACGTCCAGGCCGCGACCGTCCTGATTCTCGTGCTCGCCGCGAACACCGCCTACAACGGATTCCCGCTGCTCGCCTCGGTGCTCGGCCGCGACCGCTACCTCCCCGTCCAGCTCAACACTCGCGGCGACCGGCTGGCGTTCAGCAACGGCATCGTGCTCCTCGCCGTGACCGCGGGTGGGCTGATCGTTCTGTTCGACGCGTCCGTCACCCACCTCATCCAGCTGTACATCCTCGGGGTGTTCACGTCCTTCACACTCAGCCAGGCTGGCATGGTCCGGCACTGGAATCAGGTGCTGGCAACCGAATCCGACGGCCGGGAGCGCCACAAGATTCGCGCTCGACGGGTGCTCAACGGCGCCGGCGCCGTCCTCACCGGCACCGTCCTGATCATCGTCACGATCACGAAGTTCACCCAGGGCGCCTACCTGGTGGTCATCGCGATGCCGATCCTGTTCTTCCTGATGCGAGGGGTGCGGCGGCACTACGACCGGATCGCGGCGCTCCTCGTCGTCGACGAGGACAGCTTCACCCTGCCCTCCCAGGTGCACACCATCGTGCTGGTGTCGGTGCTCAACAAACCCACCGCGCGGGCCCTGGCCTACGCCCGCGCCACCCATCCGACGACGCTCGAGGCGGTCACCGTGCTCAGCGCCAGCACCGGAGAACTCAAGCGGGACTGGGAGAAGCACGAAGTCCCGGTACCCCTGAAAATCCTCGAATCGCCCTACCGTGAAGTCACCACTCCCATCGTGGGATACGTGAAGTCGGTCCGGAAACGGATTCCGGGAGGCGTCGTCACCATCTTCATCCCCGAGTACGTGGTGGGTCACTGGTGGGAACACCTGCTGCACAACCAGAGTGCACTGCGCCTCAAGGGCAGGTTGCTGTTTACCTCCGGGGTGATGGTCACGAGTGTGCCCTGGCTGCTGGATTCCGCCACCCGTGCCGGGGCACCGATCAGCAAGCCTGCACCGGGCGACATCCGGCGTGGGCTCCCGCCCGCCGCCGAGATCAGCGGAAAGTCGACTTCAGGTACTCCGTGAGCCCGTCGACGGCGACGGGACTCTGGCGGAATCCCAGATAGCCGTCCGGGCGGACGACGAACGCGGCGGATCCCTCGGCGCCGTACGCGTTCGCGAACTCGCCGTTGCTGTCCCGGACGAGGGGAAGGATCGTTTCCACGACCTCCGCGCCGGGTGAGGCGACGAGGTAGGTGTCGACGAGTCCGTGGGTCGCGGCGTCCGCCGACTTCGCTACCGCCTCCAACAGTTCCAGTCCGCGCGAATCGACCGAGTCGTCGGCGTAGAGCAGCAACGTGTGGTTGGGGCCCGCGAGCAACGTGAACAGCCTGATGGGTGACATGACCACGGCACGGGTCAGCCCGCGGGCATCGGGCGCCCGGCTACCGGGCTCGACCACCGCAGTCGAGGCCGGAGCCGCGACGATCGGACTGTCCGAGTAGTGGATGAGAAGCTGCGCCTCGCGGCGGATCACGAAGTCGGGATCCGACGACCCCGCCCCGATGCCCTCCCGGGCGCTGCGCACCGTGCGTCCCACCACCTCCTCCCCGACCGGCCGCCGTTCGGCGTCGTAACTGTCCATCAGGTCGGGGGCGGCGGCACCGGACACGGCGAGCGCGACCTTCCACGCGAGGTTGTGCGCGTCCTGGATGCCGGTGTTCATGCCCTGCGCGCCGGTCGGTGGGTGAATGTGTGCGGCGTCGCCCGCGACGAACACGCGTCCGCGCCCGTAGGAGTCGACGATGCGGTGACTGATGCGAAACACGGAGGCCCAGCGGAGGTTCGACGCCCGCGTCGGCTCGGGCGACAGTCGGTCGATCACCGCCTGGATGTGGCTCAGCTCGGGTTTCGGTCCCGCTCCGAACCCGTGCTCGATCTTGTCGGCGGCGGGGGCGCCGGTGCCGGCGAGGTCGTCGGGCACCAGCATCGACATCCGATATCGCCGATGCCCGGGCAGCGGAATGCACACGAGCAGATCGTCGGTCTCGCCGTCCGTCTGATGCATCGACCGGATTCCCCAGCCGCGGGGCATCGACCAGTCGACCTCGACGTCGCCGAGCATGTACTGCTCGGTGAACGCCCCGCCCTCGAAGGTGAGGCCGAGACCCTTCCTGACCACGCTGTGCGCGCCGTCGCAGCCGAGAAGGTACTGGATGCGGACGGTTTCGTCGCCGTCGGCGCCGGCCAGCGTGGAGGTCACCCCATCGTCGTCCTGTTCGAATGCCGTCAATCTCGTGCCACGTTCGATCGTCGTTCCGAACGTGGCCAGGTGTTCGGTGAGGATGCGTTCGGTCGCGTACTGGGGCAGCCCGACGAATCCGAACGGAATGTCGTCCGGAACCGTCATTTCCAGACGGGATACCTCCTCGCCGTTGACGTACACGATCTGTCCGCGCATCTGGATCGACGCGTCCAGGACGTGCCGCAGCACGCCCAGGCTCTCGAAGACCTCGAGGCTGCGGGGCTGGATCCCCACCGCCTTCGCGTACTGCGGCGGTTCGAGCAGCGGATCGATGATGCGGCAGGAGACACCTTGCCTGCGCAATTCGATCGCCGCCGTCAGACCCACGGGACCAGCTCCGACCACCAATACCTCGGGATGCACCACAGAACACCGCCTCGTCAGCAGGGACCGACCACCGATCAGTATGCGGGACCGGTGACGGGTGTGACCGGCGTTCGGGCCAGACCGGGCAACCGCTGATCGACCACACGGATCCGTCAGGTTCGCACGGCGGGGTGTCGCGGACGGCGGACGGCTTCCCGGCCCACCAGTTCGATGGTCACGGCCACGGCGCACGTCTGGGCCAGCAGCAGCCCGACGAGGACGAGGATCTGGACGGCGCCGGCCTGGACGGCGGACCCGCTGGCCAGCAGCACCCCGACGAACGCACCCGGCAGGGTGACCAGCCCGACGGTCCGGGTCTGATCGAGCCCGGGCAGCAACGCATCCGAGGCGGCGGACCGTACCACCTCCATGCGGGCGTCGCGCACGGTGAGACCGAGGCTCAGCCCGGCCTCCACCTCACCCCACCGCTGGTCCACCGCGTCGAGTCCGCGTTTCGCGGCGAGCGACGTCGCGGTCATCGCACCGCCGAGCACGATGCCACCGATGGGCACGAGGGCGACCCCCTCGAGGGGAACCACCCGGCTCAGCAGCATCATCGGCAGGACCAAGCCCACCCCCGCGCCGAGGGACAACGCCAGCCATCCGGCGGACCATCCGGCTCGCGCGCGCCGGGCCGACGTCGCCACGGCCGCCGCGAACATGACGACCAGCACGAGGATCGACGACCACAGGTGCGCGAGTGCGGCAGCCAGGATCAGTGACACCGCCGCGAGTTGGACAGCGCCCCGAATCGCCGCGCTCGGCACGACGAGTGGGCTGCCGAGACGGGTGATGCGGTAGATCACCGCCGCGCACACGACCATGACCGTGCACAGCACAGCAAGCCCGACACCGGGATTCGCCAACGACGTACTCACCCGGCTCAGTGTTCCAGGTTCCGGCGACCGACAGCTGTCGGATCAGTTCACGGCGGACCGGAGCATGGCACCGAGAGCCGGCCGGAGCCTGATTCGGCGGGCACTCCGTGTCGGCGTCCGCCTGCGGCGACTACATCGTCTCGACGACGGTCCCCAGGTCGTGCACGTGCTCTTCGTCCGGCGATGTCGTGATCGGGGTGATGTCGCCGCGTGCGGTGTGTGCCATCGATCTCGCCTCGCCTGCGGCGAAGGCGACGGGTACGGCCACGGCAACGGACAGGAGTGCTGCTCCTGCGTCGAACACCAGGCGTGCGACTCCGAATGCACAGTTCGCTGTCTGTCGGATCGTCATCGTCCGCCTTCCTTCACCCGAGCCCACAGGACGTAGCGGACCACTCCCCTTTGCAAGATCATTACCCGTTCGACGGTACGAGGGGCCTGCACTACTCGCGAGTACCAAACCGACCAGATCGAACGGTTTTCCTCGTCGGCCGTCGGATCTTGGTCCGGAGACAGGGAAAGACAGGCACGCATCCAGGTAATTCGGCCGGTGCGCCCAGCCCGCACGGGGGCCACGCTGTAACCAGCGACACACACGACGAGCGTACTGGAGTAACGACGGCATGGACCCACACACCGGACACCGGGGATATCACCTGGTTCAGACGCTCCGTCCGCATCCGGCACGGCCGGGGCAACTCGCACTGGATGCCGCTTCGACCAGGATCGGAATCCCGTGCACCCTCGGCGCGGGCGACCACTCCGCCTTCGACAGCTCCGGCCTCGTCCAATGGGCGTACCGACAGGCGGGAGTGTCCGTTCCCCGCACCACCTACGAGCAACTCCGGCACGGGACGGCCGTCGACGAGAACAGCCTGCAGCCCGGTGACGTCATCCTCTTCTACGGGGGCGGCCACGCGGGACTGTATGCAGGCAACGACACCGTCGTCCATGCACCCGCCCCGGGACGGCCGGTTGCGCGAGTAGCCATGAATTCCATGTCGTTTCACGCAGCGCGCCGATACTGACGACGACAACGCCCCCGGCCGACCCGCACAGGGTGGCCGGGGGCGTTGTCGACTACACGCTGACCCGGGGGTCAGTGAGCTGCGTTGTACGCTTCCTCGATCTGCGCAGGGATTCGCCCACGTGCGGACAACTCGTAGCCCTCCGCCGTCGCCCATTCCCGAATTTCCTTGGCCTTCTGACGCCCCTGCGGCGGAACCACTGCGGGAGTGGACCGACGCTTCCTTCCCCCGACCCGAGTTGCATGCTCGATGTAGTAGTCGAGAGTCTTGTGGAATTCCCTGGCGTTCTTGAGCTTCAGATCGATCTCGTAGTCGACGCCGTCGACAGAGAACGGAATGGTCTCCCCCTTACCGTTCTTGATCGGAGTCCCGTCGATGTCGTCGATGCGTTCGACAACAACTTTGCGCGCCACAGTTCCACTCCTTCATCGTCGATAACCCGGGGAACACTACGTCGAAGTATTGTTCACCTGCCAATCCCCGACAGAGTTTTCTGATTGGAGCACCCTGTCATCCGGGTATGCGTGGGACATGACACCGAAGGACACATCCGGACCGAACACCACGAGCACCGACAGCGGCGCTCCGGGCGCGGACAAGGACGTGATGTCCGATCCCGCCGAGGACGACAAGGGTTCGGGCGCCGACTGGAGCGGCGAAGGTGGCGCGACCCCTGAGGGGCCCGCCACCGACACCGACACCGACGGCGAGCCGTCGACTGGAGACTGACACGGACGACTAGGTCACCAGGGGATCTGCCCCAGGACCACACCGATCACCAGCATCGACAGCGACACCAGCGCCGCGCGCCACAGCACCTTCTTGTGGTGGTCCGCCAGCGGAACACCGGCGAGGGTCACGAGCAGGAGGATGGCCGGGACGAGGGGGCTCTGCATGTGGAACGTCTGGCCGGTGATGGAGGCTCGGGCCATCTCGACCGGCTCGATGCCGTACGTGGCCGCCGTC
The DNA here is from genome assembly GCA_004211695.1 of Rhodococcus sp. (in: high G+C Gram-positive bacteria). Taxonomy (GTDB): domain Bacteria; phylum Actinomycetota; class Actinomycetes; order Mycobacteriales; family Mycobacteriaceae; genus Rhodococcus_F. The sequence goes on from SEEV01000035.1 coordinate 29,236, forward strand.
TCGGCGAGCACGGGCATCACGCCGAAGTAGAAGGCGTCGTTGCTCATGAAGAACGTGAACGGCAGGCTCAGGATGCCGGTGATGACGGCCAGGTGCGGTCCGAGCGCGGACGGGATGATCTCGAGCAGCCACTGCGCCATGGCCTCGACCATTCCGGTGCCCTGGAACACGCCGGTGAGAACGGCTGCGGCGAACACCATCGCGACCACGGAGACGATGCTCGACGAGTGGCGTGTGATCGCTTCCTGCTGCTCCTTGACCCGCGGGAAGTTCACCGTCAGCGCGATGGAGGCGGCCACCATGAACAGCACCGGAATCGGCAGCACGTCCATCACGAGGACGACGAGCAGCGCCACGGTCACGAGCGCGTTGAACCACAACAGCTTCGGTCGCAGCGTGGGCCGCTGGGGGTCGAGCCCGTCGACGAAGCCCTGGCCGTCGTCCGAGCCGGCGGCGCCGGAACCGCCGCCCGTGCGGGGTGTGTCACCGTTGCCGCCGGACTTGGCGCGGCTGCGGCCGGAGCCGGCCGAGACGAGGAGGCGCTCGTCGGTGAGCACGAGTGTGCCGATGCGGCGGCGTTCGCTGTAGCCGAGCTGGATGGCGAACAGCAACACCACGACCAGTCCGACCACGAGTGACGGGATCATCGGGACGAACACGTCGGACGGTGAGATATTCAGCGCCGCGGCCGCCCGGACCGTCGGGCCGCCCCACGGAACGATGTTCATCGCGCCGTTCGCGAGGCCGGCGACCACCGTGAGCACCACGGGGCTGACCTTCAGCTTCATGTACAGCGGCAGCAGTGCGGACGTCACGATGATGAACGTCGTCGACCCGTCACCGTCCAGCGACACCACCATCGCGAGCACCGCGGTACCTACCACGAGCCGCATCGGGTCGTTGCGCACGAGCCGGAGGATGAGTTTCACCAGCGGATCGAACAGGCCGACGTCGATCATGATCCCGAAGAAGATGATCGCGAAGAACAGCAACGCGGCGGTCGGCGCGAGCGACTTGATCCCGTCGGTGATCATGTCGCCGATGCCGAGACCCGCCCCGGCCGCGATACCGAATGCGACCGGGACGGCGATCAACCCGACCACGGGAGTGGCCCGTTTGGACATGATCAAGAACATGAACACGGCCACCATCAGAAAGCCGAGTGCTACCAGCATTGCCACTCCTCGCCTCGTCGACGAACTCGCCGAGGCTGCTCGGGTAGAGCGGCGGCATCAGATTGAACCCGTCGGCCCCGCCGCGGCGGAACCACACCTCGATCTCGTCGGCGATCGACTCCGGGGTGCCGATCATGGTGCAGTGCCCGCCCCCGGCCGCCAGAGTGCCGAGCAGCGACCGCACGGTGGGGCGGTCCTTCTCGATGATCCGCAGGATGGTGTCGTACCGGCCCTGCGGTCCGGTGAACTCCGACAGCGGCGGCAACGCCGGAACGGGTGCGTCCAATTCCCAGTCGCTGCAGTCCTGCTGGACGAACATCGACAGCTGTGCCAGCGACTGCTCGACGGGCAGGAGCGCGTCGAGTTCCGCCTTCTTGCGGTGCGCCTCCTCGGTGGTCGATCCCACGTACGTCACGAGACCGGGCATCACCGTCACCGCGTCGGCGTCACGGCCGGCAGCGCGGATGCGCCGCTTCACGTCCTCGTAGTAACTCTGCGCGGCCGTGAGGTCGTAGGCGACGGCGTAGATGCCCTCGGCGCAGCGGGCGGCCAGGTCACGGCCCTGATCGGACGCGCCCGCCTGGAACAGCACCGGACGACCCTGCGGTGAGCGCGGCACGTTCAGCGGACCGTCCACGAGGAAGTGCTTGCCCCGATGCGCGACCGGCTTCACCTTGGCCGGATCCGCGAAGATGCCCTCCCGGTCGAGCACGAGCGCGTCCGGCTCCCACGAATCCCACAGAGCGAGTGCCACATCGACGAATTCCGCGGCACGCGAATAGCGATCGTCGTGCGGCGGCATCTCCTCGAGTCCGTGATTGCGCGCCTCGGCGTCGAACATGGACGTCACCACGTTCCAGCCGGCACGGCCGCCGCTGATGTGGTCGAGCGACGCCAGCATCCGGGCGGCGTGGAACGGCGTGTAGAACGTGGTGGACACCGTCGTCACCAGTCCGACCCGCTGCGTCGCCCGCGCCATCGCGGACAGCGCGGTGAGTGGTTCGAGGAACCACATGCCTCCGGACGCGGGGTCGCGCACCGAATGTCCGTCGGCGAAGAACACCGCGTCGAGGCAGCCCCGCTCCGCGGTCTGCGCCAACTCCTCGTAGTAGGAGATGTCGCAGAGTCGCTCCACCTGGGACGACGGGTGCCGCCACGCGGCGCCGTGGTGCCCGCAGCTGAAGAGGAACGCGTTGAAGTGCAGTTGCCGGGTGCCGGTCATGTCAGTCCTTGACCAGTCCGCCGTCGACGACAAGGTTCTGTCCGGTCACCGCACGCGACCACGGGGACGCGAAGAACAGCACCGCGTCGGCGAACTCGTCCGGGGTGGTGACCCGCTGCAGCGGGGTGCTCGCCGCGATGAGGTCGAACACCTCGTCGGGGGTGGCGGCGCTGGCGTCGGTGGTGCGGAGCAACCCACCCGAGACCATGTTGACGGTGATGCCGTCGGGTCCGAGGTCGGCGGCGAGGGTGCGGGTCAGCGACAGCGCCGCGGCCTTGGCGGCCGTGTAGTCGTGGTATGGGACGACGGGGTTCTGGAACAGGTTGGTCCCGATGTTCACGATCCGGCCGAACCCGAGCGCACGCATGCCCGGCAACGCGGCCTGCGTGGTGTGCAGAGTCGCCTTCACGCTGCCGCGCAACTGCGAGTCGAAAGCGTCCCACGTGATGACGTCCGCCTTGTCCCGGGCGTCGCCGTTGAACGAGAAGTCGGCGAGGGCATTGTTGATCACCGTGGTCACCGGTGATCCGAAGTGCTCCTCGGCGGCAGCGAACAGCGTCGCCACCTCCGCGGCATCGGTGACATCGGCACGGAGGGCGACCGCGCGATCCGGGCCGAGTGACGCCGCGAGTTCCTCCGCCGCATCCCGGCTGTTCCGGTAGTTCACGATCACCCGCGCGTTCTGCGCCGCGAACGACCGCACGATGGCGGCGCCCAGGCCGCGCCCACCGCCGGTCACCAGGACGATCTGCTTGTCGAGCTGCATTGCTGTCACCTTCCGTTCGGTCGGCGACGAGACATCGGATGAGCGCATACGGCCGTCTCCGCGACATCCCTTCGCCGGAATTACCCAGTTCAGGTTCGACGGGTGTGTTCTCAGCCGACCGGATCGTCTCCGGGCAGCACCCCGTGTCACTCGCGAACAGTGTAAGCCCAGTCACCACCTTCCCGTTCTTAGTTGTGCACAACCTAGTTGTGTGCAACCATTCAGTGGTGACCGACAACCTCGCCCTCGACCGCCAGGTGTGCTTCGCCCTCTACTCGGCCTCCCGAGCCATGACGGCGAGATACCGGTCGATGCTCGACACGTTGGGAGTGACCTACCCGCAGTACCTGGTGCTGCTGGTGCTCTGGGAACGGGACGGTCGCGGAGTCCGTGAGATCTGCGACGCCCTCGACCTCGACACCGGCACCCTGTCGCCGCTGCTCAAGAGGCTCGACACCCTGGGCCTGGTCGAACGGCGGCGCGACTCGGCGGACGAGCGCCGCGTCGGAATCCACCTCACCGAGAAGGGTGCGGCCCTCCGCGCCGCAGCGGAGGGCATTCCCGCGGAACTCGCCCTCTCGACGGGCATGGACGTCGACGAACTCGTCGCCCTACGCGACACCCTGTCGCGGCTCACCGAATCGCTCCACAGCTTCAACACCCCTACAGGAGAGAAGTAACCATGAACATCGTCTACACCGCCGAAGCCCTCGCCACCGGAGAAGGCCGCAACGGTCACGCCCGCACGTCGGACGGCCGGCTCGACCTGAACCTCGCCATCCCCACCGAGATGGGCGGATCCGGCGACGGCACCAACCCGGAGCAGCTGTTCGCCGCCGGATACGCGGCGTGTTTCCACTCCGCCCTCCAGTTGGTCGGCCGTCAGGCCAAGGCGAACGTCGCCGACTCTGCCGTCGGCGCCCGCGTCGGCATCGGCGCCACGGACGGCGGCGGATTCGGACTCGCCGTCACCCTCGAGGTCTCGCTCCCCCACCTGCCGCGCGAAGAGGCGCTCGAGCTGACGGAGAAGGCGCACCAGGTGTGCCCGTATTCCAACGCCACCCGCGGCAACATCGACGTCACCCTCGAGGTCACCGAAGACTGAGAGATCCCGCGCGGGCGTCGGGTCACCCGAACTTGTACTCGACGCCCGTCAGGTTCTCCGACAACGACCAGAGCGCCGCGGCGGTCTGCTCGTCGCGCGACTTCTTGTTGGAGCCCACCACTTTCGGGTGGCCACGCTGCTCGAACAGTCCGTCCGGCCCGATGTAACTTCCGCCGATCACGTCGGGGGCGGTGGCCGCGTACAGCATCGGCAGCGCTCCCATCTCGGCGGACTGCGCGAAGATCCGGTTGCCGACGGCCATCAGCTTGTCCTGCACGGACTCGGTGTGCGCCTGCAGATTGGTCGACGCGTATCCGGGGTGCGCCGCCACCGCCTTGACGGGCGACCCCGCCGCGGCGAGCCTGCGCTGCAATTCGTACGTGAACATCAGATTCGCGAGCTTCGACTGCCCGTACGCGCTCCACCGGTTGTACTTGCGGTGTTCCCAGTTGAGATCGTCGAGGTGGATCGTTCCCGCCTGATGCGCCGCACTCGACATCGTGGCGACACGATCGGTGATCTTGTCGAGCAGCAGTCCGGTCAGGGCGAAATGCCCGAGATGATTTGTGCCGATCTGCATTTCGAACCCGTCGGCGGTCTTGCGCTGTGGCACCGCCATCACGCCGGCGTTGTTCACGAGCACGTCGACGGACTCGACGCCCGCCGCGAACTCCCGCACGGAGGCGAGATCGGAGAGATCGAGACGGCGCACCTCGGCGTTGGCGCCGATCGATCGCGCGACCACCTCTCCCTTGTGGATATTGCGGCAGGCGAGCACGACATGGGCCCCCGCCTTGCCCAGAGCCCGCGCCGCTACCTCCCCCAGACCGCTGTTGGCGCCTGTCACGACGAACGTGCGGCCGCGCTGATCGACGATGTCCGAAGCTGTCCACTTGGTCATGGGGTCAACCCTACGGACGTCGGGACGCGGCGTGAACCCGTCACCACGCCTGCATTCCGACCAACGGCAGGTTGAGGAAACTCGGCCGGTCCGGCGACAACGCGACGTGCTGCGGCTTCAGCTGACTGTCGGTCAGCATCGGTCCGAGCGGCAGATACCGGGGAATGCTCCCGGCGTACACGTCGACTCGCAGCCGGTGCCCCGGCGCGAGCACCGCGTCGGTGGGCGTGAAGTTGATGTCCACCGGCGTCACCTCGCCCGGCACCAGCGGCTGCCGGGACTCCACCGTCAGATAGTGGTGGGGCTCGGTGTAGTCGCCGTTCGCGGACTTCGTGCTCTTCGAATCGTCCACGGCCCGCAGGGAAGCGGTGAGGGCGCCGTTGGTGAGCGGTGTCGACGTGCCGTCGGGAGCGACGTCGTTCAGGGTCACCGCCCAGAACCCGTCCGGGGCGTCGAGCACCGTCTCGAGATGCAGGTTGACCGGGCCCGACAGCTCGGTCGGCTGGGTGACGGGCGCACTGGTGAACGTGAGACCCTCGGCCTCGTTGAAGCGGGAGTCCTTGCTGCACACCGATCCGAGGACGACGGCGGCGCCCGCGGTGCCCTGTACGCCGTCGCGGGAGCAGAGCCCGCGCAGCCCCGGTGCGACGGTGAGTTGCGCTGCGTCGCCGGGTTTCGCCGCGACCAGGCTGCCGTCGTGCGCGGCGTGCCCGGCGGTGCCGCTGGGGGCGCCCGACAGGTACATCCGCTGATAGTCGACCCCGGCGCGCGGGAACTGATCGGTGGTGGTCCAGCCGTTGCCCTGCTGATACAGCGTGACCGGGCCGTACCCGTCGATTCCGTTGTCGATGCCCTTGAGCCACTTGTCGAACCACGCGCGTTCGAGGACGTCGAGTCGCGGCGGCGCACCCTGCTCACCGAAACCGCCGCCGAACGAGATGTGGTAGTCGTCGCTCATGATCAGCTGCTTCTCGCCGGCCGGCAGCGGGATGTCGTTGTAGACGCGCGGCTCACTGTTCGCGAAGATGTCGTGCCAGGCGCCGTACAGCATGGTCGGCACCTGAATGTTTCCCGCCTGCGCCTTGCGCTCCTCGTAGAACTGGCCGTCCTGCGCCACCCGCAGCGTGTCGGGGTCGAGATCGCCGATGTTCGTCGCGGTCATGGCCGCGATCAGCGCGGGAAACAGCGTCAGCGGATCCCGCAACCGGTCCTGCAGCCATTGCTGGTCGAAGCGGCCCTGCGCGAGCGCCTGGACGTCGGGGACGAACTTGAGACCGTTGACCAGCGACAGCCACAGCGGCATGAATCCCACCCCGAGCCCGGCGCCGGTTCCGACGATGCCGCGGAGCAGATCGTTGCCCGGTTCGGTCGGGAAGATCGCCTTCAACGCCGGCGGCTGATGCCCCGCGGCCTGCAGCGAGTTGATTCCCGAGTACGACACCCCGGCCATGCCGACCGTTCCGTCGGACCAGCCCTGTTTGCTCATCCAGTCGATGATCTCGACGGAGTCCTGCTGCTCGAGCGGGCCGAGCGCCTGCCATTCCCCCTGCGAGAACCCGGTGCCGCGCGCATCGACCACCACCTGGGTATAGCCGTTCCGAACGAGGTCGCGGTTGACGCCGAAGACACGCATGCCGCCCCCGGAGAGCACCTTCGCCGCTTCGCCGACACCGTCGAACGGTGTCCCGGCGAGGTCGAAGGAGTTGACCAGGTCCACCACGGTGTCCTCGAGGCCCGGCACCGCGAACACGGAATCGACGACGTTGCCGACCAGTTTCGTGTACGGCGTGACATTGAGGACCGAGGGCATCCTGGTGCCGATCGGCGTGCCGGAGGCGTCCGCGGGTCGATAGACGTTGGCCTTCAGCACCGTTCCGTCGCTCATCGTGATGGGAACGTCCCAGTCGATCGCGATCACCGGGTATTCGGGTGGTGCGTCGACCGTCGCGTTCCACCGTGCGCCCGCCGCCCCGCCCGTCGGATCCGCCGACGCCGTCAGGCTCGGGACAGCGGCGAACCCCGCCGCCACTACCAGAGCCACTGCCACTGCCCCCGGGCGAAACGCCCCTCGACGCACGATCACTACGAACCCCCGTGAAATCCTCCGATGACGCGCCTCAGCGACCAGTCAGGGTGGTCCGCGTCAGAAACTTACCGGATAGTAACCATGAGTCCCCCCGCGGTCAACGACGGATTTCCGCACCCTCTCGACTACCGTGACGGAGTGCCCGACGCCCCACTTCCCGTCCGCGACGGCCTCAACCCGACGCGGCTGAGAATGCCGGACACCGGCTCGTGGCCCACCGTGCTCGAGTACCTCGTCGCGCGGTTTCCGCACGACGAGACCCGCCTGCGCGAAAAGGTCGCCACGTCGGAAGTGGTCGACGAGCGCGGGCTGCCCATCACCGAGGACACACCGTTCGCGCCCCGCAGATTCGTGTACCTGTACCGGGATCCGCCGGTCGAGAAGCGGGTGCCGTTCGAGATCGAGATCCTCCACCGCGACGAGAACCTCCTCGTCGTCGACAAACCCCACTTCCTGGCCAGCACCCCGCGCGGCGCCTACGTGGCCGAGTCGGCGCTGGTCCGGTTGCGCCGAGACCTCGACCTGCCGGAACTGACGCCCGCGCATCGACTCGACCGATTGACCGCCGGGGTGCTGATCTTCACCGTGCGACGGGAGGTCCGGCGCGACTACCAGTCGCTGTTCGATCAGCGCCGGGTGATCAAGGAGTACGACGCCGTCGCCAGGTACGACCCCGATCTCGCGCTGCCCGCCACCGTCCGCAGTCGCATCGTGAAGGAGCGGGGTGTGCTCAAGGCGTACGAGGTTGACGGTCCCGCCAACAGCGAGAGCCGCATCGAACTTCTCGAGGTCCACGGCGACGCCGCGCGATACCGGCTGCTGCCGCACACCGGCAAGACGCACCAGTTGCGGCTGCACATGAGTTCGCTCGGCATCCCGATCCACGGCGACAACTTCTACCCCGACTTCTACGACGTTGCCGCCGACGATTATTCGACGCCGCTGCGGCTGCTGGCCCGGTCCGTCGAATTCGCCGACCCGATCTCGGGGGACCTTCGCCGCTTCACGAGCCGGCGCGCTCTCGACTGGCCGGGCTGACCTCGCGTTCTTTCGCTCACCCCGGCCAGGCGGAAGGATGGTGACATGAGCACCGCAACGTCCGTCTCCGAAGTGGAACGCAAGTACGAAGCGACATCCGAGCAGCAACTCCCGGCCCTCTCGGGGCTTCCGGGTGTCGACGGTGAACCGCGACGCGACACCGTCCAGCTGTCCGCCCTGTATTACGACACGGGCGAACTCCTGCTGCTCCGCGCCGGAATCACCCTCCGCCGCCGGGAAGGCGGCGACGACGCCGGCTGGCACCTGAAGATCCCGGCAGGCGCGGACGAGCGGACCGAATTGCAGCTGGAGCCCGACGCCGGCCACCCCGCGACGGAGGTGCCCCGGGAATTCGCGGAACTGCTCACGGCCGTCACCCGCGGCGCCGCACTGAACCCGGTCGCGCTCATCAGCACCGACCGCGAGCGGCAGCGACTCGTCGACGCGGCGGGGACGACGCTCGCCGAGGTCGTCTCGGACGTCGTGATCGCCGCCGTCCCCGAGGCGGGCACCGGATCCGACGAGCGGGTGTGGCGCGAGATCGAAGTGGAGCTCGCGGCCGGCGACCGAAACCTGTTCGACGCCATCGACTCCCGGCTGACCGATGCCGGGATCACCCGGTCGGACGCGCCGTCGAAGTTGCGGCGGGCGCTCGGCGACGCGGTGACCGGCACCCCGCGTCCCGCGCGCGGGAAGAAGCGGTCCGCTCCGCGGAAGCTGCTGCTCGAGTACCTGGCGGCGCAGAAGGATTCTCTCGTGACGGCCGACCTCGGGGTGCGGCGCGACCTCGAGGAGTCGGTGCACGACCTCCGGGTCGCGGCCCGGCGTATCCGGAGCGTCCTGCAGGTGTACGGGGCCGACCTGCGCGACCAGCAGACCGTCGACGAGTTGATCGTCGAACTCCGCTGGGTCGGCCAGGCCCTCGGCTCCGCCCGGGACACCGAGGTGCAGTGGAGCCGGCTGGTGGATCGGCTGGGCGACGCCGAGGAGATACCCGACCGCGAGGTCGTGCGGGCGCGCCTCGACGAGTACTTCTCGGGACTCGCCGCGACGGCCCGGCCCGCGGCTCTGGCGGCCCTGAACTCCCAGCGTTACCTCGACCTGCTCGCCGGCCTCGACACGTTCCTCGCCGCCGTCGAGGCGTCCGAGGGCGCGGGCCCGTCGAAGAAGAAGGTCGCGAAATCCCTGCGCACGATGTCGAAGTCCGTCCGCAAGCGCGTGCGGAAGGCGACGGCCGCAACCTCCCGGGGCGAGCGCGACGAGCTGACACACCGAGCGCGCAAGCGCGCCAAGCGAATGCGCTATGCCATCGAGTCGACGCGGTCGCTGACACCGAAGGCGTCCGACCGCGCACACACGAAGTTCAAGGGCTTCCAGGACGTACTCGGCGAGTACCAGGATGCCGTCGTCGCACGGGACCACATCCTCGCGATGGTCGCGGAGGATCAGCATTCCGCCGAGTCGAGCCTGGGCCTCGGAATGCTGCTGCAGCGGGAACTCGATCGCGGCGACACCCTGGCGCCGCAACTGAAGCCCGAGTGGAAGACCGCGAGGAAGGCGGCCCGAAAAGTCTGGAAATAGGGCACAGTCGGGGAGTACGCACCAGCGTGACCGAAGGGAGCCAGACGTGAGCACACCGGCCAGTCATTCCGTCGTCGTCGGCCTGGACGGATCCGACGCCTCCACCGCCGCCGCCCTGTGGGGTGCCGCAGTCGCGTCGAAATGGGGTGCCACGCTGTCTCTCGTGCACGCGTTGCCGCAGGACGGCCCGCTGTACAGCCCCGCGGCGGTCATGCTGGAATCGCAATTCCTCAGCCAGCTCCGGGAGGACGGCGAGGCCATCATCGAGTCGGCGAAGAGACTGCTCGGACCGAAATTTCCCGGCCTGGACATCGAGACGACCATCAGTCCGGGTCCGGCGGGCACCGCGTTGCTCGAATCCGCCGACTGGGCCCGGTTGATCGTGCTCGGATCCACGGGAGCGGGAGCGTTCCGTTCGGTGCTGCTCGGCTCGACCGCGCTGCACGTGACAAACCGGGCCGGGTGCCCGGTGACGGTGCTCCGGGGTGACGTCACTACACCGGACCAGCGTCCCGTGGTGGTCGGTGTCGACGGGAGCGACCTCAGCCGCGACGCGGTGGCGCACGCCTTCGAGGTCGCGTCGTTCTTCGAGGCACCGCTGGTCGCCGTCCACACCTGGCAGGGCTCCCCCACGCTCGGCGCGGGCGGCACCGGCATGCTCGTCGACTGGGATGCGGTGAAGCAGGAGGAGGAGGCGCTGCTCTCCGAGGGCCTCGCGGGCGAGTCGGAACGCTACCCGGACGTGGCCGTGACGAAGGTGGCCGAGCAGGGCGCCGCGGCGGACGTCATCCTCCGGCACGCGACCGATGCCCAGCTGATCGTCGTCGGCAGCCACGGCCGGGGACCGCTGCTCGGCGCGCTGATGGGCTCGACGAGTCAGAATCTGCTCCACCACGGCACCTGCCCGGTCATGATCTGCCGGAACGAGTGACAGTCGCGAGGCCCTACGAGATGCCCGTCCCCACCAGCTGCCCGATTCCGTAGGTGACGATCATCGCGAGCGCCCCGCCCAGCACTACGCGGAGCACCGCCCGGGTGCGCTTGGCGCCGCCGAGCGCGGCGCTGACGGTGCCCGTGAGTGCCAGCGCGACCAGCACGGCGACGAACGCCACCGGAATGCGCAGCTGCACAGGCGGTAACAGGATCGCGAGCAGCGGGATGAGCGCGCCGAGCGTGAAGGACAGCGCCGACGACGCCGCGGCCTGCCACGGGTTGGTCAGATCGTCCGGGTCGATGCCCAGTTCGACATCCACGTGGGCGGCGAACGCGTCGTGATCGGTGAGTTCGCGCGCGACCGTCCGGGCGGTCTCGTCCCGCAGACCCTTCTCCTCGTACATCGCGACGAGTTCCTCGAACTCGGCGTCCGGAGTCTCGGCGAGTTCGCGACGTTCCTTCGACAGCAGCGCGCGTTCGGTGTCGCGCTGGGTGCTCACCGACACGTACTCGCCGAGGGCCATCGACACGGCCCCGGCCGCGAGACCCGCGAATCCGGCGGTGAAGATCGCCGATCGCTCGGTGGTGGCCGCGGCCACCCCGACCACCAGGCCGGCCGTCGACACGATGCCGTCGTTGGCCCCTAGGACACCGGCCCGCAACCAGTTGAGGCGGCTCGCCAGACTGGGTGCGTGCGGCTCTCCGGGATGCCGCGCGGGCTCGGCCCGCTCGGCGTTCTCTGCTGACATGTGTTCAGGCTAAGGCGAAAAGGCCTGGCCGGATAGCCAGGCTAGGCTGCGCTCGGCAGCGGTGGCGCGTTCACGGCACACCAAAACCAAGCAGTTGCTAGGTTAGGGACGCGCCTCCCTCACACGCTTGGAGATCCTCATGGCGATACCCGCCACCAGCACCCCACGACGTCCCTGCGCCGCACTGGTCACGGGCGGCACCGGCGGCATCGGATCCGCCATTGCCCGGCAACTCGCAACCCTCGGTCACGACGTGGCCATCACCTACCGCTCCAACGCCGACGTCGCCGCGGACCTCGTCGGCGAGCTGGAAGGCCGGGGCGTCGCCGCGCAGGCCTTCTCCGCCGACCTCACCGACGAGCCCCGCGTCGCGAGCGTCGTGAAGCAGACCGTCGAACACTTCGGCGGCCTCGGCATCCTGATCCACGCCGCCGGACCGCACGTTCCCATGATCCACCTGTCCGAGGTCGCTCCCCGCGACTACGCCGAGCACCTCCAGCAGGAGGCGGTCGCGTTCTTCACCGTCGTCAGGGCCGCCCTGCCCGCGCTGCGGGAGGCGTCCGGTTCCGTCGTCGCGGTCACGACCGCGGCTACCAGCCGTTTCCCGGTGCGCGACGGACTCTCGCCCGGCACCAAAGGCGCGATCGAACAACTGGTCAAGGGATTCGCCGTCGAGGAGGGCCGCTACGGCGTCCGATTCAACTCGGTCGGCCCGGGAATGCTCACCGACGGCATGGCCGAGCGGCTGATCAGCTCCGAGGAACTCGATCAGCGCGCACTCGACGCCGCCATGAGCCGGATACCATTACGAAGGTTCGGCACCGCCGCCGACGTCGCCGAGGCGGTCTGCTTCCTCGCGGGCGACCGGGCCGGGTTCGTGACGGGACAGAAACTCGACGTCGACGGCGGATACACGGTGTGATCACCGGCCATGTGTAATGGACACATATGACTGACGCCGAAGACAATCACCCGACGCCCCGCAGGCGTCGTGTCGAATGGGTAATCGGTGGCCTGCTCGTCGTGGTGCTCACGGTCGAGATCATCCTCATCTGGCCGGACCTGTCCGAGAGCGTCAGCAACCTCGGCGACCTCGAATGGGGGTGGGTGGCCGCGGCTGTCGTAGCCTCGTTGGCGTCGATGTCGAGCTTCGCCCGGGTGCAGCGCTGCCTGCTGGGCGTCGCGGGCGTGCGCATCAGGCAGCGGCAGTCGCTGGCGGTGACGTTCGCCTCCAACTCGATGAGCGTGACGCTGCCGGGTGGGCCGGTTCTCGCGACCACGTTCACGTACCGGCAGACGCGGCTCTGGGGTGCCTCACCGGTCGTCGCGACCTGGCAACTGGTGATGGCCGGTGTGCTCCAGGCGATCGGCCTTGCGCTCGTCGGCCTGGCGGGCGCACTGCTCGTCGGGGCCAAGACCAACCCGTTCTCCCTGATCTTCACGTTCGGCGGCCTGTGCGTCTTCCTGGTCGTGGCCCAGTACGCGGCATCGCGACCCGACGCGCTCGAAGGCGTGGGCATCACCGCGCTGCGCGGCGTCAACAGGCTTCGAAAGAAGCCGCCGCTGACCGGGGTTCGACAGTGGAAGCACATCGTGGACCAGATGAGCGCCGTGCGGATGGATCGCCGCGACACGGCCCGCGCATTCGGGTGGTCGCTGTTCAACTGGATCGCCGACGCGTCCTGTCTCGCCTTCGCGTGCTACGCGGTCGGCGCTCATCCCGGGTTCGCCGGCCTCGCCGTCGCGTACGCGGCGGGGAACGCCGCCGGTTCGGCCATACCGCTGCTGCCTGCGGGGCTCGGTGTCATGGACGCCGTGCTCGTCCCCGCGCTGACCGCCAGCGGCATGGCAGGCGCCGAGGCGGTGTCCGCGATCGTCGTCTACCGCCTGGTCAGTTTCCTGCTGATGGCCGCCATCGGCTGGATCGTCTTCGCGGTCCGCTTCCGGGGTGCCCAGCAGGACGAGGAGGGCCCCGACCTCGAACCGCTGTGGCATCGCGGCGGCAAGTGAATCCGTCCCGCTGAGAGAGAAGACCCGGCCGGGACGGCCGTCGACGGCCCTACGGTCGACCCGTGACGGAACCGGACACGCGGGAGAAGCAGGTTGTCGTCGTCACCGGCGCAGCCTCGGGAATCGGGGCGGGAATCGCCCGGCACGCACACGCGAGAGGTATGCGCGTGGTGCTCGCCGACATCGACGCCGCCGCGCTGGAACATCTGGCCGCAGATCTGGGCGGGACCGCCCTCACCTGCACGACGGATGTCGCGGACTCGGGATCCGTCGACGCGCTGGCGGATCTCGCGTTCGACGCGTTCGGCCGGGTGGACCTGCTCTTCAACAATGCGGGGATCATGCGAGCCGGATTCCTCTGGCAACTGCGCGAATCCGACTGGAACGCGGCCCTGGGGGTCAACGTCACGGGTGTCGTCAACGGGATCCGGGCGTTCGTTCCACGCATGATCGAGCAGGGCGGCACCGGCCGCGTCGTCAACACGTCCTCCGTCGGCGGATTCGCGCCCGGCCCGATGATGTCGCCGTACAGCGCATCGAAGTTCGCGGTGGTCGCGATCACCGAGTGCCTGCAGATGGAGTTGAGCGTGGTCGGCGCCCCGGTGTCCGCCAGCGTGCTCGCGCCGGGGCCCGTCGTCACGTCCGTCTTCGACAACCCGTTCGGGGCCGTCTCCCATCCGGCCGTCGATCAGATGGTCGCGCAGATGCGCGCACTGCTGACCACCGACGGACTCGACGCGGACACGTTCGCCGAGAAGGTCTTCGAGGGCATCGCCCGCGGCGACTTCTGGCTCGCACCGCAGGGTGAGCACCTCGACACGATGGTGCGCCAGCACACCGCCACCATCCTCGAACGGCGGGAACCGGTGATCCGGCCGTCGTTCCGCTGAGGCGGTTCGACCAACCGCCCGCCGAGTGGGACATTCGACGGACACCGACCGTTAGTTCTGCTACCTTTTGCCGCACCAAGCAATTGCTTGCTTCTCTCACGTCAAAGGGGCGGTCATGCGAATTCGATCCTCGGCTCTCACTGCGGCGCTCGCCGTGACGGCACTCGCGGTCACCGGATGCGCCGGGTCGGGCGCGGACGAGGCCGACGCCGCCGGCAGCCCGTACCGGGTGCTCGTGACCGGCGGCATCAGCGGGCAGGGCACGCTCGCCGCGAATGCTCAGACATCCGTGCTCTCAGCGAAGGCGAGCGCCGAGGCGGTCAACAGGTCCGGCGGCGTCGGTGGCCGGCAGGTGGAGATCACCGTGGTCGACGACGCGGGCGACGCCACCAACGCCGTGTCGAAACTGCGGGAGGCGATCGCGTCGGGCAAGAAGCCCGACCTCTTCCTCAACTCCGGCCCGTCGACCATCACCACCGCGACACTGCCGATCCTTGCCCAGAACAAGATCCTGTCCTTCAACATCGGGCCGACCGAGGATTCGGCGAACCCGGAGAAGTACCCGCTCAACTTCGACCTGGCCTCGGGGCCGGCCGAAAACGCCGAGACCATCGCGCGATACATCAAGGGCAAGGGATACCAGTCCGTCGGTGTCGTCCACAGCAGCAGCGCCTACGGCGAGGTCTTCGGGCAGGCTATGGAAGACGCGTTGAGCGGTGAAGGCGTGAGCGGCACCGGTTCCGAAGAGTACGACACCGCGGCACTGGACATGACGGCGCAACTGCAGTCGCTGAAGAACCGCGGCACCCAGGCGCTGGTCGTCGACGCCTACGGTGCGCCGCTCGGATACCTGCTCACGAGCCTTCAGCGACTCGACTGGAACATCCCGCTCATCGGAAACACCTCGGTCGCAGGGACGTCACTCGTCTCCAAGCCGGCACCGGACGGTGTGCTCGGCACTCCGGCCACGGCGAATCTCGTCATGCACGTCATGTCGAGCACGGTCTACGACGCGTCGGACACCGCGGTCAACACGATGGTCGACAACATGAAAGCGATGGGCGACATCCCGTCGACGCTGATCCTCGCCGACAACTACGACGCGCTGCCCCTCGTCGCCGCCGCCGCGAACAAGGCCGGCTCGTCCGATCCCGAAGCCCTCGCCGACGCCCTCGAGAACCAGGAAGTTCTCGACAGCGCGGAAACCGCGTTCTCGCCGTCCTATCACTTCACGGCGGAGTCGCACGCGTCGAAGCCGGGCGACGAAGCGTACAAGTTCGTGCCTCCGAGCCCACTCCTCAACGGCCAGTACGGAAATCCGAGCGCCTGACACTTCGACCACAGGAGATCCCGGTGACCATAGTCTGGTCGGGCCTCGCCCTGGGCGCGGTCTACACGCTCGTGGCGATCGGCTACAACATCGTCTTCATCTCGTCCCACACGTTCAATTTCGCCCAGGCCCAGCTGATGATGGTGGGAACCTTCGTCGCCTACACCGGACTGGTCACCCTCGAATTGCCGGTACTCGTCGTCGCGGTGATCGCGACGGTCACGGTCGCGATCCTGGCCGGATTCGAAGAGATCATCGCGGTCCGGCCGGTGCGCGATCACCAGAATCAGCTCGTCACCACTCTCGGGGCGGCGACGTTGATCAACGGTGCGACACAGCTGATCTGGGGAAGCGAACCGCTCACCGTGCCGTTCTTCGGTTCGAACGAACCGATCACGATCCTCGGCGGACGCGCTTACCCGGTCGAAGTGGTGCTGCTGATCCTGGCCGTCGTCGCGGTGATCGTCCTCGGCCAGGTCGGTAAGCGCACCATGACGGGTCTCGCGCTCCTCGGGATCTCCGAGGACCGCGAGGCCGCCCTGCTCCGCGGCGTGAACGTGCGAGCGCTCGCGCTCGGAGCGTTCGCCTTCTCGGGTGCGCTCGCCGGGTTCCTCGGGCTCTTCGTCGGTCCCAAGACCTTCGCGGTGGCCACGCTGGGTTCGGCGTTGGCCATCAAGGGCTTCGTGGCCCTGGCGATCGGCGGGTTCGGGTCGCTGCCCGGCGCACTGGTCGGCGGTGTCACCGTCGGGCTCGTCGAATCGTTCGCCGCGCTCGAAATGGGAAGCCAGTACAGCAACATCGCGGTCTTCGTGGTCCTGATCGCGATCCTCATGGTGCGCCCGGCCGGCTTGTTCGGCACGGTGCGGGAACGGGTGGTCTGAACAATGCTGGTGTGGCGTCTGATTCGCTCGGTTCCGGGTTGGCTCTTCCCGCTGGCCCTCGGACTCCTCGTGCTGTTGTTGCCGGAGTTCGGTCTCGGCTTCGCGCTGTCCCGCCAGGTGCAACTGGCCTGCATCCTGGCGCTGGTGGTCAGCGGACTCAACCTGAGCCTCGGCTACGCGGGTGAACTCGCGCTCGGCCAGGCCGCGATGTATGCGGCCGGCGCGTACACCGCCGGGTTGATGTCGATCGCGGGGTACACCGACATCGTGGTGCAGTTGATCGCCTCGGGTCTCGTGGCACTGGCGGTCGGCATCGTCACCGGCATCCCCGGACTACGGCTCGGCAGCTGGTCGCTGGCGATGACGTCGTTCTTCCTCGTCCTCCTCGTCCCGGACATCATCGCCGTCTTCGGGGACGCCACCGGAGGCCGGAACGGGCTCAGCGGGATCGAACCGGCGACCCTGTTCGGTGACACGATCGACGCCGACCGGTTCTACCTGGTAGTCGTTCTCGTCGCCATCCTCTGGTTCGCGGTCATGCGTAACCTCGTCGTCTCCCGCCACGGCATCGCGTTCCGCACACTGAAGCAGAGCCCGGTCCTGGCCTCCTCGGTGGGTATCTCGGTATTCCGGATGAAGCTCCTCGGCTACGCGATCGGCGCGTTCCCCGCCGGGCTGGCAGGTGCCCTGTTCGCCAACATCGACATGTACGTCTCCCCGGAGGCGTTCGGATTCACCTTCGCCACAGCGGTTCTGGCGGCCTGCATCCTCGGCGGGGCGACGAGCGTCTACGGTGCGGTGATCGGCGCGGCGATCATGCAACTCGGCCCGAACCAGTCCTCCGAGTTCCAGCAGTACGCCCTCGTCTTCTACGGCGGATTCCTCATCGTCGGCGGCGTCCTCCTCAGCGGTGGCCTGGCGAAGGTGGCGAAGCAGGTCACGGCACGGCTCGACCGGAAGGCAGGCCTGACAGGTCGCGGTGCACCGGTACGCGGGACGGACACCTCTCGGCCCGCGACGGCGCCGATGTCGGGGCAGACACTCGTGGTCGACGGCATCTCGAAGGCCTTCGGCGGCAACCAGGCGCTCGACGACACCTCCCTCCGGGCGGAACCCGGCAGCGTCACCGCGCTGATCGGGCCCAACGGCTCGGGCAAGACCACCATGCTGAATATGATCTGCGGCTTCTACCGTCCCGACAGCGGACGAATCCTCATCGGTGACAAGGAAGTCCAGGGCATGGCCCCGGAACAGGTCGCCAGAGTGGGTGTGGCACGAACCTTCCAGACGCCCAACATCCCCGACGGCGTCACGGTGCTCGAGGCCGTGGCCTCGGGTCGGTACAGCACCGACCGGGTGTCGATGCTGCCGACGGTGTTGCGGCTCCCCCCGTACCGCAAGGTCCGTGCCCGCGACCTCGCCGAGGCGGAACGCGCCCTCGAAACGGTCGGCCTCGCGCACCTGCGAGACGAGACGGCCACCTCGCTTCCCCTGGGGATGCGGAGGCTGCTCGAGGTCGCACGATCGGTGGTCGCCGAGCCGCGACTGCTCCTGCTCGACGAAGTGGCGTCCGGTCTCGACGAGGACGAGGTGGAGCGCCTCGCCGACCTGATCCGGCGACTCGGTCGCGCCGGCTGCACGATCGTGCTGGTCGAGCACAATTTCCGGCTGGTGCTCGCGCTCGCCGACACCATCGTCGTGCTGGCTCAGGGCCGCGTGATCGCAGCGGGCCTGCCGTCCGAGATCGAACACGACCCGCGCGTACTCAGCGAATACCTCGGCGTCGTCGCCGAAGACACCGAACTGGCCGGAGAGGCGACCTGATGAGCGAGCACACTTCGAAGCCCCTCCTGAGCCTGCGGAATCTGCAGTCGGGCTACGGCGACCTCCGGGTGGTGTGGGACGTCTCCCTCGACGTGTGGCCCGGGAAGGTCACCGCACTGCTCGGGCGGAACGGTGCCGGGAAGACCAGCACCCTGAGGGCCATCTCCGGACTGAACAAGATCACGGCCGGGACCCTCGAGTTCGACGGCCGCAACATCGCGAAGATGGCGCCGCACCGGCGAGTTCGCCAGGGAATGGCGTACGTGCAGGAGGGGAAGCGGGTGTTCCACCGGCAAACCGTGGAACAGAACCTGATCCTCGGCGGCTACGTTCGCCGGATGCGGCGATCGGCCGTGCGCGACGAGGTGGACCGAATCTACGAGCTGTTCCCCGTCCTCGGCCGCAAACGTAACCTCCTCGCGGGCGCCATGTCCGGCGGGCAGCAGCAGATGCTGGCGATCGGGCAGGCGTTGATGGCGAACCCCACCCTGCTCCTCCTCGACGAGCCGTCCGGCGGCCTCGCACCCGTGATCGTCAACGAGGTGATGGAACGCGTGACGGCCCTCAAGGAGACCGGGTTGGCGGTGCTTCTCGTCGAGCAGGCCGTCGACGCGGCGATGAGCGTGGCCGATCACGTCACGGTTCTCGACGTCGGACGCGTCGTCATGGATGCGGATGCCGGCGAGATCGACGACCGGGCGGTGCTGCGCGACGCGTACTTCGGACGCATCGGCAGCTGACGGACGGAGACGTGCCTTACCCGCCGAGTCGCCGGAAGACGAGACGGACCGCCAGCCCGAGGTGGGCCATCACCTCGTCGACCGAGATGCGGCCCGCCACCCACGACACCAGGCTCGACATCCAGACGTCGCCGATCACGCGGATGGCGTTCAACTGATCGTCGGAGATCCGCTCCACCCCGATGGTCTTGGCGAACATCTCGGTCATCAGGGCGCCGAACGCGTCCAGTTCGGCCGACGCCGACGCGTCTGCGAACATGAATGCGCGGACCAGGGCCTCATAGCGCGGCCGGTCCTTCTCCAGCACTTCCGTGTTCTTCCGGAGGACGAACAGGATCCGCTCGGACGGCGTGTCACCGGGGATCGCGACGTCCTCGAACCGGGACCGCATTCCCTCGAACACCATCAGCAGACCCATCACCAGCATGTGGTTCTTCGACGGGAAATAGCGGTACACGGTGCCCAGGGCGACCCCCGCCCGGTCGGCGATGGCCCGCATCTGCACGGCGTCGTACCCGCCCTCGGACGCAAGTTCCATCGCCGCGGCGACGATCCGCTGGTAACGCTCCCGCTGCGGGGCCTTCGCCCCACGCGAGGGCAGCTGCCCGTTGCGAAGCAACGACAACAGTCCGTCGCGGCCCGCGGTCAGCGGCTCTTCAGCACTGCTCATGGACGTCAGCCTAGCGACAGCCACCCCGGCGTCGTCGGGCGACGGCACCGGTTCCGGTGGTCCCAACGTCCGGATTGCGCAGGGCTCCCGCGGATACACTGACCTCGACCGCTGGAGGCTGCCCGTGCCCAGAGTTCATGTCGGACCCGAGGACCGTGTGATCCGGCTGCGCGACGGGCGCCTGATGGGTTGTGCGGAATCCGGCGACCCGGTGAATTCGTCGTCGTCAACGTCCACTGCGGCCTCGCCGGGCGTCTCGACGTCTCCTCGACCGTTTCGGTGTCATGGGGTGGTCGATAGGGCACCCGCCACCCTGAACATCCGCACGGGTGGGCACTTCATGGCGCACCTGCACTACGACGAGATCTTCGTCACCCTGCGTCGCCGCTCGGAGTCCGTCTGACCCGGGGCCCGGTCGAGCCCGACCCCCACGTGAGTGCGAATGTGTGCTCGGACACACTTTCGCACTCACGTGGGGAACAACGAAAAAACTCCGCTGTCGACGTTCTCGACAACGGAGTTTCACTGAATCGTGGTGGCCAGGGCCGGGATCGAACCGGCGACCTTCCGCTTTTCAGGCGGACGCTCGTACCAACTGAGCTACCTGGCCGGACGGCACCCGAACCGAATGCCTATCGCACGGTGTTGCCAATACCGGGTATTGGCAACACACTTGCGACCCTGACGGGACTCGAACCCGCGACCTCCGCCGTGACAGGGCGGCGCGCTAACCAACTGCGCCACAGGGCCTTGCTTGTCCTGCTGTGCTTTACAAGTGTAAAGCGATACTGCGTGTCACTTTTTACTGCCGTCGAACCATACCGCATGCTCGACACCGGTCAAACGTACCCCCTACGGGATTCGAACCCGCGCTACCGCCTTGAAAGGGCGGCGTCCTAGGCCGCTAGACGAAGGGGGCGAGGACCACTTCGAGCGATTCCGTGAACCGCTCGCCGAGGTCGCCCTCCAGGGCAGTCATGTCGGACATGTACCGCTGGCCGGCAAGAGACGCCGCCAGAACCCGGGTGAACTTCTCGGGGTCGGCGCCGGGGCGAAGCAGACCGTCGCGCTGAGCACGGACGGCGAACTCGTGCGCGGTGCGCCCCCAGACCTGCGAGCCGCCGGACTGCACGTCCGGATAGAACTCGGGTTCGACGATCAGCCGGAACTCCGCCCGGACGATGACACTCGAACGGAACAGCTTCGCGAGATCGAGAACGAAGCCGTGGAGAGCCTCGAAAGGCCCGATGTCAGTGCGACGCGTCCACCGGTCGGTCAGAGCAGAGAACTGCTCGATTCCGGACTGGAGGACGGCTCGGGCGAGTTCTTCCTTCGATTGGAAATGGAAGTACATCGCCCCTTTGGTGGCGTTCGAGCCTTCGAGAATCGTGTTGACCGACGCTGCCGCATAACCGCGCTTGGCGAACTCGATCGCGGCCGACTCCACCAGCGCAGCGCGAGTGCGTCGCGCACGCTCCTGTTGACGTGGCATTGCGGTGGATCCCTCTCCCAGATGTAGTAACCCCGCCCTTGCGCCCTGTCAGGACGAGCGCGGAGGCACACATAACAGTATCCCCGTTTTGAAAAAACCGACACAGCAGTCTTCAAGACATTAAAACTCGCCTGTAACAAACCTGAGGAACTTTATGGGTTCGATATCGGACCGCTGCCAAAAACACACCAAGTGGTATAATTTGGGTCGGCTCGGGTGCGCTGCAGGGGGTGCGCACCCGAGCCGACCTTTTTCACCTCCACGCGGCGCGCCGTGTCGGGGGTGCTGTTTTCTCGGCCACAGTCCGCGCACTAGACTCTGGCTCCGCGCCCCTATAGCTCAGTTGGTAGAGCTACGGACTTTTAATCCGCAGGTCGTAGGTTCGAGCCCTACTGGGGGCACTCTCCCCTTACTCGGCACCATGCCGGGTAAGGGGAATGAACGTCCACTACCCGCCCGGCGCATCCTCCGCCGAAGGCATGCTGATCAGACGCCGAACCGCCTCGACTGCAGTCTGTCGTCGCTGTTCCACCGACCTTCCGCCCTCCCACTTCCGGCCGCCGCTGCCGGTGGTGGCGAGTGAGCGGGCGAGGTCGGTGATCACGAGCAGCAGTTCGCCGGCGTTCCACGACGGATCGATGAACCCCTCCTGCTGCCCGCGGCGGATTTCGGCTGCCTTGGGCCGGAGCGTGCGAATCCGCGCATCGCTGTCGGCGATCTCCTCGTGCATCTCCAGGTCGGCCCACTCCTGCAATCGCGCGTTCTCCGGGTGCGCCACGTAGTCGTCGAACAACCGGCCCGCATACCCTGGCAGGTCGTCGCCCCGCAACGCCGTCTGTTCCGTCGTCTCCGCGATCCATTGCTCGATGACGGCGGCGAACAGCGCCTCCTTGCTGTCGAAGTAGGCGTACAAACGGTCCTTGCTCGCGCGGGCGGCCTCCGCGATTCGGTTGATCCGGGCACCGGCGACTCCGTAGCGGGCGAACTCCTCCTTGGCCGCCGCGAGGATCCGGTCTCGCGTGGCTTCTCCCGCTGATCGCATGCCCACATCCTAAATTGCCCGTTGCCGAACAATCTGGTTCGGCGTAGCCTCCGAGGTTGCCGAACAGTTTGGTTCGGAAACTGAGTGACCTGCTTGTCAGCACCCGACCCGAGGACTGCCCATGAATATCGATCAGGCCCGCCGCACGTTCCACGCGCTTCGCGAGCGGGAGAGCGGAGTCTCCCCCGACGACCTCGACGCCGTCTGGGCGGCGCTCGACACCGTCCGGGCCGAAGACATCCTCGGTGCCTGGAAGGGCGACGACTTCGCCACCGGGCATCGCCTGCACGAAAAGCTGTTCGCGAGCCGCTGGCACGGAAAGACGTTCCTCTCGCTCGAAGACGCCAAACCCCTGATCTGCCGCGACGCCGACGGCAACCTCTTCTCCGACGTGAAGAGCGGCAACGGTGAAGCCAGCCTGTGGAACATCGAATTCCGGGGCGAGGTCACCGCGACCATGGTCTACGACAGTGCACCCATCTTCGACCACTTCAAGAGGGTCGACGACTCCACCCTCATGGGCATCATGAACGGCAAGTCCGCACTGGTCCTCGACGACGGCAGGCACTACTACTTCCTGCTCGAAAGGGACTGAGATCCGTACGACCGAGATCCGACCGGTGCCAGAACCCGGACGTCGCGAAACCCGAGGAACAGCAATGCAGATCACGGCAGCGGTCTCACGAGGCCCCGAGTCTCCGTTCACGCTGGAGTCGGTCCGACTCGACGAACCGCGCGAGGACGAGATTTTGGTGCGCATCGTCGCCACCGGCTTGTGCCACACCGATCTGTTCGCCAAGGCGGCACTTCCCGCAGCCGTCGGCCCCGTCGTGCTCGGGCACGAAGGTGCCGGGGTCGTGGCGGACGTCGGATCGCGCGTGACCGGGGTGGCCCCCGGCGATCACGTGATTCTCAGCTACCGGCACTGCGGTGACTGCCGCCAGTGCCGCACCGCGGGTCCGGCGTACTGCGAGAACGCGCACCGGCTGAACAGTTCGGGCCGACGGGCGGACGGGTCGGCCACCGTCACCCAGCACGGCGAACCCGTGCGCGCCGCCTTCTTCGGCCAGTCCAGCTTCGCCGAACACGTCCTCGCGACCGCCGACAACGTGGTCGTCGTCGACCGGTCCGTCGACCTGGCCGCCGCGGCTCCGCTCGGCTGCGGGTTCCAGACCGGTGCCGGTGCCGTGTTGAACGTGCTTCGACCGGAAAGTGATTCGAGCGTGGTGGTGTTCGGCGCCGGCAGCGTCGGGTTCGCCGCGCTGCTCGCGGCCCGGTCGGTCGGCGTCGCAACGCTTCTCGCGGTCGATCCGGTGCCCGCACGACGTGCACTCGCGGAGGAGTTCGGCGCGACAGCGATCGACCCGGGGACGCAGGACGTGGTCGCCGAGATCCGTGCCGCGACCCGTGGCGGTGCCACCCACACCCTGGACACGACGGGGAACTCAGCCGTCATCGGTCAGGCGCTGGCGTCACTGCGGGCGCGGGGCAGCGCGGTGGTCGTCGGACTCGGCGCGCCCGAAGTGACCGTGAACATTCAGGACCTCATGCTGAACGGCAAGACTCTCCGCGGCTGCGTCGAGGGCGATTCGACCGTGCAGCAGTTCATTCCGCAGTTGCTGGCGCTCCACGCGGAAGGAAAGTTCCCGTTCGACCGTCTCGTCACCCGATATCGATTCGACGACATCAACCGTGCCGTCGCCGATCAGGCCGCAGGCACGGTGATCAAGCCCGTACTGGTGTGGTGAGGTCCTAGGGAGTGGCAGGTGACGGTCCGGCAGGCGGCCCGTCGCCGCCCGCCTGCACGTCTTTCGATTTCGCGTCTCTCCGCATGTCGGCGAGATCCTCACCGCGCTTGCGGTAGGTGAAGCTGACTCCGGCGACGCCGAGGAACAACACCACCCCGATGATCGCGCCGGCGAGCGACCCACCGCGGAACCCGGGGGCATCCACGTCCATGATCCGCTCGCCCGCATGCGCCGCGCTGTTGCCGCCGAGCACCACGCTGAGGGTCAGCAGGTTGGGCAGCACCACCAGCACCCCGACGATCAGCAACACGATCTGCATCGGCTTGAACCGGCGCCTGCGGAACAGCCGCCACGCCCAGCGGAACAGCAACAGGGGCAGCAGGGTGCACACGGTGCCGAACAGCAGGCCCCACAGGATGCCGCCCGCGAAGCTGCCGTCGGCCAGTCCGCCGACGTTCTGAGCCCACGCCCGCGGAAGGTAGGCGGCGAGGATGAAGTACGCGAGGACCAGTACGACCAGAAGAACAGCGATGCCGATGGCCTTCTTGGCCCACGCCGGCAGCCCCGACTTCGCGGGTGTCGTGGGGGATGCGCTGTTCTCGGTCGTCATGACTGGTCTCCCTGCGTCGGCAACGGTTCTTCGTCCAGCACCTGCTCGGCCAGTCGCTTCGGGGCGACCAGCGTGTACGACGTCCTGATCCACTCACGCAACTGCTCCCACCGTGGCCCGTCCGCGTCCGTGACGTCCAGTGCAACCCAGCCGTGTCTACCGAGACCGTATCCCGCGGGCTCCGCGCCCGGTTCGGTCGCGACCACCGCTTCGGCCTCGTCGACGGTCAGCTTCACCGTCAGCCGGGTGGCCTCCACATCACTGAACACGAAGTTCTTCCCCCGCACCCGGAACGTCGGATGCCCGTCCCATTGGGCGACGTCCACCCGCACGGCTTCGGGCAACTCGGCGACGATCTCTTCCACGCGGCTCATGTTGTTGCCCATGTGACGATTGTCGGCAGCACCCAGACGTACCGCAACAGGCATAACGGACACCGGGGATTCACTGAGGTCGGAAGTCCGGGGGTGTCGACGACGAACCCCACCGACGAGGCAGGCATCAAGGGCATCGATCGACGACCTTCTGTCCCAGATCCCGATCAACCAGATCGCTCGGCAATTCGGCGTCGACGAGGCCACCGCCGAAACCGCGGTGAAGTCGGCGCTGCCGACACTCGTCGGCGGGATCTGCGCGAACGCCGCCGATCCCAACGGCGCCGCGTCCCTGCAGAGCGCGCTGCACGATCACAGCGGCACGACGCTGCTCGACGGCGGCATCGACATCGAGCAGGTCGACACCGACGACGGCGACAAGATCGTCTCCAACATCTTCGGCAACGAACGTGAGCGGGTGGCGAGCACGCTCGGCGGAGTGGGCGGCGGCGGGGTGGGCAGCGGTAGCGGGGTGGGCAGCGGCACTGGCGTGGGCAGCGATCTGATGAAGCAACTGCTCCCGATTCTCGCGCCGATCGTGCTCGGCGGACTGCTCGGCGGCGGAAAGAAGTAGGACCGGAGGGCGCGGCGCGGTGCCGCCCTCAGTCGCCGTTCCGGCGGAACATGACGACGGACAACACGATCGCGACCACCAGCAGCGCCCCGACGAACCCCGCGGTCCCCACCCAGCCTGCCGCCGCGTAGGCCACGCCTGCCGCGGCCCCGGCGACGCTGGAGCCGAGGTAGTACGCGAGCAGATACAGCGCGGACGCCTCCGCCCGATGCTGGGTGGCAAGCCTGCCCACCCAGCCGCCGGCCACCGAGTGGGCACCGAAGAAACCACCCGTGAACAGCGCCATACCAAGGAGCACGAGCGGGAGCGAGTCGGGCACGGTGAGCGCGAGCCCGACCGCGGTCGTGCCCACCGCACCGAGAAGCACCCGGCGACGGCCGATCCGGTCGGACAGCGCGCCTGCCGCCGCCGAAGTGTAGGTGCCGGCCAGATAGAGCAGGAACACCAGTCCGACAACGCTTTCGGGAAGACCGAACGGCGCGGCGCTCAGCCGGAAACCGAGGAAGTTGTAGACCGAGACGAATCCGCCCATCAGGATGAACCCGAGCGCGAACAACGTTCGCAACGCCGGATCACGCAGATGGGCAACCACGTTCGCGAGCACCGTTCCCGGGTCGACCCGCTGCCGAGCGAAGAACCGCGACGCGGGCAGCGTGCGGATCATCACGACGGCGAACACAAGCGCCAGTACCGCCGACGCTTCCATCGCCCACCGCCACGAACCGACATCGACGACGGCCGACGGCACCAGCCGTCCGACGAGACCACCGATCGTCGTTCCCGCCACGTAGCGGCCCATCGCCGCACCGAGATCCTTCGGATGCACCTCCTCGGCGAGGTACGCCATCGCCACCGCGGGTATCCCGGCGAGCGCGACGCCTTGGATCGCCCGGCCCGCGAGCAGCAACCCGATGTTCGGGCTCAGCGGCAGCAGCAGACCCACGATGCACGCCACCAGCGCGGACAGCACCATCACACGGGTCCGCCCGTACCGCTCCGACAACACGCTGGCCGGGACGATGGCGACCGCCAGCAGTCCGGTGGTGACCGACACGGACAGCGCGGATACGGCCGGGGACACCTGGAAGCCGTCCGCGTACGCCGGCAGGAGCGCCTGCGCCGAGTACATGGAGATGAACGTCGTGAGGCCGGCTGCGAAGAGGGAGAGCGTGATGGTTCGGTAGCCGCGGGAGCCCCGTTCGTGCGGGCTCGGGGTGCCGGCCCGGACGGTCGCCCGGGCGGATGTGCCGCTGATCGAACCAGTGCTCATTCATTACCTCCGCTCATGAGCATGCTGCTCGGAGAAGCTGAGCGGAACCCGGGGTGGCGATGTTCACACCTGGGGTGAAACATTCTCCCAGCACATTGACAGTCCGATGAACGTGCTGCCGCGCAACCCCCGACACGGCTCGAGATATGCCGCGGAATCTGTGGAACTCGACAAATCTGTGATCGTCC
Source organism: Rhodococcus sp. (in: high G+C Gram-positive bacteria) (assembly GCA_004211695.1). Lineage (GTDB taxonomy): Bacteria > Actinomycetota > Actinomycetes > Mycobacteriales > Mycobacteriaceae > Rhodococcus_F. The sequence goes on from SEEV01000035.1 coordinate 56,435, forward strand.
ACAACTGTCCGCGCGTCGCTGTGATGATCTCTCCCTGGGATGATTACGCTGGTCACCGCACACGCAACCACATCAGTACACTGTCATGTAACGGTTTGCCGCGTCGCGGCGACTCATCCCGGAAGGTCCATTACGGATCGGTAACTTCGACGGTTCCCGGGCCGCCGACGGCGTTTACCAACGTACTTACGGTGCCGTAGGCTGAACAAAGTCAAATTGAGCTCAATGGAGGCATTAAACATGGCGAGGGATCTGACCCAACTCGAACTGCTGCAGGAGTTGTCGCCGGTTGCAGAAGAGAACGTCAACCGCCACCTCTCCATGGCCAAGGAATGGCATCCCCACGACTATGTTCCGTGGGACGAAGGACGCAACTTCGCCGCGATGGGCGGCATCGATTGGGACCCCGAGCAGTCGCAGCTCGACGAGGTCGCCAAGGCCGCGATGATCACCAACCTCCTCACCGAGGACAACCTGCCGTCGTACCACCGCGAGATCGCAGAGAACTTCTCGCAGGACGGCGCGTGGGGAACCTGGGTCGGCCGCTGGACCGCCGAGGAGAACCGTCACGGCATCGTGATGCGCGATTACCTCGTCGTGACCCGCGCCGTCGACCCCGTCCAGCTCGAGCGCTTCCGCATGGAGCACATGACGAACGGCTTCGCCTCGCCTGCCGACGTCGACGCCGGCTTCCTCCACTCCGTCGCGTACGTCACGTTCCAGGAACTCGCCACCCGCGTCAGCCACCGCAACACCGGTAAGGCGTGCAAGGAACCGATCGCCGACAAGATGCTGCAGCGCATCGCCGCCGACGAGAACCTGCACATGATCTTCTACCGCAACATGTGCGGCGCGGCCCTCGACCTCGCGCCCGACCAGGCGCTCGAGGCCATCAACATGATCGTCCAGAACTTCCAGATGCCCGGCGCCGGCATGCCGAACTTCCGGCGCAACGGCGTGCTCATGGCCAAGCACGGCATCTACGACCTCCGCCAGCACCTCGAAGAGGTCGTGATGCCCGTTCTGCGCAAGTGGAACGTCTTCGAGCGGAACGACTTCACCGCCCGCGGCGAAGAGATCCGCGAGAGCCTCGGCAAGTTCCTCGAGAACCTCGAGGGCCAGGCCACCAAGTTCGAGGAGCAGCGCGACCGCATGCTGGCCCGTGAGGCCAAGAAGCGCGAGCAGAAGGCTTCGTAGCGCAAACAGCTATCCTGTGCCCGGTACCGGATTCGGTACCGGGCACAGTTTTGAATCCAGCACTTTCCCAGAGGTCGTCAATGTCATCCCTTCGAATCGGATCGCTCGAGCTGCGCAGTCCGGTGGTTCTGGCCCCCATGGCCGGCATCACCAACGTCGCGTTCCGCACGCTGTGCCGTGAGCTCGAGACGGAGCGCGCGGGCAGCACGTCCGGCCTGTACGTCTGTGAGATGGTGACGGCGCGTGCCCTGGTGGAGAGGCAACCCGGGACCCTGCACATGACGACGTTCGGCCCGACCGAAACACCGCGATCGCTGCAGCTGTACACCGTCGATCCCGACACCACGTACGCAGCGGCCAAGATGATCGTGGACGAGAACATGGCCGATCACATCGACATGAACTTCGGCTGCCCGGTCCCCAAGGTCACCCGCAAGGGTGGCGGTGCCGCCCTGCCGTACAAACGCACGCTGTTCGGCCGAATCGTCGCGGCGGCGGTGAAGGCGACCGAGGGCACCGACGTCCCGGTGACCGTCAAGTTCCGCGTCGGCATCGACGCCGAGCACCACACGCATCTCGACGCGGGCCGGATCGCCGCCGGCGAGGGCGCCGCCGCGGTCGCACTGCACGCGCGCACCGCCTCGCAGCGCTACTCCGGCACCGCCGACTGGAACGAGATCGCCCGCCTCAAGGAACATGTGACGGACGTGCCGGTACTCGGAAACGGCGACATCTTCGCTGCCGAGGACGCGGCCCGCATGATGGAGCAGACCGGGTGCGACGGCGTCGTCGTCGGCCGGGGATGCCTCGGCAGGCCGTGGCTGTTCGCCGAGCTGAGCGCGGCGCTGAACGGAAACCCGCAGCCCACTCCCCCCACCCTCGGCGAGGTGGCCGACATCATCCGCCGTCATGCCGAACTGCTCGCCGATCATCACGGGGAGGACAAGGGTCTGCGTGAACTGCGCAAGCACGTGTCCTGGTACCTGCGGGGCTTCCCCGCCGGGTCGGAGCTGCGCGTCGCGATGGCCCTCGTGAGCACCCTCACCGAACTCGACGACCTCCTCGTCCAGCTCGATCCCACCATCCCGTTCCCCAAGGACGCCGAGGGACCGCGCGGACGGCAGGGATCACCCGGCACGGTCGCGCTCCCCGAGGGCTGGCTCGACGACCCCGACGACTGCCTCGTTCCCGCCGGCGCCGACCTCATGCATTCTGGTGGTTAGCAGCACGAACGCGCGTCACCTCGCTACATGTGCGGAGCCCAGGCGTTCGATAAGTACTATGGCTGGAATCCGTCGGGGCCGACGGAGGTCCGAGTCGGCGGAGAGGTCAGGTTGCATCGGTGGGTGATGATCACAGTGCGGACTCACCGACTCCCGAATCCCGGGCCCCCTGGGAGCGTCCTCTCGCGGACCGAAGCTACCGAGAAGCCCAGTCGGGACGGCGGCGGCTTCCGCAGCGACAGCCAACTCCCGAGCGCCGGCCTCCCGAACCTTCCGCGCCTCCCGAGCACCGCGCGCAGGTAGAACGCACCGAACCGTCCCGCCACGACAGCGGCCGGATCGGTCGTCGCGCCGCGGGCGGTCCCACCGAAGCCCTCTCCGTGGCAGACCTGGTGAAGAAGGTCTCCGGAGACGACCCGAATAAACCGGATGAACCGAACAAGCCGGTCGAACCGAACAGACCGGACGATCCGGACAAGACGGAGACCATTCCCCCGATCGACGAGCGGCAGCCGCCGCCTCCCGGGGTTCCGCCACGCAAGACCACTGCCGCGCCTCCGCCGCCGGAGCCGCCGCCGAACGCTCCCGAGCCCGAGTGGGTCGCGGATTCCGCCGAGACCACCGCCGCACCGCAGGTGGTCGGCAACCCGGGTGTCACCCGCCTGGCCCTGAACAAGACCCGGAAACGGAAACGCCTCCGCGCGGCAGGACGTGCCGTCGTCGCTCTCGTGGCGGTGGTCGCGCTCGCCGGAACCGGCATCGTCTGGGGTTACCTCCGCTCCACCGAGGGCAAGTTCGACCAGATCGCTGCCCTCGACACCGAATCGACCGACATCGTCGACGCGGTCGGGCAGACCGGTGACGAGACCTATCTGATCGTCGGCACCGACACGCGTGCGGGTGCGAGCGGCGAGGTGGGTGCCGGCACCATCGACGATGCCGAGGGATCCCGCGCCGATACGGTGATGCTGGTCAACATCCCAGCCGACCGGAGCCGGGTGGTCGCGGTGTCGTTCCCCCGCGACCTCGACGTCGAGCGGCCGGTCTGTCAGGGCTGGGACAACGACAGCGGCACCTACACCGAAGAGACTTTCCCCGCCGCAGACGGCGACAAACTGAACGCCACCTACGCGCTCGGCGGACCGAAGTGCCTGGTGAAGGTGATCCAGAAGATGTCGGGCCTGAAGATCGGCCACTTCGTCGGCATGGACTTCGCCGGTTTCGAGTCGATGGTCAACGAGATCGGCGGCGTCCGGGTCTGCACCACCCAGCCGCTCGAGGACGACGTGCTCGGCACCGTTCTGCCGCAGCCGGGCACCCAGATGCTCGACGGAAAGACGGCGCTGAACTTCGTCCGCGCCAGACACGTCGAGGCGGAGGGCAACGGCGATTACGGCCGCATCAACCGTCAGCAGAGATTCCTCTCCGCCCTGCTGCGGGGCGCTCTGTCCAGTCAGGTGCTGCTGAATCCCGGCAAGCTGAACGGCTTCATCAACGCCTTCACCCGCGACACGTTCGTGGAGAACATCGACACGAAATCGCTGGTCACGCTGGGTCGCTCCCTGCAGAACGTCGACGCGGGCGCGGTCACGTTCCTGACGGTCCCCACCGCGGGCACCACCGAGTGGGGCAACGAGATTCCCCGCACCGACGACATCAAGGCCATCTTCCGCGCCATCATCGACGACGAAGCGCTGCCCGGCGAGAAGCGGGCGGAACCGCTGCCGTCCGCCCCGGAACCGCAGGCCGCGCCCACACCACCGTCGGTCCAGGCCGTCGACCCGTCCAGTGTCACCGTCCAGGTGTCGAACGCATCGGGTGAGTCGGGCCTGGCCGCGACCGTCGCCGACTCACTGGCCGCCGAGGGTTTCCAGATCTACAACGTCGGCAACTACACCGGAACCAGCAGCGGGACCGTCATCCGGTTCTCACCCGGCCACGAGGCCGAGGCGGCCACCCTCGCCTCGTCGTTCCCGGGCGCAGTGCTCGAGTCGACCACCGGACTCGGGACGGTCGTCGAGGTAGCCCTCGGTTCGAGCTTCTCCGGCACCGTGCAGACGCCGAGCCCGATCGACACTCCGCTCGACATGGCGGACGTGCGGGTCGGCCAGCCCGAGGACGTGGAAATCCCCGCCGACCTGGCCGTAGTCAACGCGGGCGACACGTCCTGCGACTGAGCGTCCGATCAGCAGTGCCGTTCACCCCGCGTTCACCGTGTGATCGTGACTTGGTTTCCCGTGCACCGTAGGCTGTGACCTCATGCGCGTGGCTTACAACGAACAGATGACCGAGCTTGCCGACCTGCTCGGCGAGATGGCGGGGCTTGCGGGGGTCGCCATGGAGCGCGCCACCCAGTCGCTGCTCCAGGCCGACCTCTCCCTCGCCGAACAGGTGATCGGCGAGCACGACAAGATCACCGAGCTCAGCACCATCTGCGAGGAGCGGGCCTTCGCCCTCCTCGCCCTGCAGGCACCGGTCGCCGGCGACCTCCGCTCCGTCGTCAGCGGAATCCAGATCGTCGCCGACATCGACCGCATGGGGGCGCTGGCTCTCCACGTCGCCAAGATCGCGCGCCGCCGACATCCCAACCACGTGCTCCCCGAAGAGGTCAACGGGTACTTCGCCGAGATGGGACGCATCGCCGTGTCCATCGGCGCCGCTGCCCGCGAGGTCCTCGAGACCCGCGACCCCGAGCGGGCCGCCCGCCTCCGAGAGGAGGACGAGGCGATGGACGACCTCCACCGGCACCTGTTCACCGTCCTGATGGACCGCGAGTGGAAGCACGGCGTGGCCGCCGCGGTCGACGTCACCCTGCTCGGCCGGTTCTACGAGCGTTTCGCCGACCACGCCGTCGAGGTGGGCCGTCGCGTGATCTTCCTCGTCACCGGCAAGCTGCCCGACGACACCGACCACGCCGTGGCCGACGCCGACAGCCTCACCTCGTACCCGGAGCAGTAAACTCCCCCAACCCTTTTCGCGCGAACGGGACGCTCGTACGGTCTGACCGTACGAGCGTCCCGTTCGTTCACCCGAAGTCACAGTCCGCAGACGCGACAACGCCCCGACCGAAGATCCGGCCGGGGCGTTGTCGCGTGTGTCGCTCTATCCGAAGCGGCCCGAGATGTAGTCCTCGGTGGCCTTCTGCGTCGGGTTGGAGAAGATCTTCTCGGTGTCGTCGATCTCGACGAGACGTCCCGGCTTGCCGGTGGCCTCGAGGTTGAAGAACGCGGTCTGGTCACTCACACGCGCCGCCTGCTGCATGTTGTGGGTGACGATCACGATGGTGAAGTCCTTCTTCAACTCCGTGATGAGGTCCTCGATCGCGAGGGTCGAGATCGGGTCGAGCGCCGAGCAGGGCTCGTCCATCAGCAGGACGTCGGGCGACACCGCGATGGCCCGGGCGATGCACAGACGCTGCTGCTGACCGCCGGACAGTCCGCCGCCCGGCTTGTCCAGACGGTCCTTGACCTCGTTCCACAGGTTGGCGCCGCGCAGGGAGCGCTCCGCCACCTCGTCGAGACGCTTCTTGCTGCGCTCGCCCTGCAGCTTGAGTCCGGCCACCACGTTGTCCTTGATGGACATCGTCGGGAACGGGTTGGGCCGCTGGAACACCATGCCGATCGTCTTGCGGACGCCAACCGGGTCGATGCCCGAACCGTAGATGTCCTCACCGTCGAGCAGGATCGAACCCTCCACGTGCGCACCGGGAGTCACCTCGTGCATGCGGTTGAGCGAGCGGAGCACCGTCGACTTTCCGCAACCGGACGGACCGATGAAGGCGGTCACGTTCCGCGGGGGGACGGACAGCCCGACATCGGCGACGGCGTGGAATTTGCCGTAGTAGATGTTGACGTCCTTGAGATCCAGACGCTTGGCCATTACCGGCTCCCTACTGATTGGTGTTCGAGATCGAGTGTATGTGTCACTTGCTGCGGACCTGTGAGAAGTGGCCGACGACCTTGGCCGCGATGTTGAGGACGGCGATGAGGAGGATCAGCGTCAGCGCCGCGCCCCAGATGCGGTTGGTGCCGGCATCGGTCGGGTTGTTCATCTCGGCGACCATGACGCCGGGCAGCGTGCCCATCTCGCCACCGAACAGGTTGAAGTTGATGAAGGGTGCGTAACCCACGAGGATCAGCAGCGGTGCGGTCTCGCCCATCACCCGGGCCAGCGCCAGCATGACGCCGGTGATGATGCCCGGAAGTGCGGTGGGCAGCACGATCTTGGCGATCGTCTTCCACTTGGGAACACCCAGCGCGTACGACGCCTCGCGAAGGTCCTGCGGAACGATGCGGAGCATCTCCTCCGTGCTGCGGACGACGACGGGCACCATCAGCAGGACCAGGGCGAGCGCCACGGCGAATCCGGACTTGGGGAAACCGAACGTCGCGATCCAGAGGGCGTAGATGAACAGGGCGGCCACGATCGACGGGACACCGCTGAGGATGTCGACCATGAAGGTCGTCAGCTTCGCCAGCCGCGACTTCCGGTCGGCGTACTCGACGAGATAGATCGCGACGAACAGTCCGAGCGGAATGGACAGCACGGCGCAGACGAGGCCCTGCAGGATGGTGCCGATCAGCGCGTGATAGATACCGCCGCCCTCAGCCGAGGACGTGAGTCCGCTGAGCGAGTGGGTGAACCAGGTGGCCGACGTCAGGGCGGGAATTCCCTTGATGACGGCGGTGACCAGGACCCACACCAGTGGGATCAGCGCAACGAGCACCGCCAGCGTCACGAGGACGGTGGCCGCGAGGTCGGTGAGGCGTCGGCGTGCGCCGACTCCCTGGAAGGTGGGGGCCTTGACCGGCTTGTCGAGGGTCGCGGTCATGGGTCAGTCCTTCTTTCCTGCGATCACGGCGCGGGCCGCGGCGTTCACGACGAAGGTGAGTACGAAGAGCACCAGGCCTGCGGCGATGTAGGCGCCGGCCTGAATGTTGTTGTTGAACTCCGCGTAGCCGAGGGCGATCTTGGAGGCGATGGTGGCGCCGCCGTCGAACAGCGACCAGCCGAAGGACTGAGACGTGGTGCGCAAGATCAGGTACAGAGCCATGGTCTCACCGAGGGCGCGACCCAGGCCGAGCATCGATCCGCTGATATACCCGGACTTGCCGAACGGAATGATCGTGGTCCGCACGACTTCCCACCGCGTGGCACCCAGCGCGAGGGCTGCCTCGATGTGAGACGTCGGTGTCTGGACGAACACCTCACGCGTGACGGCAGTGATCACGGGCAGGATCATGACTGCGAGCACGATGCCCGCGGTGAAGATCGTGCCGCCGCCGGTGATCGAACCGCTGCCCGTCGCGAACAGCGGAAACCAGCCGAGTTTCTCGTTGAGCCACATGGCGAACGGCTTGATCGCCGGCGCGAACACCAGCAGGCCCCAGAGGCCGTAGACGATCGACGGCACCGCGGCCAGCAGGTCGATGACGTACGCCAGCGGACGCTTGAGCCAGTTCGGCGAGTATTCGGTGAGGAAGATCGCGATACCCAGGGCAACCGGCATCGCGAGCACGAGCGCGAACAACGACACCAGAACCGTGACCTGGAAGAGGTCGAGCACACCGAACGCCATCGCGTTGATGTTCTGGGTCACCCATTCGCGGCTGGTGAGGAAGTTGACCTGATTCCTGCTCAGCGCGGGAACCGCACGCCAGATGAGGAAGATGCCGATCGCGGCGATGAGGATGGAGATGAAGATCGCCGACGTGGTCGCGAGTGTCTTGAAGATCCGGTCTCCGGGCCTGGCGACTGACTTGCCACGGGGTGCACCCGCCGGGGTCGGGGTGTCGGCCTTGGTGGTACTCAACTCGGCCTCCGGGGTGCCGTTCGGACCGCCCACCCCGGCCCCGCCCGAAGCGGAGCCGGAGGCGCGAGGTGCTGATTCGGTGTGCGCTGCACTCATCTGCGCTCGCAATCTTTCATCGTCAGAATATCGAGTCATGGGCGGGTCCGAACGGCTTACCGTGTGAATCAGCCGATTGCGGCGACCGACGCGTTCAGCTTCTCCTTCATGGAGTCGGGCAGCGGCACGTAGCCCTGTTCCGCCAGGTTGTCCTGGCCCTCGTTGGCGGCGCTGGTCAGGAACGACTTGACCGCGGCCGAGGTGTCGGCGTCGTAGCCCTTCGAGCACACGATCTCGTAGGTGGCGAGCACCAGCGGGTAGGCGCCCGCTTCCTTGGTGCCGAAGATCGACGCAAGGTCGAGCGTCAGGTCGCCCACGCCCGAACCCTTGAACTGCGCACCCTCGATGGCCTTCGCAGCGGACTCGTCGGACAGCGCGACCGGGCCGGAGCCGGTGTCGATCTGCGCGGCCGACAGCTTGTTCTGGTCGGCGTAGGACTTCTCGACGTAGGTGATCGAGCCGGGGGCGGAGGCCACTGCCTGCGCGACACCGGCCGAACCCTTGGCACCCTCACCGATGCCGCCGGTGAAGTCGGAGCCGGCACCTGTGGTCCAGGCGCCGTTGGAGGCGGCCGTGAGGTACTGCTGGAAGTTGTCGGTGGTTCCCGACGAATCCGAGCGGATGATCGCGGTGATGTCCTGGTCCGGCAGGGTGGCGCCCGGGTTGAGGGCGGCGATGGCCGGGTCGTTCCACTTCTTGATGGTGCCGTTGAAGATCTTGGCGGTCACTTCGCCGTTCAGCACCAGTTCGTCGACGCCGTCGAGGTTGTAGGCGACTGCGACGGGTCCGAAGACGAGGGGAAGGTTCCACGCCTCGCCGCCGACGCAGCGGGCCTTGGCCTGCTCGGCCTGCTCGGACTTGATCGCCGAGTCGGAACCGGCGAAGTCGATCTGGCTCGCGATGAACTGGGTACGTCCGTCGCCGGAACCGCTGGGGTTGTACGCCAGGTTGACGGTCTTGCCCTTTTCCTGGCAGACGGAGATGTAGGTGGAGAC
>SEEV01000848.1 GCA_004211695.1 Rhodococcus sp. (in: high G+C Gram-positive bacteria)
CGGCGAACGCACCGGACGTGAGGTCCTCTACCGCCTGGTGGACGACCACCTCGCCCACATCGTCGTGGACGCCGTCGCGCACGCCGAGGAAGGATAGAAGCCTTGACCCAGAACACCGGCCAGCGCAAACCCGTCGTCGTGGGCGTCCGCGCGACCAAGCAGCGCAGCGCCATCTCCGCCCTCCTCGACGACATCGAGGAATTCCGGTCGGCGCAGGAACTGCACGACGAACTGCGCAAGCGGGGCGAGGGCATCGGACTGACCACCGTCTACCGCACCCTTCAGACCCTCGCCGACGCCGGCACGGTCGACGTCCTGCGCACCGACACCGGCGAGTCCGTATACCGGCGCTGCTCGTCCGGGCACCACCATCACCTCGTCTGCCGCACCTGCGGCTACACCGTCGAGGTCGAGGGGCCGACCGTGGAGCAGTGGTCGCAGTCGATCGCCGACGATCACGGTTTCTCCGACGTCAGCCACACCATCGAGATCTTCGGCCTCTGCAAGGACTGCAACGCACCGCAGTGAGTGTCCCCGCAGCGAGTGTCAGGGAATGAGTCCCTGCCGAGCGGTGTCGGCGCCACTCAACACGAGGAGCAGCATCGTCGTGAGCGCCTCGTCTCCCAGGCCGGCGGCCGGGAACGTGTAGCGCAGGATGACGTCCGCGAGCCTGCCGTGGCCGAACACCGCGATCGAACCGAACTGCAGCGCGCTGTTCCGCTCCGCGACCCTCTTGTGCAGCGAGGCGCTGACCGGACGATCCCAGGCCAGCACGCACGTCATCGACAGCACATCGAGGCCCTCGGTGAGGGTCATCGCACTGATCGAGCACAACGCACCGGCGTACTCGAAGCTCAGCGACCCGTCGTCCGCCGTCGAGACGGTGGCGAAATGCTCGAGCGCCTTCGCGGCACGACCCAGCAGCGCGGTCGCTGCGTCGGCGGTCACTTCACTCCCCCGAACCTGCGGTCACGCGAGGCGTACTCGACGCACGCCGCCCACAGGTCGCGGCGGTCGAAATCGGGAAACAGCTTCTCCTGATACACCATTTCGGCGTAGGCCGACTGCCAGATCAGGAAGTTGGACGTGCGTTGCTCGCCGGACGGCCGGAGAAACAGGTCGACGTCCGGCATGTCCGGCTCGTCGAGGTACCGGGCCACGGTCGCCTCGGTGATCTTCTCCGGGTCCAGCTGTCCGGCCGCCACCCGCCTGCCGATCTCCTTCGCCGCGTCGGCGATCTCCGCACGACCGCCGTAGTTGACGCACATGGTCAGGTTCATGACCGTGTTGTGCTTCGTCAGCTCCTCGGCGATCTCGAGTTCCTTGATGACGCTGCGCCACAACTTCGGGCGGCGCCCCGCCCACCGCACACGCACCCCCATCTCGTGCATCTCGTCACGGCGACGACGGATCACATCGCGGTTGAACCCCATCAGGAAGCGGACCTCCTCGGGGCTGCGCTTCCAGTTCTCGGTGGAGAACGCGTAGGCCGACAACCATTCGACGCCCATCTCGATGCACCCGCAGACGGCGTCCATCAACACGGC
>SEEV01000331.1 GCA_004211695.1 Rhodococcus sp. (in: high G+C Gram-positive bacteria)
CTCGTCCTCGCGATCGGGATTCTCGTCGGACGCGCCATCTACCTCGACAGCGTCCCACCCGACATCCTGTCGCCCGACGCGGCGGCAGCGGTCATCGACACCGTCCTGGTACCGCTGCGCACCAGTCTGCGTGCGGTCGCCGTCCTCGGTCTGGTGATCGCGATCGGCGCCTTCCTCGTCGGCGGCTCGGCGTCCGCGACCGCAGTGCGTCGCGGCTATGGGCAGGCACTGGACTTCGCCCGCAAATCCGGCGCCGGCCGACCGCCGAACGAAGTGGAACGGTGGGCCAACCAGCTTCGGGTTCCGCTGCGCTGCGCCATCATCGGCGTCGCGGCTCTGCTGCTGATGTTCTGGCGCTACCCCACCGGACTGGTCGTGTTGTGGATCGTGTTCATTGCCCTCCTCGCGCTGGCGGCACTCGAACTGCTCATCCGCCCGGCCCGCACGGCCACCGCGCAGGACGACGGGACGAAGGAGGACTCGGGATCTACGCCGGTGCCTTCGTCGTGAGCGCCTGGAACTCGGCGTCGGTGATCGTCCCGTGGGTTCGCGCAGGTACCGCGATCGGATCGGGTTGGACAAGAATCTTAAGGGTGGAGGAGCTTGCTGTACTCGCGTCGGTGCTCGGGGAGATCAACCGCCGCCTCGCCGAACTGAGGTGTGAGGGCGGGGAGCTGTCGGATGGTGATGATGCTCGCCGCCAGATCCTGGTGCGGGACCGCAGTCGCACCATCTTGTACCGCACGGCCGTGCGGACCGGACACATCGATCTGATCTCGCATCGCAGATACCGCACCCTGATCGCCGAGTACACACCCGACGACCGGACTCGGCCAGGAATGGCGTGCGACGACGAATCCTGAACAAGGAACCTGGATTAGACGAATACCGCATGAGCAGCAAGCACTTCCGTCGCAGATTCTTGCGTCGAAGATGCGAAACACACGCGCGTGTTGACCCCGCCAAGCGACACCGACGTCAGCGGTTCCAGAGTTGGAGGAGTCGGCCTGCAGGCTGGGGGAGAGGATTCGGTGGTCGGTTCTCAGTCATGGGTTGGGATCGGCGCCGTGGGCGCTGATGCTGGGATACCTGGCTGCTGCCGTTCGATCTCGTGCCCGACTTCATTCCGGTCGACAATCCTGTCGCGGGGACACCGGCCTCGCGCTCGTCCCGATGGCGCCGGACGCCCACTGGCTGCTCGCTTCGCCGAAATAGCTCTCGCCCTGCTGCTCTTCTCAGGTTTTTCGGTGGTCGGGCCGCGGTCCGCGCCACCGCGGCAGGGGTGGGGTCGTGGGGAGTCAGCGCACCGTACCGGGTGTCGTCCCGGGGGCGGTGTCGGTGGTGGTGGTGCGGCGGCCGAGGAGCAGACCGAGGGCGATCATGGCGGATCCGAGGGCGAAGTGCAGCCAGTTGTCGGCGGTGTTGACCGGAACGAAGTTGGCGGCGCTGTCCATGTCGATGAGCAGTCCGTAGAGCCAGAGCCCAGGTAGATGAGGCCGCCGCCGACGAGGAACGCTTTCGCTGTGGCCGCGGTCCTCGCCAGGATCAGACCGGCGATCCCGAACAAGAGGTGGACGATGTTGTGCAGGATGGAGACCTCGAAGATGCCGAGGAGTTTGGCGGAGGACACCGAACAACTCGAGAACACCCTCATCGTGCTGGTCTCCGACAACGGCGCCAGCGGTGAGGGCGGCCCCAACGGCTCGGTCAACGAGAACAAGATCGCCAACGGCGTGCCGGACGATCTGGCCGAAAACCTGAAGATGATCGACGAACTCGGCAGCCCCAAGACCTACAACCACTACCCCAACGGGTGGGCGATGGGCTTCAACGCCCCGTTCAAGATGTGGAAGCGGTACTCGTACAACGGCGGCACCAGCGACCCCTGCATCATCTCCTGGCCCGCCGGAATCGCCGCCCGCGGCGAAAACCGCGACCAATACCACCACGCCATCGACGTGGTCCCGACCGTCCTGGACTGCCTCGGCCTCGAACTCCCCGACACCGTCAAGGGCCACACCCAGCACCCGCTGCAGGGGGTGAGCATGCGCTACAGCTTCGACGCGGCCACCATCCCGACGGCCAAGCACACCCAGTTCTACTCCATGCTCGGCACCCGCGGCATCTGGCACGACGGCTGGCAGGCCGTCACCACCCACCCGGCGATCAGCGGCTGGGCCCGGTTCCCCGACGACACCTGGGAGCTCTACCACACCCAGGTCGACCGCACCGAGCTCCACGACCTCGCCGCCGAGGAGCCCGGGCGGCTCGCCGAGCTGATCGGGCTGTGGTTCCACGAGGCCGGCGCCAACCAGGCGTTCCCGCTCGACGACCGGGTCTGGGGTCGAGATCCTCACCACCGCGCGCCCGCAGCTCGCGCCGCCGCGCAACCGCTACGTCTACCGGCCGGGTGGCGCCGAGGTCCCCGAGTCGGTCGCGGTCAACATCCGCAACCGCTCCTACTCGATCGGCGCGCTGGTCGATCTCCCCGAACCCGGGGCATCGGGGGTGCTGTTCGCGCACGGCAGCCGCTTCGGTGGGCACGCCCTGTACGTCAAGGACAACCGGCTGCGTTACGAGTACAACTTCCTCGGCAGCGAACAGCGCATCGTCGCCACCGAGGATCTGCCGACCGGCGAGAACCTGATCCTGGCGGCCTCGTTCGACAAGGACGGTGAGGACCCGCCCGGCGTCGCCCACGGCACCCTGAGCCTGTTCTACGGGGACCGGAAGGTCGGCGAGGGCCGGATCCGAACGCAGCCCGGCAAGTTCAGCATCGCCGGCGAGGGGCTGAGTGCCGGCCGCGACACCGGCGAACCCGTCACCGACGACTACCCCGGCACCGCCCCGTGGGCGTTCACCGGCGGCACCCTGAACCGGGTGGCCGTCGACGTCAGCGGCGAACCCTACGTCGACCTCGAACGCGAAGCGGCCGCCATGCTCTCGCGCGAATAACACCCAACCCGCGTCGAGCCGAGCGAGCCGCTCCGCGCCCGACGAGGCGGAGCCACCCACCGGGCGATACGGGTTTTCGCCCGGAGGGTGACCCGTGCCGGCGGACCTGAAGAACCGCACCCACCGCGGAATGGAGCAGGCAACCGCAGGGGGGTTGCTTGCCCGGGCTGCCACCGTGCGGTGGTCGTGCGTGTAGTGATAGCTGCGGAACGCGGGTCGAATTCTCTGCCATCCGAGGATGACCAAGCACCCATCGAGTCTCGAGTGGAGTACTGCTTGATTGTCGGCATCCACTCACCTACCGCGAGGCGTCAGGTCACGGAAGCCGTCTAGCACAGGCATGCCTTTTCCCGGCCCCGTCGCTCGGCGTCGCTTCCGCTCTCTTCATTTTCGAATGTGTAGCGAATGGTGAACGGTTTGTTCGTGATGAAGAGGATGACGCAGTCGCTGTCCTCGGTCGCACCGTGGTACATCGTCATGCCCTCGGGGAACCAGACGAAGGACCCCGGGCCGAAGTCCCCCTTGTGGGTCCGCAGGGTCCCGCTGAGCACATACATGCCGTGCGCGCAGGTGTGGGTATGCCATGGGTTGATGAATCCGGCGTCGTAGCGCAGAAGCATGCAGGACATTCCGGTGTCGGGATCCGACGTGAACGGCTTGAGCGTCAGACTCCTACCGAGCTGTTCGATCGGCAGCTCCAGCCAGTCCATCGCATTGGAATCGAAGGCCTCGAGCTCATGGTGTTCGGGTTGGCTCGACATGCTGACACTCCCTCTTGATAGGTGTTGTATGCGCGTCGCGAAAAGACCCGGGGACCTCAGCAAATCGGATCAGCGACGACTCGCCGTCCAGGCCGCAGGACGGGCGGTGTACGAAATGGTTGGGGGCACACGAACAGGTTCCTCGCTCCGTGAGTGAGTGTGTGGACATGCCCGGCGCCTCGCCGGACTTGTCGTGACGGTGAACATTCCGCCTGCTCGACCGGATTCACGACGCACTCCGGCATCAACCCTCGGACCACACGGAAATACGGAGATGCGGATAAGCAGAAAAGCGGAGACGAATGAGGGGGCGGGCGCCCTCGCTGCCCTCCTGGCAGGAACTCGTCGCATCGTGACTCGGCGCGTGCCCGCCTGTCGGGGTCACTCGGCGTTGCCGGTGGGGAAGTAGACCGTTCCGTCGCTGCCGACGCATCCTCCCTGGACTGGTCCCGGCCCGAAGGTGCCGTTGACCTGGCCGGTTCCACCGCCGGGGTTCGATCCGACTCCTGCCCCGCCGACTCCGACTGCGCCGCAGGTGTAGCTGTTGGAATCGCCCTGGTCGTTGTGGAACTGAACCTGCGTCCCTGGTGTGTTCGGATCGCCGTGCATGTGTGGGGCGGCCGCTGCGACGCCCGGAGCCGTGAATAGGGCGATGGCGGCCGCTGCGATGACCGCACGCCTGGTGATCGTTGTCATGGTGGTCACTCTCGATTCGGTTTCAGCCGACACCAGTGCGGGAGTCGTGATTTCCTCGCCGGCCGGGCGCGTGGAGCGCCGTCATCTGGTGATGGACCCATTATCGTCCCGGGCTGGACGGCGAGATACCCCTGATGTACGACCGGTCAGAGGCCCCCCGCGGCCGATCTCGACTTCGAGGGCATCGATCCGGCGTCACACGGTCGCCGCCGTAGTCGTTGCCGCCGCGCTCCGCTCCTTGGTGCTGGGAAAGCTCAGCGGTTTCGCGAAGGGAAACGCGACCGTCTTCTGCTTCGGCGGCACGGGCGCCGTTCTTCTTCACCGGCAGCGTGGCGGGGAAGAAACCCAGTTGGTCGGTCCCCGGAGGCACGGCCCCTGGCTGGTTGTTCCACGGGCCAGGGTCGTTGTTCCACCGGCCAGGGTCGATCTACCCGGTGGAGCCGTGCGTGCTCGGGTCGGCGGTCAGGTCGTCGGTGTCGGCGAAGACCAGGCGCCCGTCGTCGAGGGCGACCGCCCACCGGTGCACCGGCGCCCAGGCGTGCCCGCGCTCGTCGGTGTCGGTCAGCTCGGCGTAGTCCTCGATGATCCGACCGGTCTGGTCCGCTTCGGACGGCCGGTGCACCAGCACCCGGGCGCCCACGCAGAGCGGACCGGGTTCGGGTTGCGGTTTGTGTTTCTTCTCGGGCATCGGTCTGCGCCTTCCGCTCGCACCGACCCGGATCATAAGCACCTCGCCGACGAAACCTCATGCTCGACGTTGTCAGGGGGCACCCAACGATCGACAACGATCCGACCCGGGCTCCTGTGATTGCCTCGGCCAACGGCGGTTCCGGACCGTCGGGAGGACCGCAGGGACCGGCGCTGACCGCAGATTCGGCGTTGCGTGCGGGTTCGTGCGGGCGGGCATACTCGTTCCCGTCCGCGCGCCCCGCGGGCGGCGATAGCGTTGTGTGCAGCACTGCACTCCGGGCCCAGGCGAGGGCCCGTGAGCGTTCCGAGTCGAGGAACGGGATGTGAGTGGCCATGGTGGAGCGAACGGGTGTGCGTCTCGAGGTTCTCCCGATTCCCGGTCGGCCTTGTCTCGGCCTGATCACCTTCGCCGCCAAGGATCGTGTTCTGGAACCACCCGGCCGGGGCCGTGGTCGGCTGGACCGTGCTGCTGGTCCTCTCGCGCTACTGCTGCTCGAGATCCTCGTCCGGCCCGTCGTCGCGCGGGCCCGGCAGCACGGCGATGAGGCGGTGCCGGCATGACGTGGGCGCTACCGGCGATCGCCGCGATGTTGCTCGCCTATTCGGCGGTCTCCGGCCGGATCGCGGGCACCCCGATCACCGCTCCGATCATCTTCACCGTCGGCGGCCTGATCCTCGGCGCGAACGCGTTCGGGTTGATCGATGTGCACGCCGGTGCCGAGGTGGTCAAACTGCTCGCCGAGGTGACGCTCGGGCTGGTGCTGTTCTCGGACGCCTCCCGGGTGAACCTGCCCACCCTGCGCGCCGAGATCTCGCTTCCCGCCCGACTGCTCGGCATCGGCCTGCCGCTGACCATTGCGGCGGGTTTCGGCGCCGCACTGGTGACACTCGGTGACCTTGCCTGGCCGGAAGCGCTGCTGCTCGCGGTGATCCTCGCCCCGACCGACGCCGCCCTCGGGCAGGCGGTGGTGACGCTGCCGATCCTGCCGTCGCGGGTGCGGCAGGGTTTGAACGTCGAGAGCGGGCTCAACGACGGGATCTGCGTGCCGCTGTTCCTGGTCGTGCTGGCGGTCGCGGAGGCCGAGGCCGGCGCGATCGGCGGCGGCGCCGGCGCCCGCCTGCTCGCCGAGCAGATCGGGTACGGCATCCTCGCCGGCGTCGTGGCCGGGGCGATCGCCGCCGCGATCCTGATCACCGGCGCCCGCCGCCACTCCCTCGACCCGTTGTGGGCGCAGATCATCCCGGTGACGGCGGCCGCGCTCGCCTACACCGCCGCCGTGCCCCTGGGCGGGTCCGGGTTCATCGCCGCGTTCGTCGGCGGGCTGACCTTCGGCGCGGTCCGCCACCGCGCCACCGACCACCACGAGGGTGGTGGTACCGGTGGCGAGGGCGAGGACGAGGAGGCCGACATGCTCGACGAGGCCGGCGACGTGTTCAGCGCCGTGACGTTCATCGTCTTCGGTGCCGTGCTGCTCGGTCCCGCGCTCGGGCATCTGTCCTGGGCGGTGCTCGGCTACGCGGTGCTGAGCCTGACCGTCGTCCGGATGGTCCCCGTCGCGCTGTCGCTGATCGGGACGCACCCGCGCGGACCGACCGTCGCCTTCGTCGGCTGGTTCGGCCCGCGCGGACTGGCCACCATCGTCTTCGTCATCCTCATCCTCGAAGAACCGGGCGAGCTGCCCCACGAAGGCCTGCTCGTCACCACCGCCGTCATCACCATCGCGCTCTCCGTCCTGGCCCACGGACTCAGCGCCGCACCCTTGGCCGACCGCTACGCCGCCTGGTTCCGGCGTCACCCCCGCCGCGAGGACCAGCCCGCACCCGGCACCCCCGCACCCGGCACGCCAGGATGACGACGGGGACATGACGATGAGCGAGACCCGATCCGCCGCCCCCGACACCACGACCGGAACCCGCCGCTGGTGGGCGCGGGCGGCGTTCGCACTGGCGATCCTCGCGGTGGCGGTGCCGCTGGTGTCCGCCGGACTGCTCAGCGCCGTCGGGAGCCTCCTCGTCGGAATCGGCGGCGTCGCCGTCATGGTCGCCGCCCTGTACTGGTTCCTCGCCAGTCGCGGTGTGCTGCGCTGGATCTCGCTGGCGATCGCGATACTGTCACCGATCGTCGTGCTAGTCCTCTTCATCCGCGCCCACCTGCTCGCCGAGGTCGTCGCCTCCATTGTTCTCGCGCTCCTCACGGTGCCCTGCGCCCGCGCCGCCCTGCGCGGACGAACCTCGGACACCGCCGTCCG
>SEEV01000332.1 GCA_004211695.1 Rhodococcus sp. (in: high G+C Gram-positive bacteria)
CTGCAATGCGTCGACCCGACCGGGAATGCCGTCAAGATCGGCGACTGACACAGAACACCGCGGCACACCGAACCTCGTGTAGCCCACGCGCGACGCGCCGACATCGGCGCTCGCACGAACGACACCAGACGAAGGCATTATTGACCCATGGGGGCACCAGTGAAGAAATCCACGCGCAACTCACGTCGTCGTCCACATCGTGGCCGCTCCGCGTCGCCGGTCCGCAGTTATGCGGCATACGCCAAGCGCCTCGCCGCCGGAGCGAAAACCATCGTCATCGAGGCCGACCCGGAGAACTGGCTGGACCTTGGCCACGTCCCCAGCCAAGTCGAGGTCAAAATTATCGGCCAAACCTGCGCGGGAATCGCCGGCGGCTCCATCGCAGCCGCCGGCCGGTGCTTCGTCCAAGCGTCCAACCACGCCAGGGTCACTGCCTACGAACATGCTCACATCGAAGCGTTCGACGACAGCACCGTCGATGCCCGCGGCAAGAGCCATATCGTCGGCACCGACAACGCCAGGATCCGCGCAGAAGACAACGCCATCGTCTTCGCGCACAGTCATTGCCACGTCCAAGCCAACGGTCAAGCTCTGATCGCCGCCACCGATACCACCACGGTCCGCATCGACGGCGAGGCCCACGTCCGAGTGAGCCCAAGCGTGCACACCACCGGGCCCGGTCAACCCGCGAATATCGAAACCCATCCGATCAGCCGCCTCGCACGCCACCTGAACTTCTGAGCGAAAACGATTCCAGCTGTATGCACGCCGGCGTGTTGCCCCGATCACCAACACTAACCGATTCGGGGCGGACTGCGAATACGACCGCTCCCCTAAAATGGCGGAACCCGGACCGAGCACCCGCCGCACGAAACTCCACACGCCCAAACGCTTCCCCGACGACTAAGACTGGTGGGGTACGGTATTCGAAAGGTGCGGTATTCCTCCACCCGTGGCACGTGGGTCAGCCCAGCCCCATCCACTGCCGTTGCAGCTCGTTCAGAGCGTACCGCCATCCGTCCGGGATGGGTATGTACCAAACCCAGGAATCCACGAATTGTCCTTCTCTCCTATCGGCGGACCCCGTCGGAAGGCTCTCGTCTACTGCATCGTTCCGTGAATCCTCAACCAATGACCGCTGGTTGGAGTGGATATCCTTTCAGTCCAAAGCATCTCATGCATGGCCCGGGCACTAAAGATCCAGTGTGACCGTCCATCCGGCTGCCGTGAGCCATCGTTGAACCGGCTCAGTCAGGTCGCCGTTCTTCACTTGCTCGGCGAGCGGGCCGGCGAGGATGGGCCCGTCACCGCAATTGCTGCAGGCGATGTCGAATGCCGGTTGCCCGGGTTCGCAATGCCGACAGTGGTGACGGCTGGTGACCGTCCCTCGGTGGTCGGGATCTGCACCGACTTGACCGGTCATCTCCATGCGCAGCCAACCGGCCGTCAGCCAGTCGTCACCCAGCATTCGCGGCAACATTCGCAGCCGCCCGATCGACAATGACGTCGATGACATCCTTAGCGACCTTATCGGCCGGCTCATTGTGGGCCGCGAACACTTGAACGCCTAGCGCTTCAGGAAGCTTCTGCCCCAGATATATTTCCCTGATCCTCACTACGTCCAACCCGAGATCACGCAATGCGCTCGTCTTACGGTTGTCACCCTCAAGCTTGCTCTTATGCCAGTACCAGCCGTCGTACTCGACCACCGTCCTCTGAGCCGGCAGGAACAAGTCCACTGGTGTACGCACCCCCTGGATCCGCGTCGGACCGTCGTACTCAAGGCCGAAGAATTCGGCCAGCCGAGAACAAACATCCTGTTCCCGGCGAGACGTATGCTTCGCCAAACACTTCACACACCCGTGGTCGTATAGCGCCCGCTTGATCACCGCGGCCCGCCACTCGTGCCCCTTCCCGCACCGCCACCAGACCTTCTTGTTGGATCCGCACGTCACAGCCG
Organism: Rhodococcus sp. (in: high G+C Gram-positive bacteria); assembly: GCA_004211695.1. Classification (GTDB taxonomy): domain Bacteria; phylum Actinomycetota; class Actinomycetes; order Mycobacteriales; family Mycobacteriaceae; genus Rhodococcus_F. Next base: position 1,961 of record SEEV01000332.1, read on the forward strand.
TCGACAGAAGGTCACCGTTCAGCTCCGGGTGCCATTCACTCGCAAGATTCGGCCGCTCGGACGCCAGATCGTTGAAGCCAATAACGACAATTCGGTTCGCGCATACCGGGCAGCCCTGCCCCTCGCGTGTCCGCTTTACCACCGCCGTCCGCCACTCATGTCCCAGCGGACACCGCCACCACACCTTCCGAGCACTATTACAATGAACCGCGCTCGGCAGAATATCGTTCTTTTCCGAGCTCCACTCACTCGCCACCAACTCCGGCCATTGTGACTCAAGATCATTGAATCCCGCCCGAACTTCGAGGCCTGAGCACACCTGACACGTCGTCTGATCGAACTTCGACCGCGCATTCGGCGATGCGTACGTCTCATGGCCGAGCCGGCAACGCCACCACACCTTCTTCGTAGACCCGATCGAGACCTGGGTCGGGAGAATGTAATTGCGCTCGAAATCCCACGCCCACAGTACCTCTGGATGAGTGGTCGCCAAGTCGTTGAAACCAATCAGCACTCGTAAGCCGCTACAGTATGGACATTTGGATCCGGAGTTGGTCCGATGTGCAATCTTTGCCTCGTACTCGTGACCGGCCGGGCACCGCCACCACGCCATCTTGTTGCTGTACAGCGCGAACTCTTCGGGTCCACGATCGTTGCGGTCACTCCATTCACCGGCGACCGGTGAATACGCGACAGTAACGGCCCCACGACGAGGGGGTAGCACCGGTTTCCCTTCACACTCGGGGCATCCGCGACTTCGATAGACCCTGTCCGTGATTGCCATCGTCCACTCGTGCCCACGGGTGCATTGCCATAGCACTTGTTTCGCACTTCCAGGCAGATATCGACTAGGGTCGGTGTTGTTCCGGGGGTGGAACTCGGCGGCAATGCTTGGATGCAGGGTTGCCAAGTCATTTGCGCCTGGAACGAGGCTGCGGCCCCAGCAATCAGGGCACTTCGTGCCCTTACCACGATGAAGCACCTGAGTCTGCCACTCATGTCCGGCCGCGCAGCGCCACCACACCTGCCTGGCACTGCGGATCGAAAGCTTTGTTGGGTCAATTGAGTTCCGCACCGGATGCCACTCCGCGGCGATATCGGGATGTGTCGTCGCCACATCGTTGATTCCAGGAACGATTTCACGACCAGCACAGATCGGGCATCCGGATCCGCGAACCCTGGCCCTCACCATCGCTTCCCACTCATGACCCGCAGCGCAACGCCACCACACCCTGCGCTGGCTTCCGACTGTGAGTTCCTTCGCCTCGATACTGTTGCGCTCGTGAAATTCCGCTGCGAGGTCGACTTGTTGAATTAGCAGCTTCGACTTCATTCCCCCAGAAGACATAGCTGGGATTATGACAGCGAACACCGACATTCAGCGGCCTACCGGGGTCGGACGACCTCTCCCACAGCTGCACCAGCCCCGGCAACGTTCCCCCCGACGTTCGGGGTGACCAGCACTTGCAGCTCACCTACCCGCTGCCGGAACTGCGTAGTCAGCGGTACCGGGACAACACCGCCTATCGTCTGACCTGACGCGAAGGCCGCAGTCCAGAAGATCGTCCATCCGGATGTCGCGGAGACGTGGAACGTGCTGTCGGGTTCGGTGATCGAGGTCTTTTCCATATGACGACCACACGTCGGCGACGGCATACCACTCGGCGGAGTTAGTGGGCTCGCGTCAACTAGGTCTGTGTATGGAGTGAACGGCAACAAGGCGCCCGGGCAGACAATCGGCAGGCTTCCGTCTCCGGGATTCACCGTGACGGATGTATTGAAGGCCGTCGCACTCACCAGCAGTCCGGGACCGACAGCAGTCCGCGACACGGGACCGACCGTGGATTCCCGAATCTGGTCCGGGCACAGGTAGTACCAGGCCCAGCGGCCGACGAGCCCGGTACGGCCGCCAGCATAGTCAGCAGGCTCCGGGGTCGAGCACATCGGCGGTTTCTCGAGTTGCATGCCGGTAATGGCTGTTCCCACTACGTTCATGACCTGCGCCATCGCGACTGGTGTCGCCGGCATCCCCACGTCCGGACTAAGTGGTACACAGTCTGTGAATCGGCCGCACGCCTTCAGCTGCCCCCTAATCGGAGGTCCTGTGGGGGCAGATACGACGTCACTGCCACCACCGCTGTATCCAGACCCGCCGCCGCCCGTCCCGGCTGCACTCGCCCCTGGGGAGCCTCCGGTGCCAGGTGACGCTGAAGGTACCTGGACGTAGCTGCCCTGCACTGTGATGTTCGAGCCGCCGTTTCCCATACCAGGGCTGACGTCGATTCCTCCAGAACCGAAGCCGGGTTGTCCAAGCGCTGAGTGTGGCGACGCGACCAGGCTCCCCAGAATGAGCGCGCCGATCACGGCCGCATGCAAACGACGACGATTTGGCATGTGTTCTCCTTGGTTATGGTGCATCGCACGGTGCGTATCGGGCTGCTGCATCGCTGGTGACTCGCCAGCCGTTTGCATCGGGCCAATCCGCATTCCGGACGGTCAACTGGGCGAGCACAAACTGCGGTCGGTTGACGTCGTAGGCGGGACTACCGTCTGACGTCGTCCAGGTCATACCGGAGATGTCGGTGCAGGCGCGCACGTGGACCCAGGCGGGCCCGGGGATAGCTTTGCCGTCGTCGCCTACGGGTATGCCAGCGTCGGTGATCTTCGCATCGACAACTGTGATTGCGCCCTCGCTCCTCACGTTCTGAGACCGGTGCAACGTGAGGTCGGCCCTCCATCCGTCCAGCACGGGACCACCGGCAACGGTGTCGAGCTGCCCGATCGGCACCGCAGGATCGGCATCGAGCCGCGCCCAGACCGCGTAGAAGTCATTGACCTTCGCAAGCGCCTGTTCCCGTGCCAACTCGTCAGGAGTCTTGTTCGACGTGTCCGCCCCGTCGGGACCCTCGAACGCCGGGTCACCGGTGACAGTGAGCTCTACCGCCGGATCCGCCGCGTCGGTGTCGGAGCAGGCGGTCACGCCGACCAATAGGGTCGTCGCAGCCAAGGCAGCGACGGCGGTTCGGCGGATGGTGGTGTGTGCCATAGTCGTATCTCCTAGAAAAGTCCGGCATTGCAGGGCGTACCGGGCAGTGTGTAGTCGGCTGTGACTCTCCATCCTGCTGGGTCGGGCCAAGCGGTGTTCGTCAGGATCGGCTTCCCAAGCTCGAGAACGTCGGTAGTGCGGGCGAGGCAGACGTCCATCTCGATGGTCGCGGTGCCGGGCGTAGGGATGCCGTTTTCGTCGATCGGGATGTTGTGGCGGGTGATGGTGTTCTTGAGAACCTTGACCTCGCCTGCGTTTGCCTCGATGCGATGCGCGGTGATGTCCCGCTTTGTCGATTGAAGGAAGTTGCCGGCCGCGACATTGTCGAGATCTGCGGGGTTGGTGGCGGGATCGGCGCTCAGTCGCACGAGCACCGTGTAGTACTCGTTGATCTTCACCAGTGCGGCTTCACCGGCCTGTTGCTCGGGGGACTTTCCGGAGCCGGGCGGTCCGGTGAATGTGGGTCCGGTGTTGGTTTCGAGGGTGACCGGTTCTGGGGTCAGGATGCTGCAGCTGGCTGTCAGGCACATCGCGGCAGTGAGTGTCGCCAGTGCGGCGATGCGGCGCGTCATGATGCTGCTCCGATCCGGTAGTGGCTGCCGTAGGTGGAGTCGAGCTGACTCAAGAGCATCTTGGTTTCGTGTTCGGGCTCTTCTTCGAGGGCGTCGAGCTCGGTGATCATGCGATCGATCAACCTTTGGGTGGTCTCGGTGTCGCCCGAGAAGTGGGTGGCGATGATCGCCGCACGCCAGCACCCTTCGTGGACGATGTCGACCTCGAGGCCCGTCTCCGCGGCGGTGTGTGCAGCCGCGAGGTCCTGGGGAACTTGTTGGCCGCGGATGTAGCGGGTGGCGAGCTCCTCGGCGACGTCGGTGACGGCGGAGATCATGTCTTGTTTGGTGTGGTCGGCCCACCCGTAGGCGGTGGGGTCATCGCTACTGAAAGGTTGGCCGGTGACCAGAGCTAGTGCGGCGGATAGCCGGGCGGTGTCGACGTCAGCGGGATGGGAATTGACGAGTTCCTGCCAGTAGTCCCAGTCGGTCGTGACGGCGTCGTGGAGCCGTTGCGGGGTCCGGCCGGTTCGATCTCCGGACTTGATGAGAGCGGGTTCACCGGTCTCGGTGTCACCGAGCCACTTACGCAGGCGAGAGAGCGCTTCGTTGCGGCGCCGGCGGAGCCGGGCCTTCGCTTCTTTCTCCTGCTCGGCTGTGCCGGTTCTGGCGGCTTCGACGTCATGGGGCCAGATTTTGCTGTCGATGTCCGCGGCGAGGACTCCGCCATCGGTGGTGATGAGAAGCGCGGCGATTTCGGTCAGGCTCTTCTCTCGGCCTTCGGCCGGCCCTGGTGACGGGGGTGTGACGGCGGGTTCGCCGAGCAGCCTGATCCAGATGTGATCCGCCTCCGGCAGCTCGCCTTCTGCGGTGACCTCATCCGAATCGGACGGCTCTGGTCGGTCGACGGCGTGGTCGAGGTTCTCGTTCTCGACCACCCTGAAGGTTGCGGGATCGGAGCTGGTGATGAACTCGTCGGTCGAGATGTCGTTGTCGAGACGGGCTGCTTCCCATCGAATGTCAGGGTTATCGCCCTTGTGGGCGATGCGAGGTTCTCGTGAGGTGGTGGTCAGTAGGTCTAGGACGGACGCGTAGCTCTCCTCGTTGAGGGTGGTCACTGTGATGCCGGCCGACGCGGCTCCTGGACGAGCAAGGACGGCCGAGCCGTTGTCGTCGACCTTGAGGGTCCATGTGGCGTTGGTATGTGCGCTTTCGGTGGTCACTGCGGCGAACGCGATTCGGGGTGCGTGCCGTGCGATGTCGGCGAGTAGCCCGGCCTGTGCCTCGGTCACCGGATCGGCGATCAGAACGATCTCGGGTGCGGTCAGCTCGCTGGTGGTGTACGACGTGCGTGCATGCGCGATTGACTCGAGGTCGTTGTTCGCGAGGATTTTGGAGTCGAGTTCGAGGTGATTGGCGAGTGTCGTCAGTGCCGTGTCGGCGTCCTCGGAGTGGGTGATGCGGCCGTTGTCGATTGCCTCCGGCAGGTCGGCGCAGTATCCGACGAGGTTGAGGTGGAGGCTGTCGGCGGTGGGTGAGACTGCGAGTTCGACGGCGAGCGCACGCAGCACCCCGGCTGTGGCGGTCGGGGTGCCGCTGATGGCGAGGTGGCCGATCTGTTCGAGGTTGAGCATGAGGTCGCGGCCGTCGTCGTTGGTTCCGACTGCGGTCAGCGCCGGGTACGGACTGATCTCGGCCTCGGGAACGCTGCGCGGGAACGCTCTCGGATCTACTGCCCAGGTGGTGTCGTCGATCTGTGTCCAAGGTGCGGGGAGTGAGACCTGTTC
>SEEV01000849.1 GCA_004211695.1 Rhodococcus sp. (in: high G+C Gram-positive bacteria)
GACCGCGCCTTCAACGTGACGACGACGCCGTCACCATGCCGACGAAAACCTCGAAAACAGTCCGAAGCCGTCTGCATTTACAGCGACGCGATCATCTGCATCTTCAGTGACGGGCAACATTCGGGCTAGGAGTCGAGGCCTTCCGAATATGAAAGGTCTTACTCGGCGCATCCAGAAGACCTCGACGTGCTTGACGCTACGTTCACCAGCCCTGACCCGACCACGTTCACACGCCTTGACGAACTCGGCCTCGAAAGTTGTCGGGCAACGCCTCGAGCCTGACCGCGCGGTGCTGGCCTGTCGGGTCGTCGACACCGACGATGCTGACAGCTGGTATCAGCATCTGCGGCTGCGGGCAGGTGTGGCGCCAGCACACCAGCCGGGCGGCTGAGCCACGGGCGAAGCTCTCGCGTCGCGGTCTGCGGTGAGCGCTGGAAGCTCTTGTGGTCCAGCACCTCATTGTCGCCCGGTAGCCCGAAGGGCTCGGGTTGCCTGGAACACCGTCAACGACGCTGTGCCGGCCGAAGGCAAGAGCGTGCTGATCGATGACCCGGGCCGGTTCGGCAGCATGCGCGTGATCAGGATCGACGAACACGTGTGGCGCCACACAAGCCGTGGCGAGAAGTACGTCACCGTCGATCATCGACCTCACCGCAGTGCGCGCCGGCACCCGACCGGCACGGCTGCTCGACATGGTTGAGGACCGTTCCAAGCAGGTCATCAAGGCGCGACGCCGTGGAAGTCGTCGCGATAGACGGGTTACCGGTTCAAGACCACCGCGACCGAAGAGCTTCCCGGAGGCGGCCGCGGTCATGGACGCCTTCCACGTCCTCCACCTGGGCGGCGACGCGTTGGACCTTGCCGACGCCGGGTCCATCAGACCATCCACGGCCACCGGGGCCGCAAGGGCGACCCGCTCTACGGGGCGCGACGCACGCCGCACACTGGTGCCGATCTGCTCACCGACAAGCAGGCCGCCCGGCTGCGGGTCCTGTTCGCCGCCGACGCGCACGTCGAGCGACCTGGGGCATCTACCAGCGCATGATCGCCGCCCTACCGCGAACCCGACCGCCGCGGCCGCCAGCTGATGCAACAGCTGATCGACTCGGTCAAGGACGGAGTACCTGCCGCGTTCACCGAGGTCATCACCCTGGGCAGGACGCTGAAGAAGGGGACCGCCGACGTGCTGGCCTACTTCGACCGACCGACATCAGCAACGGGCCCACCGAGACCATCAACGGCCGGCTCGAACACCTCCGCGGCTCCGCCCTCGGGTTCCGCAACCTGACCGCCTACATCAACTACACCACCAACTGTGAAGAGCCGGTTTTAGAGTGTTCCGCGGGAGGGCGGCGGCGTGCAATCGTCAGAGGAACGTCACGCGGGTCGCTTCCTGCTTGCCTTGGGCGAAAGCGGCACGGGCGTGTCAACGGACATTCGTTCCCGCCCACTGGCGGACACGAAACCTGCCCATAGGCGGACACGTTTCTGCCCACTGGCGGACATCCGTTTCTGCCCACTGGCGGACACGAAACTGCCCAC
>SEEV01000850.1 GCA_004211695.1 Rhodococcus sp. (in: high G+C Gram-positive bacteria)
GTGAGCATCATCTTCAGCACCGACACCGCCACCGAGATCCGCTCCGCCTCCGCGGCTCGCAGATCCGCCTCGTACTGCGACTGCGCCGCGGCGACCGGATCGGCGTCGTCGGTGTAGTCGGGATTGGACGGGTCGTACTCCGGGTCGTCGGGGCGGGGGTCGACGATCACACGGTAGGGGTTGAGTGATCCCGGACGAGAGGTGCGACCGGTCAGCGCCTGCACTTCGGCGATACCCCGAAACTCGGGTAGCTGCGCAAGCTTCTTCAGCGGCCCCGACGGGTCGAGCACCACACCATAGGCGCCCGCACGCACCGCCTGGTAGACGAGCATGCCGGCGAGGAACGTCTTACCCGAGCCGGGCACCGCGACGATCGGCGTCAGACCGGACTTGTGCTTCTTCTCGTGCGCGGCAAACAGATCCCACACCGCAGGCCGCGGAGCGATCGACGCGGTCTGCCCGACCACCACGCCGGTGCGGTCACCGATCCGGTCACCGACCGCGGCCATGCCAGCGGACAGCGCCTTCACGTTCATCCGCCGGCAGTGCGCGATGTTCGCCAGCGGCTCACCCGGGATGAACTCGCGCAGCAGCTGGTACTGGCCGTGCTCGGGTTCCAGGCGAATCCGCGGCGCGTACATCTCCTGCAGCAGCGCGACTTTCTCCTTGGCCTCCTCCGGCGACGAACCAACGACGAGGACGCGGTACCAGCCCTCGGTGCGCACCGACAGGCCCGAGTGGTCCTCCTCGATGTCGGAGATCACCCGTTGGGCGAGTGCGTGCTGTTCGGCCAGTTCCTGCGGCGGGACCTGGTCGTGTTCGACGGTGTAATGGTCGAACTGGGCCTCGATCTTCGACGTCAACCGGCGCAGGCTGCGCAACGTCTGCCCCTTGGCCTTGAGCGAGATCCGCTCGGACCATTCGAGGGGTTCGCCTGACGGATCGCCGATCACCTGCCACGGCAGCATCTTCTCCGGGATCGGCAGCGGCGCCATGCGCCCGAGGGTCAGGACGATCGCGTAGCCGGTGTAGTCCCGGACGCCGACCTGCCCGCGCACCGTGGTGTAGCCGTCGCCGGGGGTCAGCTCGAGGGTGGTGAGGTCTTCGAGCGCGGCGACGTCGGATTCTTCCCAGTCGCCGCCGCCGCAGATCACGCCGTCCGCATCGAGCGGCAGCCCGAGTGTCGCCGAGCGCAGCATCAGGTAGTCCATCTGCGCCGGCGTCGCGGGTGTGGCGTTCACGCCCTGCCCGGACAGGTGCCGCTCGATCGTGGCGAGATGGTCGGCGATCGCCTTCTGCTCGCCGAGGAACGCATCGCGCGCCCACTTGCGCCACAGCTGAGCGAACGTGCCCAGCAGTGGCCAGTCGACGACAGGGACCAGCCACTGCCCGACCGTGTCGAGCCCCTGTGCGAGCATCGAGCGCGGCGGCAGCTCCACGCCCCAGTAGCGGCCCTTCTGGGTCGGGTTGCCCCACAGCATCGCGTGCTGTTGCCCGCGTAGGTAATCCGCCCACGACAACGCACCCGGCACGTCCGG
>SEEV01000851.1 GCA_004211695.1 Rhodococcus sp. (in: high G+C Gram-positive bacteria)
GAAGGCATGAACATCGTCCTCGGCCTCGACGACGAACCGGACCGCACCGGCACCGTCCTGACCGTCGAGACCATCCGCAAGATTGCCCGCGACAGCGACGGCACGGTCACCGAGGAGGGTCTGGTGCGGGTGGAGGTGTCAGTGGAATCCACCGGCCGCCGGCCCGAGGTCCTGATCCTCGAATACAGCGGACTCGACACCGTCTTCCTCGCCGCGGTCGACCTCGCTGCCGCCGTCTGACCCCTGATGTCCCGGCTCTATCCGCTCCACCACTGAAAACACGAGAGAGAGGCCACCGATGGCAGTCCGGCAGATCGAACGCGCAGTAATCCTCGAACCCGAGGACATCGAGGCCATGCACCGCCCATTCGTCAACAAGGGCAACTCCGACCCCGTCGTTCGCGCGTTCCGAGAAGCGCTGCGGGCCTCCACACCCGGGTGGCTGGCCGCCCTGGACACCGAAAGCAAGACCGTCTCCCGCAGCCGTCTCGACGAGCTCCTCAGCGCGATCGGTCATCGGCGCGACCTCGTGGGGGCGCTCCCCGACGGCGAGGTCAAGACCGAGGCACTCGATCAGCTCACCAGCCTCGACGAGCTGATCACCGAAATGCTCGCCCAGCTCGACGGCACCACCTCGGGCGCCGGGAGTCTGTGATGTCCGCCCCGCAGATGACCGTCGCCATCGACGGCGGAGGACGTCACGCTACGGCGTATGTGCCGTCGCAGGCCGCGACGCTCGACCTGCGAGGCGACACCGAGCAAGACCTGATGACCGCCGTGTTCGCGCAGGCCCACGCCGAAGCCCGAAGCAGCGGCCAGACGATCACCGTCGCGGTCAGCGGCGGCGCCGACACCGCGCCGATGCGGCTTGAGGTCGACCCCGACCAGACCATCCGCCCCGCCCCGGAGCAGGCACCGCCGCAGGAATCTGTGTCGCCCATCCGGGAACGGCCCCAGCGCCGCCCGGCGGGCGGCACTCCCGTCGTGCGGATCCAGGACGAAGGCAATGAGCCCACGGTTGCTGTGCGGCGGCCGGCGACCGATCCGACACGCGCGCGGGCAGCTGTATCCGCCGAGCGCGAAGGCGGACACGACCGCACACCACCCGCCCGGCCGCGGCGGCCGGTGTCGGGGCTGGCCGCCCCCGAGATCGTTCCCGGGGCCGGTGAGCCTGCCCGCCTGGGGGTGCGAGGTCGACTCAACGCCATGCTCGGGTTGAGTCTCGCCCCGAAAGCGCAGTCGCCGGAGATGCGGCTGCGGGCCGCCGAGTCGGTGATCACCCGGGGGCTGCCCGATTTCTCGGTGATCACCGTCGCCAACCCGAAAGGTGGGGTCGGCAAGACCCCGTTCGCCGTGGCTCTCACCCAGACCTTGGCCGACCTGCGCGGCGCCAGCACCGTGGTGTGCGCGGATTTCGGTGAGGTCGGCGGCAGTCTCGCCAACCGGGTCGCCGTCCGTCCGTCGCCGGGCAACGACGTCCCCGCCTTGCTGGCAGCACATCCCGACCCTGATGTCGCCATCCGACCCTCAGCGCTCTC
>SEEV01000852.1 GCA_004211695.1 Rhodococcus sp. (in: high G+C Gram-positive bacteria)
GTCGAACGCGTGCGCCACGCCGACAGCTTCGCCGTGAAGCTGCCGATCGTCGGGAGTGTCGGCATCCCCCGACCCGAGCACCTGGCGTTCTACGCCGCCCTCGGCGCCCTCGCGGCGCTGGAGATCATCGAATGGCCCGTCGCCGTGATCATCGCCGCCGGGCATGTCATGACCGCCGAGGAACACCACCGCACCCTGCACGAGATCGGCGACGCGCTGGAGTCGGCCTGATACCGCGAAGGACATGACCAGCGCCCGAGCCGTGTACCCGGATCGGCCTCCGCGCTCCACCGTTCCTCCATGGTTCTGCCCCGACAGGTCACGGTCGGGCTACGATCCCGCGCGTGACACTCGGCGCCCTCCCGATGGCCCTCCTCCGCTTCGAATATCGGCTCGCCCGCCTCCCCCTGCAATTGGTCGAGAACATCGCGGTCTCCCACCTCGACGAGCAGGAGCCGGTGCGACTTGCCTACGAACAGTTCCTCATCGACTGCGACCGCGCCGCCGCCTACCTCCTCGACGACGAGAATGCGGCTGCACGCGCCGCCGCACTCGAGCGACAGATGGCCGCCGTCCGCTTGCTGATCGCGCGCGAACAGCACCGAACTCCTCATGCAAAGGTGATCGTGCTGGACCGGCAGCGGGCACGGTTCAACGAACGTCATCGCCACGACCGGGGGCCGGACCCGACCTGAACTGACACGCGATCGGGCGCCCGCTTCCGCGGCGAGCCGGTTCCGAGCGACGGCTTGACAGGTCTTCCTGACCGGACGGCCCCCGCCAGCGTGACGGGGTGTTCCCCGCGGACAACTGGAACGAAAATGTGAGCGCCTAACACTCAATATCATCCTTGACCAGGATGTTCTGTGGGGAGAAAATTGCGTCTGATGCACTCGAGCTGGGTCGGTACCGTCCACGGTTGGTTGCACTATTCGAGTCCGGGCCCCACGCTGTCGAGGAGGCCCCCTCGCTCGCGCCGTCGGCATCGACCTCGTGACAACGATCTCGGTCGTGTCTGCACTGGAGGGCGGCGAGCCCGTACTCGCCAACACCGAAGGCTCAGCACCACCCCGTCGATCATCGCGTGCGCCGAGAACTGCCACGTGCCAGTCGACCTGCTGCCAGTCGGCCTGCCCGCCGAGAACCAGGCCGTCACCCACGTCGACCGAACCTCCCGCTGAGCGCGCAGCAGAAGGAAGGAGGTGGCCAGTGACGCAGCGGGAATGGCTGGAACGCGACTTCTATGCCGACCTGGGCGTCCCTTCGAACGCGTCGGTCGACCAGATCAAGAAGGCCTACCGCAGGCTCGCCCGCACTCTGCACCCGGATGCCAACCCGCACGACCCCCGAGCCGAGGACCGCTTCAAGACGGTCAGCGAGGCGCACGCCGTGCTCTCGGACCCGGTCAAACGCAAGGACTACGACGAGGCACGCAGGCTGTTCGCCTCCGGGGCTTTCGACCGCACCGGGTTCCACCCCGGCGCCGGGCGAGACACCGGCGTCCGCGGCGATTTCGACTTCGGCGACCTGTTTCAGCGAACCCTGCAACGACTGCCGCGGCACCGGGACCGTCATCGATACACCGTGCCCAGACTGTCAGGGCACCGGCGTCGGGAATCGCACCCGCACCCTCAACGTCCGGGTGCCGCCCGGCGTGCGCGACGGTCAACGCATCCGGCTCCCCGGTCAGGGCGAACCTGGCCTCGGGGGTGCACCTGCGGGCGATCTGTATGTGAGCGTGCACGTCATCGCGGACCCGGTGTTCGGCCGCGACGGCGATGATCTCACCGTCACGGTTCCGGTCACCTTCGGCGAACTAGCCTTGGGCGCAACGATCTCCGTCCCCACCCTCGACGGTCACGTCGGAATGAAAATCCCAGCCGGCACGGCAGCGGGACGGACCTTTCGAATTCGCGGTCGCGGAGTGCCCGTACGTGGCGGCAAGGCGGGCGA
>SEEV01000853.1 GCA_004211695.1 Rhodococcus sp. (in: high G+C Gram-positive bacteria)
CAATGCCGCGCAGTTAGGGCGGCGGGTCTGTTGTCAAGTGTGCTGGTATGAGGATGCTGATGCTGATCTCGGCGTGGTAGTTGGTGCGGTCGATGTCGCCCTTGGCTCGGTGTTTGGAGATTGCGCGCTTCACTACGCGGGGGCTGACTCGTGTTCTGCGCGTGGGCATTAGATCGGTGAGTACGGCGCGGCCGATTGCGCCGACCAGGTCGATGACGGTACCGGCGATGACGCCGGCGGCGTGGATGAGCTGGTCGCGTGCGGCGTGGAGAGCGACGGTGAAGCTGGCCCGGTCGGGGCTGGCGGTCGGGTTGGTGGCGGTGGCGTCGGCGATGGCCAGACGGAGGGCTTGGTAGGTGGTCAGCAGGGCGTAGACCTCCTGCTCGATGCCGGCCGGGGTGCGTGCCCGCAGCACCCGTCCGCCGAGGATGCTGGACTTCAGCTCCAGGTAGGAGGTTTCGATCTCCCAGCGTTGGTGGTAGAGCTCGACGATCGCCGATGCGGGAAACGCCTGGTGGTCGGTCAATGTGGTGATGAGTCGGTAGCGGCCGACTCGGCGTTTGCGCTGGTGATCGCCGGTGCCGGTGATGGCGATCTCGGCGTCGATGACTCGAAGTGTCACTCCGGCGATCACCGTCAGGTAGGACCGGTCCGGGCAGCGCCCGATCCGTGGGAGTTTGCGGTTGTCCTTGCAGCGGATGAGCAGGTCAGCACCTGTGTCGGCGATGCCGGCGATGATGTTCTGTGCGGCGAAGTTGCGGTCGGCCAGTAGCAGCATGCCCGGCCGTAGGCAACCGAACAGGCGTGGTGCGTAGGTGGTTTCGCCGATGAGGGTCGAGCCGAACACGGCGTCGATGACGGTGCGGGTGCCGCACGCGACGATGGTCAACATCCGCATCAGCGGGTATCCGGAACCGCCGTGGGTGCCGGTTTGGCGACTGAAGCAGCGCAGGTTCGCCGCGCTGTCGGGCACCGACATCGTGGTGCCGTCGACCGCGCAGACCAGCAGCCCACGCCAACGCGTCGCCCCCGCCGCTGGCCCGGCGAGCAGCTCGAACAGCGCCCGCAACGGTTTGGCCCCGACCCGGCGGCGAGCCTGGGCGAGCGCGGAACTGCCCGGCCGGGCCGGCGTCAGCGCGTCCAGTCCGGCGGTCAGCCGTGCCCACACCTGCTGGTAGCCGCCCTCGGCGAACAGTCCGGCCGCGAGCAGCAGGTACACCACCACCCGCGAGGGCAGATCGCGCACCCGTTTCTGCACACTCGACGTCGACGCGAGCGCGTCGTCGACCATCTCGAACGGCACGATCTGGGTCAACTCGCCGAGGTGACCGGGCGCGAACCGGCCTACGGCAACCTCGACGGGGCGGCGGATGACAGACTGTGTGGACAGCGGAACTCCCAAGGTAAAGGGTTGTCTTGCGAGGACAAGCCCTCGATACCGGGAGTTCCGCTGTCCCACACGCACCGACACGCCCTTTACTCACGTGTGTCCCATTTGACCCAACAGTCACACGCCTAACTGCGCGGCATTG
>SEEV01000333.1 GCA_004211695.1 Rhodococcus sp. (in: high G+C Gram-positive bacteria)
CGATGATCGTGGCCGGGATGATCGTCGGGGCGTCGGGTTCGATCCTGACGAACCTGATGGCGAAGGCGATGAACCGGTCCATCCCGGCGATCGTGGCCGGCGGGTTCGGTGGCGGCGGTGGCGCGGCGGCGGTCGGGGACGGGACCGTGAAGACGGCGAAGTCCACCTCGGCGGCGGATGCGGCGATCCAGATGGCGTACGCCAACCAGGTGATCGTGGTCCCCGGCTACGGGTTGGCCGTGGCGCAGGCGCAGCACGCGGTCAAGGACATGGCCAAGCTGCTCGAGTCGAAGGGCGTGGAGGTCAAGTACGCCATCCACCCGGTCGCCGGCCGGATGCCCGGGCACATGAACGTGCTGCTCGCCGAGGCCGATGTCGAGTACGACGCGATGAAGGAAATGGACGACATCAACGACGAGTTCGCCCGCACCGACGTCACCCTGGTGATCGGTGCGAACGATGTCACCAACCCCTCCGCCCGCAATGATCCGTCGTCGCCGATCCACGGGATGCCCATTTTGAATGTGGATCAGTCGAAGTCGGTGATCGTGCTCAAGCGGTCGATGAACTCCGGGTTCGCCGGCATCGACAACCCGCTGTTCTTCGCCGACACCACCTCCATGCTGTTCGGGGACGCGAAGAAATCGGTCGCCGAGGTCACCGAGGAACTCAAGGCCCTGTAGGCGTGCCGAATGCCAGGACAGTGTCACCGACAACAGAAATTACTGATACCTCGCGATGAGCCAGAACGTCGCGTACTGCGGCGATCCTCTCATGTCCGCGAATCCCGATCGGGATCGGGATTCGCGGACATTACAAAAATGTTCACCGGCCACCTCACCAACCGGGTCACGCACAACTATTGGCCAACAGGACCATCATGACTGCCGACCACCCTCACCCTAAGGGCAGCTCGCTCAAGCCTACGATCGACGAACAGGTGCGTGAATACCGCATCAAACGCCGTCGAAAACTTGTCGAAGCACGCTCTCGAGAACAGAAACCCAACGCCAGGAATGAATCCGACGAGATCATCCGGTTCGCAACAATGTGGGCGCCCTACGGCGGCGCTCCGGATGACGAAACATTCAATTTGTTCGGGATGTCCCGGAGTCGATTCACACAGACCCTCTGGGCAACGCTCCGAAGGGTGGGATGCACACCCCCTACCGCGTTGGGAATCGCCACCGCCTATCCGGAGGGCGATTCCCATGACTCCGCTCAATTCAGCAGCCGGTTGCAATTGACGACCTAACCGATAGGTCGCCGTAAGTGGGGCTCCGCCGAATCAGCAATTGCTCAACTCGTATCAGGTCTCGGCGCGGAATGACTCGGTCCCAGACGAAATATTGACTCAACCAATACATCTCATGCGTTCGAACATCTCAATGAAGGAGGGTCACGCCCCGTGGTGTACGACCTCGGCATGAGATCTTCGACTGGTGGGGCCGTGATGCGGTCAGAGCGCCGATGTCACATTTCCTCGACTTAAACAGGATCGGGGTTGACAGAGGATGATTCAACGGTTCAAATATCCAACGCTTCATCGATGAGCTTCCTCTGTTCGTGGGCGTGCCGCTTGCTCGAACCCGTCGCCGGAGCGGCAGAGGCCGGGCGAGACACGAGACGGATGCGACGCGAGCCAATCGTTCCGAGCTCGCTGAGAAGGAACGACCAGGCACCTTGGTTCCTCGGCTCCTCCTGCACCCAGACCAGTTCGGCGTTGGGATAGGAGCCGACGACATCAGCCAGCTCGGCCCCGGGCAGCGGGTAGAACTGTTCGATTCGCACCAGCGCGATCTGCGGATCCGGCGACTTGGAGAGCCTGTTGAGCAGCTCGTAGTACAGCTTCCCTGTCACCAACAGCACGCGGCGAACGCCGGCCTTGTCAATCGCACGCTGATCATCGATGACGGGTTCGAACGTGCCGCCGGTGAAATCGGACAGGGCACTGATCGCTCCCCGCATCCGCAACATCGACTTCGGAGTGAACACGATGAGCGGCTTGCGTGGGCGAGCGTAAGCCTGGCGCCGGAGAAGGTGGAAGTACGACGCGGGCGTCGATGGTTGCGCGACCGTCATGTTGTTCTCCGCGCAGAGCTGCAGGAAGCGTTCGATACGGGCCGAGGAGTGATCCGGCCCGCCGCCTTCGTAGCCATGCGGCAGGAGCAGTACCAGGGAGGACTGCTGTCCCCATTTCTGGTCGGCCGAGCTGATGAACTCGTCGATGATGATCTGAGCGCCGTTCATGAAATCGCCGAACTGTGCCTCCCAGAGCACCAGGGCGTCGGACCGTTCCACCGAATAGCCGTACTCGAATCCCATCACGGCGTATTCACTGAGCAGTGAGTCGTAGATCCAGAATCGCCCCTGCTCCTTGGCAATGTTGGTGAGCGGGAGCCATTCCTGTCCGTTGTGACGGTCGTGAAGGACCGCGTGTCGTTGGACGAACGTGCCGCGACGACTGTCCTGACCGGTCAGCCTGACGGGTATCCCCTCCACCAGCAGTGAGCCGAATGCCAGGAGCTCGGCGAAGGCCCAGTCGATGTCCCCATTGCGGCTCATCTCCACTCGTTTGTCGAGCAGCCGTTGCAGCTTGGTGTGGACGGTGAAGCCTGACGGCCGATTGTCGAAGGCATTTCCCACGAGAGCTATCACGTCGGAGTCCACCGCGGTGGCTTCGGACCTCCTCGCTGCTTCGTGCTCGGGTGCAAGCATTCTCTCCATTGCGTCGATCGTGTCTGTCGCGGTAACCGGCATGAGGCTGGGCTGGGCGGCGTGAGTCTCGGCGAAGGCGTTCTCGAGACGATCGCGGAAGTCCTTGTTGGCCTGTTCATACTCTTCGACGGTGATGTCGCCACGGCCGACCAGTGCCTCGGTGTAGAGGGTCCGGACGCTGCGCTTGGCCTCGATGAGGCCGTACATCTGCGGTTGTGTCATCGACGGATCGTCGGCTTCGTTATGACCGCGCCGGCGGTAGCAGATGAGGTCGATGACGACCTCGCGATGGAACGTTTGACGGTAGGCGAAGGCGAGCTCCGCGACTCGGACGACTGCCTCGGGATCATCACCATTGACGTGGAAGATCGGCGCCTGGATCGTCTTGGCGACGTCTGTCGAGTACACCGAGCTTCGTGCCTCACCCGGCAGGGTCGTGAATCCCACCTGGTTGTTGATGTTGACGCGGATCGTGCCGCCGGTGCGGTATCCGCGCAACTGTGACATCTGCATGGTCTCGCCGACGACACCCTGACCGGCCATCGCCGCGTCACCATGGATGATGATCGGCAACGTCAGGAACGTACCAGCCGGCCTCAGGTCCTGCCGGGCGCGCACCATGCCCTCCAAAACGCCGTCGACCGCGTCGAGATGGGAAGGATTCGCCCCGACATAGACAGGAATATTCTCGCCATCTGCGCCGGTGAAGACACCTTCAGTACCCAGGTGGTACTTCACATCCCCCGAGCCGCCGAAATCGTCCGAGACGTCAGTTCCCTCGAACTCGTGGAACACCTGACCGTAGGTCTTGCCTGCAATGTTCGTGAGCACGCTGAGCCGTCCCCGGTGCGCCATCGCGATGGCCACACCGTCAAGACCACCGTCGGCCGCCGCATGCATGATCGCGTCCAACAACGGGATCGTCGACTCGCCCCCTTCTAGGCTGAAGCGTGTCTGGCCGATGTACTTCGTCTGGAGGAAGGTCTCGAAAGCTTCCGCTTCATTGAGCTTGCCCAGAATGCGCATCTGCTCATCGTGGGTCGGCTTCGTATAGGGCAGCTCGACCCGGTTCTGGATCCACGCCCGTTGCTCCGGATCTTGGATGTGCATGTACTCGATGCCGACGGTTCGGCAATAGGCGTCACGCAGAACACCGACGATGTCGCGGAGCTTCATCTGCCGCTGGTCACCACCGAAATCACCAGTGACAAACTCCCGGTCCAGGTCCCAGAACGTGAGCCCGTGACTGGCCACGTCCAGATCTGGGTGGGATCTCTGGACGTACTCGAGGGGATCGATGTCGGCCATCAGGTGCCCACGGGTACGGAACGCGTCGATGAGCTGCTGCACGCGCGCTGTCTTGTCCACCGCGCTCGCCGGATCCACTTTGATGTCAGGCGCCCAGTGGATCGGTTCATATGGGATTCGCAAGGCCGCGAAGATCTCTTCGTAGAACTCGTGCTGCCCGGTCAGAAGCTCATGAACTCGCTTGAGAAACTCCCCGGAGGCCGCCCCCTGGATGACCCGGTGATCGTACGTGCTCGTCAGGGTGATCGTCTTGCTGACGGCGAGATCGGCGAGGGTTTGTTCGCTGGCCCCCTGGAACTCGGCCGGATATTCCAGAGCGCCCGCACCGATGACACAACCTTGGCCTTTCATCAGGCGGGTGATCGAATGCTCTGTCCCGATACCGCCGGGGTTGGTCAGCGACAGTGTCGTGCCGGCGTAATCCTCGACGGACAGCGTGTTGCTTCGTGCCTTGACGATGAGAGCCTCATACGCCCTGAGGAATTCACCGAAGCCCATCTCATCTGCCCGTTTGATGTTCGGGACGACAAGGAATCGCGATCCATCCGGTTTCGCGATGTCGACGGCGATTCCGAGGTTCACGTGGTCAGGCGTCACGACGAACGACTTGCCGTCCACTTCCGTGTACGACACAGTCTGGCTCGGAAAATCCTCGAGGGCCCGTACGAGCGCCCAGCCGATCAGGTGCGTGAAACTGATCTTGCCGCCGCGCGCCCGCCTCATGTGGTTGTTGATGACGATGCGATTGTCGATCATGAGCTTCGCCGGGACCGCACGGACGCTCGTGGCCGTCGGAATACTCAAGCTGGCAGTCATGTTCGTGACCAGAGACCTGCCCATCCCACGAATCGCGGCCGCAGCGAACCGGCCCTCAGCCGGTTCAGTCGGTGGCTCAGGGAACGTGGCCACCGGGGCGTCCGCCGGCACCGGCCCCCGCCTCGGCGCGATCGACGTCGTCCGTGCCACCGGTTGTTGGCTTCCGGCAATGGGTTCCGCCGCAGCCTCGGTCGTGGTATCTGGTCCGGTCACGTTGATTGACACAGCCAATCTCCTACTTGCTTCCATTCGCTCTACTCGGGACTACCTACGTCAGAGACTCTCGATCGCCGTATCGAGGATGCGGCTGAGCCGTGCTGGATCCGTGCCGCTCTTTACCAGCGCACTTATCCCCACGACAGTGACGAGCAAGGCGCGGGCAATGCCTTCCGGCGAGCCTCCGGTGCCGAATTCCCCAGTCGCCTGTCCTGATTCGACGGAGACCTTGAAGTCTGATTCGATTCCGTCAAAGAGCTCAGCCGCAGCCTGCGTCACCGACTCGTCGGCATGACCCAGCTCCGCAATGGAATTGACACGGAAGCAACCGCGCTCATGCAGACCAACGCCGGTCAGGCGTGCGGCAGCGGCCTTCAGCTTCGGCCTCATCGGGCCGTCGTCCTCCAAACCCTCTGCCAGCGACTCGAGGCGCTCCGCGCTGTATCGCCGCGGGGCCAGGCTGAACAGGTTGTGCTTGCTGTCGAAGGACCGATAGAGACTGCCCTTTCCGAGCCCGAGCTCATTGACCAGATCCACCGGAGTGGTCCCCGAGTATCCCTGACCCCAGAGCAAGTCGACGGCCCTATCCACAGCGGCAGCCTGCTCAAACTTCAACCGTCTGCCCATGTCACCACCCTAGTACTATTTTGTACCTATAGGTCAAATATCCCATGTGCGATGCGTCACATGCCTCGACACGTGCACAACTTCAACCACACAGTCGCCGCCGTGCCACCGGCTTTCCCCGCGTACACCCGAATAATTCACCCCGAGAACACTATTGACGACGAGTCTGTGCGCTGGGAGATGTCGCCGAAGTCAGCGGAACCATCGCGCCCCCTACATGGAGTGGGGGTCCATCCTGGCTAGCTGGCACACCAGTGACCAGATAGGCGTCCCATGGAGTGGTGGGATTTGAGGCTGAGTGGCGCGGCTCCGACGTAGAGAGTGCCATCGGCAGGATCCTCGGTGTGTACGGCCAAGCACGCATCCAAGAAGAGAGGTCCACCGATCCCTGTCCCAGTCTGCCCTGTCCGAGCTACTCGAGGATTCCGTGCCGGCGAGGGAGTGGATCTGATCCATGAGTCGATCCGGATGGTGATGCAGGAACTGATCGAAACCGAAGCCACCGAACAGATCAGAGCGGGCCGCCATCAACGCACCGAGGCCCGCACGACCGAACGCAAGGGTCCCGGTCCCAACCTACTCGTCTCCGACGTCCTCACCACGTACATGCGCGGATCCGGGATCGGGCTGGCTGGGGTGATGGTCATGCTCGGCATCGCCGACGACGCCCGGGTCCGGGACCTGACCGCCGAGCAGCGCGGGCAGATCACCGACGCGATCGCCGCGACGAGAGGCGATAACCCACGCGAGGGGACGTGTCATCTCCGCAGTTCAGATGGTATTTCTTGTCTGAGTCAGGACTCGACCGGGACCAACCGCTCGAGGCGGGCATGGAAGGGGAACCGACCGGGAACGTCGTCGCGCACCGACTCGATCACCGCGTCCTCGCCGTCGATACTCACGATGACGAACTCCGAGGTGGCGTCGGTATGCACCGGGCGCGGTCACCCACATTCAGACCCGCGCGGGTTCCTGGATTTTCAGCCATACGACATGCCTAACGCGTGCCGCGTAGATGAAGACTTAACTCGCCGTAGTCAATGAGGTGAACCGTCTCGCAGATTGGCTCTGGCGCCTGTCGCAGCTGATTCACTGTCCAGCAACACTTTTGGTGAAGTTGATAGTCAGACCCGCTCGACGGATCAGCAGTACATATGTTCCCCAGCTGCTCCGAAGGGTGTCGTTGACGTTGGGTTACGAGGCGGGTCGGTGGGGTCTTTTCGAGCGATCGCTGTTATCTGGTACCCCGGGGCCGACCGCGGTGCGCAAATCGTGGGTGCACACCGTTCCGCACGGTAGTTCGGTGCCGTGCTCCAGCGGCTCAGCGGGTTCGGCCGCGTCAGTCGCGGAGCTCGCCGATGTCTCCGACCCCTCCCTGCAGGTGTATCCGGCCGTCCGACAGCTTGTAGGTGAGGCCGGCAATCGCGCAGGCACCACTTCCGACGCGATCGGCGATGATGCGCGAACGCTGCATGAGGAGAGCCCCGGTCTCCACGACGTGGCGGCCTTCGAGTTCGTCGACGGTGGTGAGGCCCTCTTTGCGACCCATCATGATCGACGGCGCCACCCG
>SEEV01000334.1 GCA_004211695.1 Rhodococcus sp. (in: high G+C Gram-positive bacteria)
CCCACGCCCCGTCGCATTCCAGGACTCGACCACCAACGACCGCTCACCCGGACCCAACACCTCCACATCCCCGACCGCAGACCCCGCCTCCCCCGCAACCGCCTCCAGAATCCGGACGAGGCGGTCGGCGAGTGCGGCGACGGTGCCCCGGTCGAAGATCCCCGGCTGGTAACGCAGGCTCAGCCGCAGTCGTGGTTCGAGGATCGACAGCAGCGTGAGCGGATAGTGTGTGGCGTCGCGGGCGTCGAGTCCGGTCACCCGCATCCCCCGGATGTCGGTGTTCTCGTCCAACCCGGACGAGTCGATGGGGTACGACTCGAACACGGACAGCGTGTCGAACAGGTTGCCCACACCGACCCGCGACTGGATCTCACCGAGCCCGAGGTGATGGTGGTCGAGCAGGGACGCCTGCTCGTACTGCAGTCGGGCGAGCAGGCCCGAGAACGACTCGTCCGGGTCCACCCGTACCCGCACCGGCAGGGTGTTGATGAACAGCCCCAGCATGTTCTCGACGCCGGCGAGTTCCGGCGGACGTCCCGAGACGGTGGCCCCGAAGACCACGTCGTCGCGGGAGAGCAACCGGGACAACAGCACCCCCCACGCCGCCTGGATCACCGTGTTGAGGGTGACGCCGGTGCGCTCCGCCATCCCGGTGAGCGCGTCGCGTACGGGGGTGGGCAGCGCCACGTCGATGTTGTGAGGCACCCCGTGGAGCGCCGCGGACGCCTGCGGCGCGACCAGCGTCGGCTCCCCGACGCCGTCCAGCGCCCGTTCCCAGGCCCGGACCGACGCGTCCGTGTCCTGCTGCGCCACCCATTCGAGATAGGTGCGGTAGATGGGCGGCTCCGGCAGATCGACCGGTTCGCCGTCGGCGGCATAACGCAGGAGCAACTCCCGCACCAGCAACGGCATCGACCACCCGTCGAGGATTATGTGATGATTCGTGATCGACAGGACGAAATGTTCTGCTGCGGTGCGGAACAAGGTCAGCCGGAGCAGGGGCGGCCGGGGGAGGTCGAATCGGGCGCTGCGGTCCTCGTCGAGGAGCCGCCCGAGTTCCGTCTCGGTGGCCGGCCCGTCGATCGTGAGGTCCACCTCCCGCCACGGCACCTCCACTGTGTCGACCACCAACTGCGCGGGCACACCGTCGTCGTAGACGAACGCGGTCCGCAGGTTGGGGTGCCGAGCCAGTAGGCCGGCCGCGGCGGCGCGCAGCCGCGGGGCGTCGACCGCACCCTCGAGGTTGATGCGCAGTTGCGCCGTGTAGACGTCCATCGACTCCGCGGCCAGCGAAGCGTGGAACAGCAGCCCCGACTGCAGCGGCGACAGCGACCATACGTCCTGCACGGCCGGGAACCGCTCCTCCCACCGCTCGATCTGCTGCTGGCTCACCGGCATCAGCGGAACATCGGACGGCGTCAGCCCACCGGAATCCGGCATGGACGTATGCGTGGCGAGTGCACCGAGGGCGCGGCGCCACACGTCCGCGAACGACGCGACCTCGGCGTCGTGGAGAACCCCGCGAGGGAAGGTGAAGGAGGCCCTCAGACGGGGGCCGTCGGAACTGTCGTCGACGACGGCGTTGATGTCGATCGCCGACGCGACCGGCATGTCCGGATTCCGGGTTCCACCGAGGTGACCGCTGCCCTGCACCGGGAGCCAATCCTCCGTTCCACCGGTGGTGGTGACCCGGCCCAGATAGTTGAAACTCACCTGCGGGCTGCGGAATCGGCGCAGCGACGCCGACTTCTCGCCGTCCAGGTAGCGCAGCATTCCGAAGCCGATTCCGTGATCCGGGATCGCGAGCAACTGCTCCTTGACGGCCTTCACCGCCTGACCTGCCGCGCGGCCCCCGGCCATGGCGTCGTCGACGTCGACTCCGGTGAGATCCATCCGCACCGGATAGAGCGTGGTGAACCAGCCGACGGTGCGGGAGAGATCCGCACCGGCGACGACCTGCTCCTCGCGACCGTGTCCCTCGAGGGTGACCACGGCGTCCGACACGGAGACGCCCTGTTCTCGTCGCCAGGCGATCAGCGCCAGGGCCACCGCGGTGAGCAAACCGTCCCCCACGCTTCCGTGGAACGCTTCCGGCAGTGTGGTGAGCAGGGCCCCGGTGACTTCCGACGACACGTCGACGGTGACGGTTCCGACGGTCGCGTCGACGTCGACCGCGGGATCGAGTGGTCGCGAACCGATCAGCGGATCGGGACCGTCGAGGGTTTTCTCCCACAGTGCGAGTTCGCCCGTCCGGTCCTGCACCGCTTCGGCCAAGCCGTGCGCCCACCGCCGCATCGATGTTCCGACCGCCGGCAGAGCCGGAGTCGTGCCGGCCGCGAGCCGGCTGCACGCCGACGCGAGATCCGCGACGAGAATGCGCCACGAGACGCCGTCGACCACGAGGTGATGGACCACCACGAGCAGTCGCCCGACGTCGCCCGGGACGTCGAACCACACCACCTGCACCATGTGGGCGGCTGCCGGATCCAGATGGTCGGCGGCGGCGTCGAGTTCGGTGGCCGCGAGTGCGGCGAAATCGCCTCCATCGACCGTGTCGACGGGCACCCGCCGGACCAGCGCTTCCGCCGGCACCGAGGCCGTCGGCAGCACATCCAGGCCCCATTGCCCGTCGCTGTCCGCGACTAGGCGGGCGCGGAGCATGTCGTGCCGATCCAGCACCGCCTCGACGGCTCCGAGGAGAACCTCGTGGGTGAGTCCGGCGGGGGCTGCCAGCAACAGTGCCTGAGAGAACCTGTCGAGCCGGCCGCCGCTCCGCTCGACCAGCCAGCGCGCGACGGGCGTCAGCGGCAGCGGTCCGACGCCACCACCCGGCAACTCGTCGAGAGCGACCGTGCCGTCGTCGTCGAACCGCGCCGCCTCGGCGAGTCCGGCGACCGTCCGGTGGTCGAATACGTCACGGGGAGAGAGAATCACACCGGCAGCCTTTGCCCGGGCCACCAGTTGGATCGACATGATGCTGTCACCGCCGAGGGCGAAGAAGTCGGCGGTCGCACCCACCGCATCCAGTCCGAGCACCTGCTCGAACAGTCCGGCGAGCAGTTCCTCGGTCTCGGTTCGCGGCGGCCGGCTCCCCGGCAGGGCGGCCGCGAAGTCGGGCGCGGGAAGCGCTGTGCGGTCCAGCTTTCCGTGAACGGTCAGCGGCAGCGCGTCGAGGATCATCAACGCCGCAGGCACCATGTACGACGCCAACCGGCCGCCGATGAAGTCGAGAACAGCCCTCGAATCGACCGCCGCGCCGGGTTCGGGCACCAGGTAGCCGATCAGCCGATCCCCGCCGCCGTCCCCGTTCCACACACTCGCCACGGCCTGCGCCACGTCGTCGTGCGCGAGCAGAGCCGACTCGACCTCACCGAGTTCGATCCGGAAGCCCCGGATCTTCACCTGGGAGTCGGTGCGCCCGAGGTACTCCAACTGCCCGTCGGGCATCCAGCGCGCCCGATCGCCGGTGCGATACATCCGGGTTCCGGCCGGCCCGAAGGGATCCGCGACGAACCGTTCAGCCGTCAGCGGGAACCGCCGTTGGTACCCACGCGCGAGGGCGGGACCTGCGAGGTACAACTCGCCCGCGACCCCCGCCGGCACCGGCTGCAGTCGCGAGTCCAGCACGACCTCCGCAAAACCGAGAGTGGGCCTGCCGATGGTGACCGGAGCCGCCGGGACCAGTGCGGCGCTGATGCTCGCCACCACCGTCGCCTCCGTCGGCCCGTACGCGTTGAACATTCGCCGGCCGGGCGCCCATCGCGCGATCAGATCCGGGGAACACGCCTCCCCGCCCGTGACGACGCACTCGAGGCCGGTGAGTCCGGTGGGATCGACCGACGCCAGCGCCACCGGGGTGACGAAGCAATGCGTGATCCGCTCGGCCTCCAGCAGGTCCGCCAATTCGGCACCGCCATAGACGGACGGCGGTGCGATCACCATCGTGGCCGCCGCGCCGATCGCCAGCAGCAGTTCGAGGATGGAGGCATCGAAGCTCGGCGACGCGAAGTGCAGCGTCCTCGACTCGGCCGTTGTCCCGAACGTCTCCCGTTCCTGCGTCACGAAGTTCGACAGCCCGCGATGCGTGGTCACCACACCTTTGGGCCTGCCGGTCGACCCCGACGTGTAGATCAGGTAGGCCGGATTGTCGACCCGTACCGGCGAAGTCCGCTCGTCGTCGGTCACCGGCGACGTCGGGTACGCCGACAGCCGGTCGTCGACTTCGGGTTCGTCGAGGACCAGCCACGGCACCACGTCGGGGAGTGCGGCACGCCCCGCCGACGTCGTCACACCCGACACGGCATCGGAGTCGGTGAGCATGTATTCGATCCGGGCAGCGGGATGATGCGGGTCCACCGGGAGGAAGGCGGCCCCCGCCTTCGCCACGCCCCAGACAGCCAGCACGGATTCCAACGACCGTGGCACACACAGTGCGACCACGCTCTCCGACCCGATGCCGCGTTCGATCAGCATGTGGGCCAGCTGATTCGAGCGACTGTCGAGCTCGCCGTAGCGCACCTCGCGTCCCTCGGAGACCAATGCGACGGCATCCGGATTCCTCGCGGCCGCCTCCGCCAGCAGGTCCGGCAGTGTCCGCGCCGCGACCGCGGCACCACCCGGTACCGGCGCCAGTTCGGCGCGCTCCCGGGTGCCGAGCAGGTCGATGTCTCCCACGCTCGCGCCGGGGTCTGCGGTGACTGCTGCGAGGATACGCTGGAGTCGTGTCGCGAACCCGGCGGCGGTCTCCTCGTCGAAGAGGTCGGTCGCGTAGCCGAGTGCCGCGGTGATGCCTGTCGGGTTGCCGTCGATGTCCGTGTTCTCGGACACCGTCAACTGCAGGTCGAAGTTGGTCGTGTCGATATCCACGTCGACGCGCCGAACCTGCAGGTCCGGCAGTTCCAGCGTGGGGCGCTGGATGTCCTGGAATTCCATCATCACCTGAAAGAGCGGTGAGTGCGCCGTCGACCGGGACGGACTCACGACCTCCACCACCCGTTCGAACGGGACTTCCGCGTGGGTGAAGGCGCCCAGGTCGGCTTCCCGAACGCTGCCGAGGAATTCGGAGAACGTGGCGCCGCCGTCGATGCGGGTCCGCAGGACGAGGGTGTTCACGAACATGCCCACCACGTCGTCGAGTTCGCGCTCACCGCGTCCGGCGATCGGTGTCCCGACGGCGATGTCGTCGGAGCCGCTCAGTCGTGCCAGCATGATCGCCAGCGCGGCGTGCACGGTCATGAACACCGTCGAATTGTGTTGCCGGGCCAGCCTCACGACACCGGCATGAATCTCCGGGTCGATCGCGAAGTCGACCCGCCCGCCGCGAAGAGTTCGGACCGCGGGGCGGGAACGGTCGGTGGGGAGTTCCAGCACCTCGGGCAGGTCCGACAGCGTGGTGGTCCAGTAGGCCAGCTGCCTCGACACGGTCGACTCGTCGTCGGATTCCGAGCCCAGCCACTCCCGCTGCCACAGCGCGTAGTCGCCGTACTGCACCGCGAGGGGTGTCCAGTCCGGTGCGTTCCCGTTCGCCCGGGACACATACGCGTTCATGACGTCCCTGGCCAACGGCGCCATCGAGAAACCGTCGGCAGCGATGTGATGCACCACCACCGCGAGCACGTGCACGTCCTCGTCGCCGGTGAACAGCTTCGCACGCAACGGAACCTGCTCCGTCACGTCGAAACCTTCGGACAGCACGCGCAGAGAACGCTCCCGGAGTTCGGCCTCTCCCGACACGCCGATCGGAACGAGGTCCGGCACCGCGCGCGCCGCAGGCAGGATCACCTGGCGCGGTCCGTCGTCGGTGAGCGGGAAGATGGTGCGCACTGCCTCGTGTCGTTCGATGACGTCGGCCACTGCCGCCTGGAGTGCGCGAACGTCGAGTCGACCCTTGAGCCGCAACACGAACGCCACGTTGTAGGCGGAGGACGAGGTGTCGAACTGGTTGACGAACCACATCCGCTGCTGGGCAGGCGACACCGGGACATCCGCGGTGCCTTCCCGCGGCTTCAGCGGCGGACGCGATTCCCGCCCTTCCTGCGACTCGGCCCGCGCTGCCAGGCCCGCCACCGTGGGGGCATCGAACACGTCGCGCAGACCGATCCGGTCGCCGACGGCCGCATTGATCCGTGCCACCAACCGGGTGGCGATCAGGGAGTTGCCGCCGAGGGCGAAGAAGTTGTCGGCCGCGCCCACCCGTGCGAGACCGAGCAGGTCGGCGCACACGGCGGCCACGATCTGTTCGATCGGCGTGCGGGGTGCGACGAATCCGACGGCAGCTACGCCGAAGTCGGGTTCGGGCAGCGCTTTTCGGTCGAGTTTGCCGTTCGCGTTCACCGGCAGTTGCCGCAGCACCGTCACGGTGGAGGGAACCATGAACCCGGGAAGTGCCGCCGCCGCGTCCCCGAGCACCGCCCGCTCTTCGACCACCGCACCGCCCACCGGCACCACATACGCGGCAAGATAGTCACCCGTGGCCCCGTCACCGCGGAGCACCACCACCGCCTGCGCCACATCCTCGCGGCGCGACAACACCGCCTCGATCTCCCCCAACTCGATCCGCTGACCCCGCAGCTTCACCTGAAAATCGGTACGCCCCAGATACTCCAGCTGCCCACCCGGCAACCACCGCACCCGGTCCCCGGTCCGATACAACCGCCCGGCACCGAACGGATTCGCCACGAACCGATCCGCCGTCAGATCCGGCCGGCCCTGATAGCCCCGGGCCAACTGCACACCGCCGAGGTACAACTCCCCCGCCACCCCCACCGGCACCGGCCGCAACCGCGCGTCGAGCACCAACGCCTGCGTGTTCCACACCGGCGCCCCGATCGGCACACTCGTCACGTCGGCATCGGTGACCTCGTGGAAGGTCACGTCCACGGACGCCTCGGTCGGACCGTACAGGTTGTGCACCCGGGCACCGGGCACCAGCGCCCGCATCCTCGACGCCGTCTGCGCGGGTAACGCCTCGCCCGAGGCGAACACCGACCGCAGGCTCGTGCACTCCGCCGCCGCCGGCTCGGCGGTGAACACCGCCAGCATCGACGGCACGAAATGCACTGCCGTCACCGCATGCTCGACGATAGTGTCTGCCAGATACGTCGGGTCGCGGTGCCCGTCCGGCCGCGAAATCACCAACCGCGCACCCACCTGCAACGGCCAGAACAACTCCCACACCGACACATCGAACGTCACCGGCGTCTTCTGCAACACCACATCAAC
>SEEV01000854.1 GCA_004211695.1 Rhodococcus sp. (in: high G+C Gram-positive bacteria)
TCTCGGCCGAAATCCGGCCGCGGGAAGACACCTCCAATCCCTCCCCGATCGCCCACTCACGAATCTCTTTGGTCGTCTTTTGCGCCGAACCTGCTGAACCCCTCGGTGATACCGCCATATTTTTCTCCCTATTCGCCGGGCAATCGTCGATCGCACACAGTAGCGGCATTTCGGCCCTCTCACCGCCAGCAGATTGAAACGGCAAGTAATCACACGCGGGCCGCCCTGATTCCCGAGGACCCGCGCCCCTCACCCTTGTCGTCCAGCACAAACATACAGAGCACCATCGGTCGACGGTGCCGACTCCTGCAGGACCACTGCGGCCACGCAGGCCAGGAACTCCTTCCGCCGCGAGAATGACGAATGCGAATATTCCTGCACTGCATCCAATTACAACGACCAGCGGTCAGCCCAGCGGGATCTCCGCACATGCACCGAAGGCCACGAGACTGCCGTGACACGAAACGCGGCTCGAGAACGAACAGCGGCGGGAAAGTGTCGAGCCCGCAACCACGGCCGGGAGGAAAGCGAGAGGGCCACACCGGAGACCCCATTCTCGCAATAGACCGCCGATCCCAACACCAGTTACGACACTGCGTCATGGCACCCAACCGTGCGTGACCGTTCTCGAGGACGGGGCTACGGAAGTCGGGCGCTGCCCGCACCCACGTATTTCAGGTGGTGAACCTCGCCTGGGACCTTGACCACCTCGTCGAAGGTGCCCGGGGCGGTCAGCACGTCATTGGATGGCGATGGGAAGTGCGGCCGAGTCGAGGGCTCCGCGGTCGAGCAGCATCAGGGCGAGTTCGGCGGGGTTGTTGCGGCAGCGGTAGATCACCCCGTCGGTGTGCGGGTCGGCGCCCAGGATCTGATGGCAGGTGGTTCGGGACCAGGTGTAGGCGCCACGGTCACAGCCGACCAGGGTCCCGGACAGGTTCAGCGATCGGAGGTCGCCGTCGAGGAGGGACGCCACGGTGATGTCCCGGCCGAGGACCATCCGGGTGTGCGTCTTGCCGGCGAGCCGTGTGCGGCGCACGATCCCTGACCGGGGGATGGGGATGTCGCGCAGGATGCCTTCCGCGACGGCGCCGGCGAGGGACAGGGCGACGTAGAGGTAGCCGCCGTGGGAGTCGTCGATCGGCTCGAACCGCCCTTGCAGCGGGTCGCCGAGTGCGCGGATACCTCTGGCATTGAACGAGTTCGGTGGGTACGGGGATCCGGTACCGGAGATCCGGTGCAGTGTGGTGCCCGCGGGGATCATCCGGGTCTGCGGGGGCCGCCCGTTGTAGCGTTCACTGCTCACCGGGGTCAGTCCATGCCCATCTGCTCGGCCGCCACCATCAGCTCCACCTCGGCCTCGGTCAGCATGTGCGCGGCAAGGCGGTCCGCAGGCCGTTGGTCACCGATCAGTGGGTTCTCGGTGAACCACCAGTCCAGGGTTCCCCACGGGTCGAGGTCGCATTCCATGAGCCGGTTCGCGTGCTCGGCGACGGGGCGGATTTGTTTGCGCTCGCG
>SEEV01000335.1 GCA_004211695.1 Rhodococcus sp. (in: high G+C Gram-positive bacteria)
TGGGTAGCTCTCCTTCTCCGTCCAATGCCCGACGCAGGCGCCCACCGCCCTGGTCGGGCACGCGGGAGACGAGAATCGGGAATCTTGCCGCTAGTTACCTCGGCCATCTTACTGGTACGCCCGGCCCAGGAGCGGGCTATGACACCCCTGAGTGCCCCGTAGGCGAATTTTCAGGGCGTCTCGGGAGTGAAAACCTAGGCTGAAGCGCTCTCGGACGGGCCGTCGGAGAGATCGGCCACCCGCCGGTCCTCGATGTCCAGCACGAACTCCGCCGCGAGTTGCGCGATGTCCTCGGCATGGGAAATCGGCGACCAGTGCCCGGCGTCGACCCCTCGCCGCCGCAGGTCGGGCGCCCACTTCTCGGTGTCCTCGTACCCGACGGGCCGCACCGCCTTGTCCTTCTTGTTCAGGATCAGCTGCACGGGGACGTCGGTGTACCGCTCACGTGGCCTCCGCAGACTCGTCCGGATGTTGGC
The DNA here is from genome assembly GCA_004211695.1 of Rhodococcus sp. (in: high G+C Gram-positive bacteria). Taxonomy (GTDB): domain Bacteria; phylum Actinomycetota; class Actinomycetes; order Mycobacteriales; family Mycobacteriaceae; genus Rhodococcus_F. Next base: position 477 of record SEEV01000335.1, read on the forward strand.
CCGGTACAGCTTGAGACCGTTGACCATGTCGTCCGCCAGCGTCGGCGCCGGACGCACCAATGAGGGGTCGAGGCGGTCGAAGAACTTCAGGAACGCCGGCCAGTGCCGGGAGAACCACAGCCGCAGCGGCAGCGTCGCGAGGCCGGGGATCTGGAAGAGAACGGTGTAGGCCGACGCCACGGCCTGGGCGAGCGGCCCGCCGTAGCTGCGGTCCGCGAAACGACGGCGCACCCACTTGCCGAGATGATCGAGATTGGGCCCGGAGACCGAGCTGAACGACGCGATGCGCGTGCGGGCACCCGGCTCGCAGACCGCCTCCCACGCCTCCACCGACCCCCAGTCGTGGGCGAGCACGTGCACCGGTTCGCCCGGGCTCACGGCGTCGATCACCGCGAACAGGTCGCTCGCCAGCGCGGACAGTCGGTAATCCGCCACCCGGACCGGGACCGTGCTCCGGCCGGCGCCGCGACTGTCGTAGCTGACCACCCGGAACCGCTCCGTCAGGAACGGCACCACCCGGCTCCACAGGTCGTGGGTGTCGGGCCAGCCGTGCACCAGCACGATCGTCTCTCCGGCAGGGTTGCCTTCCTCGAATACGGCGAGATCGACGGAACCGTTGGTGATCCGCCGGGCGGTACCGGGTGTGGATGGAGTCATGGGTGTCCTCTGGTCGTCGGTCGGGTTCGGGAATCGAGGGGGAACTACAGGTCGAGCACGAGACGGCCGCTGTCGGCGCGGGACACGCAGATCAGCATCTCGTTCTCCTGCTCGGCGTCGGTGAGCCGCGTCTCGCGGTGATCCGGGGTGCCGGACAGCACCTTCACCCGGCACGTGCCGCAGAACCCCTGCTGGCACGAATACCCCACTCCGGGCATCGTCTTCCGGATCGCCGTCAGCGCGGATTCTTCGGCGGGCACGGTGAGCACCTCTCCCGTGCTCACGAGTTGCACCTCGAACTCGGTGCCGCCCTGTACCGGCGGTGCCCCGAACCGTTCGAAATGCAATGCGGTGGCCGGGCTTCCGGCGAATGCACTGCGTACCGACTCGAGCATCGGCGTCGGACCGCAGCAGTAGACGGCGCCGCCCGCCACGGCACGCCCCAGCAACTCGTCGGCGGTCGGGAGTCCGAACTCGTCGTCGGGTCGGATGAAAACCCTTGAAGAATCGAAGGTTTCGATCTCGTCGAGGAACGGCATCGACTCCCGGGACCGGCCGGAGTACACGAACTGCCAGTCCATCCCGAGTTCGCGGGCCGCCCGGACCATCGCCAGGATCGGGGTGATGCCGATGCCGCCGGCGATGAAGAGGGCACTCCCCTCGCCCACGAACGGAAATCCGTTGCGGGGGCCGCGAACCGTCACCGGCGTTCCCGGCTCGAGGGCGTGCATCTCGAGGGATCCGCCGCCGCCGTCCGGGATACGCCGCACGGCGACGCTGTAGCCTGTGCGATCGGACGGGTCGCCGCAGAGGGAGTACTGACGTCGCAGCCCCGACGGCAGGTGGAAGTCGAGGTGCGAACCCGGCTGCCACGCAGGCAGTTCCGCGCCGCCCTCGGCCGCGAATCGCAGCTGCACAACGTTCTCGTCCGACGCGACGATGTCGCGTTGGGAGACAACCATTTTCATCGCGATGTCGGGGTTGTGCCCGGCGACGACGGGGTCGTAGTCGTACGCGGTGAGAACCCGGAGATACTTGGCGGCGACGGCCTCTGTGATGCGCATGGCACGATCCGGGCGCGGCCGCCCCTTGATGTCCGGGGGAGCGTCGTAGCGGGGCAGTCCCTGCCCGGTGAGCGCCTCCCGCACCTGCGACAGCTTCACCGCTCCGCCGCCTGGGCCGCAGGCGAGGTCGCCAGGTACTTCACGGCCTGCGCCGTCGAACCCTCGTTACTCGGGTGGTACGAGCGCGTGAAGTACGTGGACATCCGCTTCGCGAGCTCGCGGGCGGTCGGCAGGGTGCCGCGTTTTCCGGCCGCGAAGAAGTCGCTCAGATGCGGCTTGCGCCGGTGCGCCGACCATTGGGCGAGCTCGGGGTCGTTGCGCATGAGGAACCGGGTGCCGCGCACCCACAGCCACACGATGACCGGGGTCACGATCACCTGGGTGCGGATCCGCCGGGACTCGCGCTTGTCGAAGTACCGCATGACGTCGTAGGCGACGGACCGGTGTTCCACCTCCTCGGCGCCGTGCCAGCGCAGCAGGTCGAGCATCGTCGGGTGCATCCCGGCCCGGTCGAGGCCGTCGGCGTTGAGCACCCAATCACCGAGGAACGCGGTGATGTGCTCGATCGCGGCGATGACCGCGAGCCGCTCGATCAGGTAGTTCTTCTCGCGTAGGCCGGTGAGCGGTCGCGGTCCGAGGATCTTGGAGAACGTCCATTCCATCTGCTCGGTGAAGGGCGTCGGGTCGAGACCCTTCTCCTTCAGATGGACCAGCACACCGGTGTGGGCGTTGGAGTGCATTGCCTCCTGGCCGATGAAGCCGACGACGTCGTCGCGGAGCTGCTCGTCCTCGATCAGCGGCAGGGCCTCTTTGAACGTCTCGACGAACCACTCCTCGCCCGCGGGCAGGAGAAGGTGCAGGACGTTGAGGACGTGCGTACTGAACGGGTCGCCCGGGATCCAGTGCATCGGCAGGTTCGACCAGTCGAACTCGACGTTCCTGGCCTGCAACAGGATGTGATCGGGCTCGGGGATCGCATTCCGGTTCCGGGGTGCAGTGGGGGCGGACATCTCATTACTCCTTCGTGCCGGCCGCTGCGCCACGACGGAGGCCTGTGGCACAGTTCACTCGAAAACTTGGAGTAACTGTAACACCAGGTAATAGACAAAACTAGGACCGAACGCCCGCTCCGACCTACCCGTAGGTGTCCCGGGGGCCGCGCCCACGAATGTGCCGTTCCCCTTTTCGCCAGCTCGGAGCGGTCGGACCGGTGATCCGCAGCGACTTCACCACGCCGTCACCGACCGCCGCGGCGATCTTCGCGAGAATCTGCGACTGCATCATCCGAAGTTGCGTGGCCCAGGCCGTCGACTCCGCGGAGACGCTCAAGATCCCGTCCCGCAGCCCGGTCGGTTCGGCGTGCGCGGCGATGTCCTCGCCGACCACCTGCACCCACCGCCCCAGGACCGTGCCCTCCGACACCTTGGGAGACCAGCCCCGCTGTTTCGCGAGCGCGCTGGTCAGGGCACCGAACGGCTGGGGATCACGGTCGTCCGGTCCGGGACCGGACCATCCCCGCCGACGCCGGGCGCGCAGGGCCCGGACGCCGGTGCCGGACCGGCGGCCCTGCCCGACGGACTTTCCGCTCGCCTTCGCGGCGGCGCGGGCCTCCTCGAGGGCACGACGGGCGAGGTCGATCCCCTTCACTTCGGGTTCGGGTGCGCCCGCGGGTGTGGTGGGCTCGGAATCATCCGTCACGGCGGTCCTCCGTCTCTTCCACGATGTGCGAAATCCGTCCTCGATCGGTGTCGCGGGCCTCCACACCGAATCGGACGGCGTCGAGTTCCTCCGGAACATCTTCCGGCACGGCCGCCGTGATCAGCACCTGTTCAGCGTCCAACGCGACCTTCGCGAGCGCCCGGCGGCGGCGACGGTCGAGTTCGGCGAACACGTCGTCCAGCATGAGAACCGGATCGCTGCCGTCCGAACGCAGCAGCGCGAATCCCGCCAACCGCATCGACAGCGCGAACGACCACGACTCCCCGTGACTCGCGAACCCCTTCGCCGGGGTATCGCCGAGTTGCAGTTCGAGGTCGTCGCGATGCGGTCCGACGAGGCACACACCCCGCTCGATCTCCTTGGACCGCATCACGGACAGCTCATGCAGGAATCTCTCCTCGAGGAACGCGATGTCACCCGCCTCCGGCACCCGCGCCGGTTCGGTGAACTCCGGCGGCAGCGAGGAGCCGAGACTCGAGCGGTAGCGGATGCTCGCTGGCCGCGATTCCGGTGCCAGCGACTGGTACGACTCCGCCAGGTGCGGGGCCAGATCGTGGACGAGGTTCAATCGTCCGGCGAGCAGCTGCGCCCCGTGCGCGGCGAGGTGACCGTCCCAGACTTCCAGTGTGGCAAGGGCACTCGCGCCGTCCTCGCTCGGTCGACTGCCGCCGCGCGAGGTCCGGCGCAGCGCGCCGCCCGCAGTCTTGAGCAGCGCCGACCGCTGCCGCAGCACCCGGTCGTAATCGGCGCGGACCGCCGCCATCCGCGGGATGCGGGAGGTGAGGAGTTCGTCGAGGTAACGCCGGCGGTCACCGGGATCACCGCGGACGAGCGACAGATCCTCCGGCGCGAACAGCACCGTCTGCAGGATCCCCAGGATCTCCCGCGGCCGCCGGGTGGGCGACTGGTTGATCCGCGCCCGGTTCGACTTGCCCTCGTTCAACTCGAGATCGACGGTCAGTTCCCGGCCGGTGTTGACCACGGTGGCCCCCGCGAACGCCTGACCGGTGCCCGACCTGATCAACGGCGCGTCCGAACTCACCCGATGCGACGACAGGGTGGACAGGTAGCCCAGTGCCTCGAGTACGTTCGTCTTGCCGTGGCCGTTGGGTCCGACGAACACGGTGCATCCCGGGAGCAACTCGAGACCGAGCGCGTCCCAGGAACGAAAATCTCTGAGCGAGAGTGCGCGAACGAACACCTACGTTCCAGAACCGGCTTCTGCCTCGCCGGCTGCCTTCTTCACGGCGTGACCACCGAACTGGTTGCGCAGCGCCGAGACGGCCTTCATCGCGGGGGAGTCGTCCTGCCGGGACGCGAACCGCGCGAACAGCGCGGCGGAGATCACCGGTGCGGGCACGGCGTGGTCGATCGCCTCCAGCACCGTCCAGCGGCCTTCACCGGAATCGTCTGTGTACCCGGAGATCTCGGCGAAATCGGGGTCTTCACCCAACGCCTTGACGAGCAGATCCAGCAGCCACGACCGAACCACCGTGCCCTTGGACCACGCGCGCAGCACGGCGTGCACGTCGGTGACGAGGTCCTCGGCCTCGAGCAGCTCGTAGCCCTCGGCGTACGCCTGCATCAGTCCGTACTCGATGCCGTTGTGGATCATCTTGGCGTAGTGGCCGGCACCGATCGGGCCGGCGTGGGCGAATCCGTCTGCACGCTCACCCTCGGGCCGCAGAGCGTCGAAGATCGGCAGCGCCCGTTCGACGTCCGCGTCCGACCCACCGACCATCAGCCCGTAGCCGTTCTCGAGTCCCCAGACCCCGCCGGACACACCGCAGTCGAGGTAGCCGATGCCGCGCGAACCCAGCAGTTCGCCGTGAATCTTGTCGTCGGTGTATCTCGAGTTGCCCCCGTCGATCACCAGGTCGCCGGTCTCGAGCACCGCGGACAGCTCGGTCACCGTGTCATGGGTGATCTTTCCCGCCGGAACCATCACCCACACGACCCGTGGGGACTCGAGTCGCTGCGCGAGTTCCGCAAGGGAGGCCACATCCGTGACCTCCGGCCGCGGGTCGTAGCCGACCACCTCGTGCCCGTGCGCGCGGAGCCGCTCGCGCATGTTGAATCCCATTTTTCCGAGCCCGACCAACCCGATCTGCATCGTGATCTCCGTCCACTCGTGAGATTTCTTTCGGCCGTACTGGTTTCGCTTCCGCGAATACTCAGCCCGGCAGACGCACCGGCATCAGCAGGTACGTGTACGCGCTCTCCGGTGCCGCGAAGTTGCCGGAATCGTCGGGTTCGATCTCGTCCTCGGTGGCGGGACGCAGCACCGCGGGGCGGCTGGGGGTCGTGAAACCGAACAGCACCTGCTCGCTGTGCAGCGAAGACAGTCCGTCGATCAGGTAGCCGGGGTTGAAGGCGATGGTGAGCGGCTCACCCTGGAAGACCGCGTTCAAGCCTTCCTCGGCGCGGCCCGCGTCGTCGCCGCCGGCGGAGAGGAGAAGCCCCTCGGTGGAGAACTGCAGTCGGACCTGCGCCCCACGCTCGGCGACGAGGGCCACACGCTTGATGGCCTCGACGAGCGGAGCGATCTCCACCGTGGCGAGCGCCGTGTGCTCGGACGGCAGCAGCTGCCGGAACTTCGGGAACTCTGCGTCCAGCAGGCGGGTGGTGGTGCGGCGGCCATCGTTGACGATGCCGAGGAGTCCGTCGTTACCCACCGCGGAACCCGAACCGAGAGCCAGCTCGACCGGTGAAGTGGCATCTCCTGCAAGAGTTTTCGCGGACTCGGAGAGCGTCTTCGCGGGGATGAGGACGGCCGCGGTGGTGTCGGGGTTCGCCGGCGACCACTCGAGTTCGCGCACCGCGAGACGGAACCGGTCGGTGGCCGCGAGGACGATGGCGTTGCGCTCGATCTCGACCCGGATACCGGTGAGCATCGGGAGGGTGTCGTCCTTGCCTGCCGCGACGGCCACCTGACTGATCGCCTCGGAGAACACGTCTGCGGGGATCGAGCCGGTCTGCTGCGGCAACTGCGGAAGCTGGGGATAGTCCTCGACCGGCATCGTGGGCAGCGAGAACTTGGCGCTTCCGCAGGTGATCAGGACGCGGGTGCCTTCGAGGGTGACGTCGACCGGCTTGTTGGGGAGCGACTTCGTGATGTCGGCGAGCAGCTTGCCCGAGACCAGGACCTGACCGGCGCTACCGACCTCGGCCGCGACCCTGACCTGGGCCGATACCTCGTAGTCGAATCCGGAAACCGTCAACCCTTGCTCGGTCGCGTCCAGGAGAACACCGCCGAGAACGGGGACAGGAGGCCGCGACGGCAGACTGCG
>SEEV01000855.1 GCA_004211695.1 Rhodococcus sp. (in: high G+C Gram-positive bacteria)
CGAGCTCATCGGTGGCACCGCAGCCAGCCACCATATCGAATCCGGGGACGCTGATTCACTGTCCAGCAACACTTTCGGTGAATTCTAATCAATCAGTCCACTTAAGCAGATAAGCAGTAACTTTGTTCGACTCTATCAGCAGACCTCAAACAATGGCAATAGCGTGCCCTCGAAAAGCACCTGCAGCACAGGGCCGTACGGCGCTATACAAGAGATCGCGCACGCCTGCGCCGAGGAATGGAGAAGTAGTTGCCCACGAACGCCGCGCCGAACCCGATGACCCTGCATCCCGTTGCGGGACAACCTCGGGTGGTCCTGTTGAAGCCGCTGATCGACAACCCGCTGATCGAGGTCGGGGAGTACAGCTATTACGACGATCCCGAGTTCGCGGACGAGTTCGAAACCCGCAACGTCCTGCACCATTACGGCCCGGACAGGCTTCCCGCTGTTGATCGAAATTCCATGACTATCTCGTAGTATCTACTACTTTCTGCGGCAGGCGGATTGGGGAGGCCGCGGAGTACCTGGGCTTGTCGGTGGCGGGGTGCGTTCGGCGGCGTCGGAGGGTCGGTTGCGGGTTTCGGCGTACCGGTGCGGGACACCGGATATTTGATCGCGCGGATCTGGGCGTCTACCTGGGCAGGCCCGCGTCGGGTTCGGTGGGCGGTGGGGCCGGCCCGGGTGGAGGCGCAGTGTTACCGGGTTCCTGTCTCCACCGAGCAAGAGGCGCCGCTGGAGAACCGGGAGAAGATGCTGCGGGATAGTGCCGGTGGTGTGGTGCACCCGGTCTCCGAGGACCGCGGCTAGGGGGCAGCGGGTGGGGCGCGGCCGGATGCTCGTAGGACGCAGCCGAGGGCCGATGCACGGCGGTGCGGGTGGTGCGGCGAGACCGGTTGGCTGGGTTTGTCGGTGGCGTGGATCGAGCGTTACTTGTCACAGGTGGGGTTACTGTCCGGGTTGGGCGCGATCGGGGCGATGAGTCGCTGGTAGAGGAGCTGGTGGATGACTACATTACCGATGAGTACCAGCGGGGATCGTCGGACTGCGGTTGCGGCGCGGCAGTTTTCGGTGACCATCCGCGCCCATGTGGCGGTCGACGATGCGACCGGCGAGCAGATCGGCCTCGACGACGTCGACACCCGGGTGGGGTGGCTGCTCGACCTGATCACCGCGGCCGGTGCCGAGTTGGTGTCGCGGCTGTGGCAGCCGGCGACGTTCGATGTGCTCGCCGCCGGCCTGGACCGCCAGGACCGCAGGCTGCCCGCACAAGGCCATGTCGCCGCGGCCCGTCTCGGCTGGACTCCGCTCTACCCGGACGGAATCTATGTGCCGTCGCGGGTGACGCGGGTGGTGACCGCGCAGGTGATGGCCACCCTGCGGACCCTGGCCTACCGCGACACCGCGATCACGGCACTCTCGGCCCGGTTCGACCCGGCCACCGGTCATCTGACCGCACCCACCGAGCCGGGCGACGCTGTGCCGGCGGGTTTCGCCCGGGGTGTACGGCGCCAGCT
>SEEV01000336.1 GCA_004211695.1 Rhodococcus sp. (in: high G+C Gram-positive bacteria)
CCCGCTGGTCACGACCCTGTCCACCGCGAACAGCGCCCCGGTGGTCGCGGAGATGCGGCTGCGGGCCGGCAAGACCGGATCCGGCCGCGGCGCCGCCTCCCAACTGCGCTCGGCGATCACCACCGCCCGCGCCTGCGGCGCGACGGGCAAGATCATGGCCCGCGGCGATTCGGCGTTCGGCAACAAGGCCGTCATCGGGGCCGCGGTCGCCGCCGGCATCGAGTTCTCCCTGGTGATGACCCGTAATCCGCGCATCACCCGGGCCATCGAGAGCATCGACGAGCAGGAGTGGACGCCGGTGCACTATCCCGGTGCAGTCACCGACCCCGACACCGGGGAGCTGATCTCCGACGCCGAGGTCGCCGAGGTCGAGTACACCGCGTTCTCCGGACGCCACAAGGTCACCGCCCGCCTGATCGTGCGCCGGGTCAAGGACGCGAACCACCCGGATGCGTTGTTCCCGATATGGCGCTACCACCCGTTCTTCACCAATTCCGACCTGCCCACCGTCGACGCCGACGTCATCCACCGCAAACACGCGATCGTGGAAACGGTGTTCGCGGACCTGATCGACGGACCACTCGCTCACATCCCGTCGGGGCGTTTCGGCGCGAACAGCGCCTGGGTTCTCTGCGCCGCAATCGCCCACAACCTGCTGCGCGCCGCCCACAACCTGCTGCGCGCCGCCGGCACCCTCGCCGGCGGCCGCCATGCCGTGGCCCGGGGTGCCACGCTGCGCCGGCACCTGGTCAACGTTCCCGCCCGATTCGCCCGGCCTGCGCGCAAACCCGTGCTCCACCTGCCAGTTCACTGGCCGCGACAAGCCAACTGGACGACCCTCTGGAACAACATCATCGACTACGAACCGCCACAAGCTGCCTGACCCGACAACACGGCCACACCGGCCCCGACCCACAAACACCCAACGTGGATGAGCTGACAACCGGTCAGCAGATCAACCACGCCCCAACAGCGTCGCCCGTCGACATCACCAAAGAATCGACCCGAAAATCACCGAGATCAACGATCCACGGATTGAGGCTCAGATGTCGATGTTCCGACGATGATCAGCAGCTCATCCTTGATCATGCGTAGAAACTTGAAGATACTGAATCCGCTCCACGCGCAGACCGCACCAAGTACAACGAAGACGAAGAAGAAGCATGTCAGCCAGAAGGCGACCATCAACAGGCCTAGGTTGGCCAGCGTTTTACCGCCGAATTGAGACACGGTATAGGCCATACCGCCGAATGCCGCAATCGGTGCCAGCAGCATCAGTATTCGGATAACTCCGAAGACAACCTTCGACATCAGTTCGACTGCGGCTACGACCCGCATACGTAGCGGAGTAGCAAGCATCGATGCAGCGATGGCGAACAAAATCGCCAACACGATCACACGGAGCATGTCATTTTCCACGAAGGGACCGAAAAGGCTCTTCGGCAATAGCTCGTCCTGAATGAAGCCGAGAATTCCGGTCTTCCCGGTGGCTTCAGTGACATCCGCTTGGGCAGTCTGGAGTGCGCTGGGATCAGCTACCTGCGTGGGGAAATCGGAGCCGGGACGAATGACGTTGACAACGACCAGACCAAGCGAGAGCGCGACGACCGTCATCGCCAGGAAGTAACCGAGAGCGGTCGCAGCGAGCCTTCCAGCCTTGAGCATGTTACCGATTGAGGCAACCCCAATCACAATGGTGCAAAATACTATAGGTGGCGCGACTACCTTGATGAGCTGGATGAAGCTATCCGCCAGAAAGCGGAGATTCTCCCCGAATCCTGGGGCGACGAGTCCGACGATGATACCGGCGACCAAGGCGACCAGAACCCAGAACCACAGCTGAGCGTAGTACCGACGTCGACGGACGGTAGTGGGCGGCGACAAGGCCGCTGGTGAAGGCGTGGAGGTGGACATCGATGTCCTTTCTTTCGTTTCTCTGCGAGAACTCGCGGGCAAAGCCGGACTCGGATTCAGCCCCCTGCGACGCACGAGCCCACATAGGAATTCGCGTCGAAGGAAAACCAAGTATTATTGTGGACATTCTGCCAATTTTGACTTCGGGAATAGACCCGGCGGTTCAAAATTGGGTGGTAACTTCCGGGACGGAAGCACCACCTGCTGCAGTGATAGGGACCACACTACCTCTGGCGGGCTTCGAAGATAACCCTTGAACCGCTATTCGAAATTGAATGTTGGTATTCAAGAATAAATGGCTTGGACCGCATGCCTCGACGGTGCCATCTCGACGTGTGAAAAACCGGCACAATCCGGGCGAACCGCAAGGCTGCGACGAAGGAGACCCGGTTCGGACCGTGACTGCCGGCGGTTGCGGCATCGCGCACAAGAGTGTTGATACGAAATGGTGGAATAGGGTGACCCCAGATTTCCTGCTTCACCTGCGGTCATCACGGCGAAAGAGCGCCGGGCCGGGAAGGTCCAGAATTACTCCAGTCCGCAAACGTCTTTGGTTCGGGAGTGCGCCCCCGCCAATTGATCTGCCGATGTCGTTGCCGAACACCGCGAAGGGGTTCGGGTCGCACCGATCTTCCTAGTGAACACTGCGCAACGGTGCCGGAACCGTCGGCGACGCGACCGCCGGATCTGGTTGACCGGCCGTCCAAGGTACACGGTCATGCAACGGACTGCGGTGAACCAGGCCTGCGGTCGATGGAAGGGAACACGCTACGCAGGAACGGTATTCACCACTCGGACGCAGGTTCTCCTTGGACCCGGCTCCGCGGTTCGGGGAGACACCGCCCCTCTAGGGACTGGTGCCAGCGAGATCCCACCTCACATCGAGTTGGCGGTGTCTTCGCTCACGGAGAGGGTAGCGCCGATGTCTTTCAGCAACGTGGCCTTGTCCTTGGCGCCCGTAATTCTGCCGACGACTTCGCCGTCGCGGAAGACCACCATGGTCGGAAGAGACATGACGCGGTAGTTTTTGGCGGAGTTCGGGTTTGCGTCGATGTCCAGCTTCGCGATTGCGATTTTGTCGCTGCACTCCGCCGCGATTTCGTCGAGGATCGGCGACAGCTTCTTGCACGGCACGCACCATGGTGCCCAGAAGTCCACGAGGATCGGTCGGGTGCTGTTCAGAACGAGTTCGTCGAAGGAATCATCGGTGACAGTGAGTGTGTGATCGGACATGATCAGTTCCCTTGCCTGTTGTCGGACCGGAATCGGTTGATTCGGAGTTGGTGGGCGCTGCTGGTCAGGGGTGGCGGTTGTCGAGCCGGGGATCGGGCCTTGTGCCGACCGGGAAAGGGCCGCGGGTCCGGGACCGAGTCGGTGTTCGTAGATCCCTATCCACTCGCGACGGCGCCATCGGCGGCGGTGTCGGCGAGATAGCGTTCGACGTCGAGTGCGGCGGTACAGCCGCTGCCGGCGGCGGTGATGGCTTGCCGGTACGTGTGGTCGACGAGGTCCCCGCAGGCGAACACTCCGCTCACTGCGGTGCGTGAGGAGCGGCCTTCGGTCACTACGTAGCCTTCGGCGTCGAGTGGGATTTGACCGTGTACGAGTTCGTGTCGTGGGTCGTGACCGATCGCGATGAACACACCCGTGCGGAAGAAGAACCCGTCACAGGTCGCACACCAGGACACGCCGTGTCCGGACAGGCGTTGTTCGTTGGGCAGACCTAGCTTGCGGTAGGCCGATCCCATCGCCAGGATCACCGTCCGTGCTTCGAAGGTGTTGTCGCCGATGGTGACTGTCTTGATGTCACCGGTCAGGTCGACGGCGGAGACGTCGGTGGTGAGCAGGTCCGCTCCGTAGCGTGCGGCCTGTTTGCGCAGGGTGTCCATGAGTTCGGGGCCCTGGATTCCTTCGACGAATCCGGGGAAGTTCTCGACCTCGGTGGTCTGCATGAGAGCGCCGCCGTACTGGGTGCCCTCGACGACCAGGGGGTTCAGGTCGGCCCGGCCGGTGTAGATGGCGGCGGTGTACCCGGCCGGGCCGCCGCCGATGATGATGACGTTGCGTGGGGAATCCATGGCTGCTCCGATGTCAGTGAAACGCGGGCAGACCGGTAATGGCCTGACCGACGATGAGGGTGTGGATTTCGCCGGTGCCTTCGTAGGTGAGGACCGATTCGAGATTGGTCATGTGCCGCATCACCGGATACTCGAGGGTGATGCCATTGGCGCCGAGGATGGTGCGGGCGCTGCGCGCCACGTCGAGTGCGCTCTGCACGTTGTGGAGCTTGCCGAAGCTGACCTGCTGCGGGTGCAGTTGCCCCGCGTCCTTGAGTTCGCCGAGGTGCAGGGCGAGCATCAAGGAGGTGTTGATGCGGGTCAACATTTCGACGAGTTTGCTCTGGGTGAGCTGGAACCCGGCGATGGGCCGCCCGAACTGCGTTCGGGTGCTTGCGTAGTCGAGCGCCGCCTCGTAGCAGGCACGCGCGGCGCCGACCGCTCCCCAGATGATCCCGAATCGTGCCTCGGTCAGACACGACAGCGGTGCGCTCAACCCGTGCGCCTCGGGAAGGATTGCCTCGCTCGGGAGTGTGCAGTCCTCGAAGACCAGTTCCGAGGTGGTGGAGGCGCGCAGGGACATCTTGTGTTCGATGTCGCGGGTGGAGAAGCCAGGGGTGTGGCGGGGCACGAGGAATCCGCGGACCCCGTCGGGGGTCTTCGCCCACACCACGGCTAGGTCTGCGATGCTGCCGTCGGTGATCCACATCTTGCTGCCGTTGAGGACCCATTGGCCGTCTTCGAGGCACGCGGTGGTGCGCATTGCGGAGGGATCGCTACCGGCGTCTGGCTCGGTGAGGCCGAAGCATCCGATCGCCTTTCCCGCTGCCATCGCCGGCAGCCAGGTCTGCTTCTGTGTCTCGCTGCCGTAACGCCAGATTGCGAACATCGCGAGTGATCCCTGCACGGAGACGAAGCTGCGCAGTCCGCTGTCACCGGCTTCGAGTTCCAGGCACGCCAGTCCGTAGGCGACCGCGCTGGTGCCGGGGCAGTCGTAGCCCTGTAGGTGCATGCCCAACAACCCCAACCGGCCTGCAGCCCTGGGGAAGTCCTCCGGAAGGTACGCGTTGTCGTAGGCGTCCGGGATCCGGCCCAACAGGTCACGGCGAACGTAGTCACGGACCGTGTCTCGGATGAGCCGCTCCTCCTCCGACAAGCAGAAGTCGATATTCAAGAAGTCGTGGGGGTTCAATGGGCGCCTCTGTCCGGTGTCGGCATGGGCTCCAGAGTGTGCGGTCGAGGTCATTGGTTTCTCGGTTCGGGTCGTTTCGATGCAGGGGTGAGGGTCAGGGCCCGGTGGCCGGGTGAGATGCCTGCGCGACGGGTCACGGGGGCGGACCCGTGCTTGCTCGGGCCGGCTCTGACGGAACCCCGGCCACCGATCGCTCATCGGTCGCTGCGTGGGTCGATCACCTCGACCGAGGGTTGCGAGCCGATGCTGTCGTGCAGCACCGAACCCACCACGTCACGCAGCTGGTCGGGGGCCACGATGCATTCCCAGCAGGTCTCGTCGCTGCCCGCCAGACGCAGTGTCACCTGGGACTCCGTCGCTTCTTCGACGGTCAGGTCCGCACCGTCGGCCTGGAAGCCCTGCCGCAGTCCATCGAGGGCATTTTCAACGTCTTCGCGAATGCTGCTCATGCCTTGCCACCGATCAGAATCTTCGCGACATCGTCCACCAGCGCGATGGCGCGCCGCTCGAGCTCGGCGTCGCTGACCGCGGCAATGGGGTGCTCAACCGGCACGAACTGCAGGTCGGAACGACCGAACGCACCACGGTGGGCGATCGCAGAGTTCATGAAGACTGTCGTGTGGATCGCGACGGTCGGAATGCCGCGGGCCTCGAGGTCGACAGCGTCGCGCACACAGCCGGACGTGCACGAGCCGCACGCACCGACGCCGGTCACGACGAACTCGTAGTCACGGGCGAGCTCGTCGAGCTGTGCTGGGTCGGCCGGGCGGGAGTAGACAATCTTGCGTTCCATCGTCAGGGGCCGGACACCGTACTTCTTCTCGAGTAGATCGCCCACGTGGCGCAGTAGCGGTCCGGCGTTGCCCTTGGTGTTGTCCAGCAGCACGCCGCGAGCGCCGGCGAGCGCGGCCAGGCGCGGTGCGGCCGCACCGTTGGGCTTGGACTTGGCAGCGTCGGCGGCGTTCACCGTCGGATCGACCAGACCGAGCTTCTCGACCAAATACTGTGTTGCCCACTCTTTTTTGTTGTCATCGATCGTAGTAGACATGTGCTGCTGACCTTTCATGCTTCGATCTTGCGGGTAACCGACCGGGTGCCCCAGCCGGGCAGGTATGCCGAGTGTCGGCCGGGGCCGCCCGTGACGATGATGGTGATGTCATCGACGCGGCGGGTGACCGGGACGCGGGCGTCGAGATCGTCGGCATCGACGAAGCGCGGCCAGGTCGGGTAGTTGCGCACCTTGCGGCCGTGGATACCGCCGGCCCCGATCTCGCGAACGCTGCGTGTGGCGTTCTGGAACAAGAAGTGCTTGATGTCGGCCTTCGTCCAACCGGCCTTGGCAATGATCTGGGCGTGCTCGGGGCACAGCACCACGAAGCTCTCACCCTGGATGAAGATGTGGTTCGACCCGAGGTTCGTCATCATGCCGGCGACGGTGGTGAGGATGTCGTATGGGTTGTCGGCGGCCTGGTTGTTGATGTTCTGCGGGCCCTCGGCACCGTAGAGAGTGACCGCACTGTCGGTCTTGGACAGTCCCCGGTCGACGTGCAGGGCAGGCCAGGGCGAGTCCTCTTCGTTCTCGCCGATGCAGAACGTGAATTTGCCGGGCTGGCCCAGGGTGGCCTTGTCCGCCTCACCGGGGTGCGATCCGCCGATGTTGACCAGCGCGAGTTTCAGGGCGCGCCCCAGGGTCGCGTTGGCCCGCACACCCTGCCCGAAGCTGTTGGCGCCGGAGTTGATACCCAGTTCGTCGCGAATCGGCCCGTGCACGATCAGCAACGGCGATGCCATGTGGGTCGAGCACTGCATGCCGCCGATGTTCATCGCCGGATCGGTGGCAGCCTGCAGGGCGGCAATCAGCACCGGCATGTGGTCCGGCGTGCACCCTGCCATGATGGCGTTGGCGGCGATCTTCTCGGTCGTCGCGGCGCCACCGAGAGGAGCGACCTCGGCGATGACCTCATCGGCGCCGCGTCCGGCTCGTTCGACGAATTCCGCGACCCGGCGTGCGGTCGGCGGAATGACGGGCAGACCGTCGGTCCACCCCGCGCTGACAAATGTCTCGAACATATCCAGCGCGTCGGCGGCTATTTCTTCGGTTAACATCCCTTTTCCCTTCGTATGAACCATCAATCTTGGAATCAGATGGCTTCCGGCAAGCCGCATTCGGTTGCCATTGTTTGATATTCGGAATCGGAGCCCGCCGGATGTGGGTCGGTAGTAATTGCTCGATGAGAAGCTATTGCCCTGCCGCATGTCGGTGCTCTAAATTCGACGTTAGCAGGTGTTCGAAACGAGGGTCAACGATGATTCGGCACTCGAGGAAAAGTCAATTTTGAATTGAGGATATACGGAAATGAATGGGCCGAATAAATCATTTTCGCATGACGTTCTGAATACGTTGTGTCCGATGCTGGTGCAATTTTCCGCGGTAGCCCAGGAAGGACAGATCACCAAGGCCGCTGCGGCATTGGGTGTGCCGCAGCCAACGCTTACTCGACACCTGGCCCGGTTCGAGAATGTCCTCGAGACCCGGTTGTGCGCCCGCGTGCCCAGCGGCATCACACTCACGGCGGAGGGTGAGAAGCTGGTGGAACCCGTGCGGCAGGCACTGGCGATCTTGGTGGCAGCCATCGACGAGTTGCAGGTCGGCGCGGCTCGTCGACAAGTCGCGCTGGGCTTTCTGCACACTCTGGGAGAGCAAGCCGTACCTTCGTTGTTGCGCCGGTTCAACGAGCAATCGCCAGAAATCAAGTTCTCGCTGATGCAAGACAGTGCCGATCAGCTGTTGCGCCTGTTGCAGGAAGGCCAGGTCGAGCTGTGCGTGACATCGCCGCTGCCGACACGGCCCGATATCGGGGTCGCCCGGCTCGGCATGCAGCGACTGGTACTGGCGGTCCCGGGGAAGCACTATCTCGCCGGTGAATCCGACACGCCGTTGGCGGCGGCGGCCAGCGACGACTTCGTGACCCTGAAGTCGGGCAACTATATGCGTCACATGGCGGACGAACTGTGCCACGCAGCCGGATTCGAACCGCGAATCGCGTTCGAGGCGGCCGGCGTCAGCACCCTGCGAGGATTGGTCGCAGCCGGACTCGGGGTCGCCATCGTGCCCGCCGCCCCGGCACCGGTTGCAGGCCTGATCGAAGTGCCGCTTACCGACACCGGCGCCTACCGAGAGATCGGGTTGGCCTGGCGCACGGGTGTCGATCTGGCCGAGCCCGCGCAGACATTCCGGCAGTTCGCCATCGACCAGTTCAGCACCGCCGTCGACGACGAGCACCACGGCACCAACTCCGGCATATGGAACATCATCACCACCAGAGGAGATCAGGATGAATAAGGTTCTCGACACACCCGAAACCGCGGTGGCCGCGGTCACCGACGGGCACACCATCGCTGTCGGCGGGTTCGGATTGTGTGGCATGCCTGCAGCGCTGCTCGAGGCGCTGCTCGACTCGGGGGCTACCGATCTGCACATCATCACCAACAACTGCGGTCCGGCCAATTCCGCCGTCACCGCGTTGCTGCGCGCCAGGCGTGTCGCCCAAGTGACCGCATCGTATATCGGGGACAACCCTGTGTTCCTGGCCCAGTACCTGCAGGGATCGCTGCGCGTGAACCTTGTCCCCCAGGGCACCCTCGCCGAGAAGCTGCGTGCCGGCGGGGCGGGGATTCCCGCGTTCTACACCCCGACCGGGGTCGGCACCGCGGTAGCCAACGGTGGGATTCCGGTGCGATACACCCGCGAGGGGGAAGTGGCCGAGTATTCGGCTGCACGTCAGGTCGACACCGTCGATGGGCGCCCATGCCTGCTCGAGCACAGTCTCACTGCCGACATCGCGCTGATCCGCGCCGAGATCGCGGACACAGTGGGCAATCTCCGATTTCACGCCTCGGCGCGCAACTTCAACCCGCTGTGCGCCATGGCAGCTCGCGTTGCCGTCGCCGAGGTCGTGCACATAGTGGACGCGGGCCTGATCGCCGCCGACGATATTCACTTGCCGGAGGTGTTCGTCTCCGGTGTCGTGGAACTGAAGGGCGAGATGCACAAGCCGATCGAACGTCTGCGTACAGTGAGTCCACCGAATTCCCGGGCGGTCGTGGAGAGCGGTGTGGCATGAGTTGGTCGCGAGAGCAGATCGCTGCCCGAGCCGCTGCAGAACTACGTGACGGGCAGCATGTCAACCTGGGCATTGGTATCCCCACTCTGATTGCCAATCATCTGCGTGATCGACCGATCATGCTGCATTCGGAGAACGGGATCAAAGGCTTGGGCGGCTACCCGGCCCCCGGACAGGTGGATCCCGACCTCATCAACGCGGGCAAGGAGACAGTGACGACGATCGCGGGCTCATCGTTCTTCGACTCCGCGGACTCCTTCGGGATGATCCGTGGCGGCCACATCGATGTCGCCGTGCTGGGCGCGATGCAGGTCTCGGTCACCGGCGATCTGGCCAACTGGTCCGATGGCGGATCGGTTGTCAAAGGCATTGGGGGGGCGATGGATTTGGCCAACGGTGCCAGGAAGGTAATCGCAGTAATGACCCACCGCGCCCGCGACGGCAGCCTGAAACTGGTCCGCTGCTGCAGTCTCCCCCTCACCGCAGCGGGCTGCATCAGCACCGTCATCACCGACATCGGCGTGCTGGACGTCCGCGGCGACCACTTCAGCGTGCGCGAGTGGGCGCCGGGCGTGTCGATCGACCACGAACAGCTGGCATCCCTGCTGCATCCAGCCTGACGTTCTGCCGCTCGGGGGGATCGGAAACGGCGCATCTCCCCTGCCCTGCGGAATCCACCGCGAATTCTTATCATGCCGGCTCCTCACAGCCCGACTGCCTATCGAATACCGCGATACACATGTGTATCGCGGTATTCGTTTGTAGATTACCTTGATCCGTTGTTTCCCGATCATCGTTCCGGCATTGCGGTCAGGTCACCACATCGATTCGGTTCGGTGTGGCAACCGACGCCGCATCAACCGATCGGGTGTCCGTGAACCGTTCCGATTATCGGCAGCGTCGTGGATTTCATAAATGGATGGCATCGTAATTGGAGAAAGTTCTGTCTGAATCCATGCCGCAGCCTCAGACAATCGCTACCAATCGGCCGTCCTCGCACGGATCGCGCGTGTCCTGGCCAGATGCCATCGCGGGTACGTACGGTGACTCGGTGACCGAACCAGCGCGCAGAGTCGACAT
>SEEV01000856.1 GCA_004211695.1 Rhodococcus sp. (in: high G+C Gram-positive bacteria)
CTACGAAGATTGCGGGTGATCCAGTTGTCAATCTGCGCGCGCAAAGCAGCCAAGGCCGATCGACCTGTGACAGAGCCGGTCTCTGCGCGGATGATGCCGACAGTCAGTGCCACCAGCGCTCGGCGGGCCGCCTCGATCTCCGAGGGATCCATGGCTGGTAGCCGGCTCCAGACCTGGTCAAGGGTCGTAAACAGAACGCCGACCAGCGGCCGGTCCTGCTCGAGCACGACACAGCCAGGAATGTTCGCGTCGCAACCAGCTGCCAGCAGCGCGGCCCGCGGCAGGGTCAGCGTGCGTTTCCTGACCCGCTCCGGCACCGAGAAGCCGTCACCGTCGAAACCGCCGGTCGCCACGACCACTGTCCCGTTCACCAGCGCGGCATCCGTGCCCGCAAAGGAAAGTCGCTCGTCGCCCCAGTCACCTGCCACGACCACGACGACATCGCGCTCAGCGGCACGATCTTTACCCAGCGACAGCACGCTGTGCAGGGGCGGGCAGTCCCAGTCCGCGAGCTGGAGGTCGCCGACCTCTCGCGAACGCAAGCGAGTGGCATTGCCCCGCCTCTTGCGGTGTTGCACCGTCATGGGCCCCGAGACATCGCGGACCGCAGTCTCCCAGCGGGCCCCAGGCCCGGCCGCCTCGACGTCAAGGACATCGATTTCGGTGGCTATGGTCGCGGTCATCGGGGCCTCCCAAAGCAGTGGACTAGGTTTGATGTGCCTGTACAGCCTGCCTGTGGACCACACCGGGGGACATTGTGTGAATGACGTATCCCATTACCTATTCGCGCTCCGGCCCGACCGCTCCCCGTCGGGCCGGAGCGTTAGTCTGGTCGGACCATGGCTTCACGGTCGGCGAACCAGCCGGACAACCTGCCCGCGGATCTGACGAGTTTCGTAGGCCGTCGATCCGAGACCCAGACTGTCCGAAAGCTTCTCTCCGTCGACCGGCTCGTCACGTTGACCGGGGTAGGCGGGGTCGGCAAAACCCGCCTCGCACTGCGGGTTGCCCGTGATATCCACCGCGCCTTCCCAGATGGGGTTTGCCTGGTCGAACTGGCATCTCTGAAGGACCCAGACCTGCTGCCGCACACGCTGATAGATGCACTCGGGATTCGCGAGCAGTCAGCCCCCGCCCCGTTGGTCCTCACCGACTACTTGCGCCCCCGGCACACCTTGATAGTCCTCGACAACTGCGAGCACATGCTCGAGGCAGCCGCGGATCTGGTGGACCGGCTGCTCCGGGCGGCGCCGAAACTGCGGATCCTCGCCACGAGCAGACAGGCACTGATGATCGCCGGTGAGCATGTGTACCCGGTTCCGACGCTCCCGGTGCCCGACGTCGATGTCCGTCTCGCTCCCGGCTCGGCGACGCAGTTCGCGGCGGTCAACCTGTTCGCCGCCCGGGGGGCTGCGGTCGTTCCCGGCTTCGAGATCACCCCCGACAATGAACGGGCGGTCATCCGGCTCTGCCAGCGGCTGGAGGGGATCCCGTTGGCGATCGAACTG
>SEEV01000036.1 GCA_004211695.1 Rhodococcus sp. (in: high G+C Gram-positive bacteria)
CAACCGATGGGGTCACCATCGATGACGGTTCTCGCCCCGCGATTATTCCCCGCGCCGGTCTCCGCCGCATCCCACAGTCCCGAATAGTGGCCACCGGCATAGCGCAGGGTGGCGTGCGAACCGGTCTCGACCACCCGCCCCCTGTCGATGACGAGGATCACATCTGCGCGGGCTGCGGTGGCCAGTCGGTGGGCCACGACCACCGATGTGCGGGTGCGTGTCACCCGGCTGCTCGCCTCGAGAACTACCTGCTCGGTGGCCGGATCGAGCGTCGCGGTCGCTTCGTCGAGCAGCAGCAGGTCCGGGTCTACCAGCTCGGCCCGGGCGAGCGCGATCAGCTGCCGCTGGCCCGCCGACAGACCCTGCCCGCGCTCGCCGATGGGGTGATGCATCCCACCCCGTAATTCGGCGATGGTGCCCAGGGCGCCGACCGTGCGGGCGGCGTCCTCGATCTCCGCGCGGCTCGCGTCGGGGCGGCCGTAGGCGATGTTGGTGGCGACGGTCCCGGTGAACAGGTGGGCTTCCTGTGGGACCACGCCGAGCCGCCCGCGGTACTCGCCGAGCGGGTACCGGCGGAGGTCCACGTTGTCGACGAGCACCGCGCCGGACGTCGGGTCGTAGAAGCGGGCGAGCAGCTTGACGATGGTCGACTTGCCGGCGCCGGTCTTGCCGACGAGGGCGACGGTGGTGCCCGCGGGGATGTGCAGGTCGATGTCGGTCAGGGCGTCGCTGTCCGCGCCCTGGTACCGGAACCCGACGTCGCGCAGGCACAGTTCTCCGCGCAGGTGCCCGTCGATCGGCCGCAGGTCGTCGCGCGAGGTGGCCCGCTCGATGGAACTGGGCGTGCGGAGCAGGTCGCCGATCCGTTGCAGGCCCACACTGGCCTGCTGGTATCCGTCGAACACCTGCGACAGCTGCTGGATGGGCCCGAACAGCAGCCCGAGGTACAGCACGAAGGCGACGAGCGTTCCGGTCGTCGTGTCGCCGCCCGCGACCTGCTGGGCACCGACGAACACCACGGCGGCCAGGGCGAGGTCCGACAGGAACGCGATGAACGGAAAGTACACCGAGATCGCCCGCTGCGACCGCATCCGGCTGCGCCGGTAGCTGTCCGCACGCTCGGCGAACCGGCGGGCAGCGAATTCCTCACGCCGGTAGGCCTGGGCCGCCCGCAGCCCGGCGATGTTCTCCTGGAAGTCGGCGTTGACGAGGGAGATCCGCTCACGCGAGACGCTGTACGCCACCGAGGAGATCCGGCGGAAGATCAGTGTCGCGACGACGAGCGGCGGGATGACGGCGAGCGCCACCAGCGCGAGCGTGACATCGGTCGCGACGAGGGCGACGGAGATGCCGACGACGGTCAGCACGCTCACCACGGCGGTGGACATTCCCGTCTGGATGAACGACGACAACGCGTCGACGTCGGTGGTCATCCGGGTCATGATCCGGCCGGACAGCTCGCGCTCGTAGTAGTCGAGGCCGAGCCGCTGCAGGTGGGCGTAGCTGCGTACCCGCAATCCGAACAGGACCCGCTCGCCCGCGCGGGCAGTGATGACCGTCATCAGGGCGACCACGAGCCAGTCGGCCGCCACGAGCAGGACGCCCACCCCCGCCGCGGTCCACAGGGTCGCGGAGTCGTGGGGGACGACGCCGTGGTCGATCGCGTACCGGACGATGGAGGGGAACGCGATCCCGGCCAGCGAATCGAGCGCGAGGCAGAAGACGACGGCGACGAGGAGGGCACGGACCGGCCGCAGGATCCGCGACAACCGGAAGTCGGGCTCGGGGAGCCGTAGGTTCCTGGTCTCGATTCCCGGGCTGTCGACGGCGGGCGGAAGTGCGTCGACGGCCTGCTGGAGTTCCGGCGTGGCGGCCACGTTGCCCAGCGCGCCCGCCATCGGTCCGCCGGCGGCACGGCCGCCGCCCGCCCCGAGAGCCGGGGTGCGACCGGACGAGGCGGATCCGGCGGGCACGTCCCAGTCCTCGTCGTCTTCCGGCCACAGCTCCGATTCGAGCGGTATGCGCTGGTACGGCATCGGGTCGGCCGGTGCAGGGACGCTCACGTCGATGGGGCCCGAGTTCTCGGCGGAGGCGAACAACGCGCGGAAGAGGGCGCACCGTTCGTCGAGTTCGGACACCGTGCCGGAATCGATGATCCGTCCGCCGTCGAGAACCGCGACGCGGTCGGCCAGCGACAACGTCGAACGGCGATGCGCGAGGATCAGTGCCGTCCGCCCCCGATTCGCCCGCAGCGCCTCGAAGATGGACGCCTCGGTGGTGGCGTCGACGGCGGAGGTCGCGTCGTCGAGGATCAGCACGCGCGGATCGGTGAGGAGCGCGCGCGCCAGCGCGATCCGCTGCCGCTGCCCGCCGGAGAGGGTGAGACCGCGTTCGCCGACCACGGTGTCGTAGCCGTCCGGCAACGCGGACACGAATTCGTCGGCCGCGGCCATGACGGCCGCGGCCCGGATCTCTTCGGCGCTGGCGTCGGGCCGGCCGAGCGCGATGTTGGCCGCGATGGTGTCGGAGAACAGGAACGGTTCGTCGAACACGAGGCCGACGGCCTCGCGCAACTGCTCGGCGGTCACCTGGGAGACGTCGAACGACTCGCCCCCGGAAGTGAGGGACACGGCGCCCGACGACGGGGCGTAGAAGCGGGGGAGCAGCAGCGACAGCGCGGTCTTTCCGGAGCCGGCCATGCCGACCACCGCGACCGTCTCGCCGGGTGCGATGCGCAGGTCGAGTCCGCGGAGGATGTGCCGGTCCGGCTCGAAACCGAAGGTGACCGAGCGCAGATCCACGCCGAGGGGTCCACCGGGCAGGGCGGTGGGATGCGCCGGGTCCGCGACTTCCGGTTCGGCGTCGATCACCTCGTACACGCGCTCGACGGCCGCCCGCGACAGCTGGGCCATGATCACGACGGACGACAGTGTGCGGGTGACGCCGGTCATCGTGGCGACATACGTGGCGAACGCGAGGAACGTACCGATCGTGATGGCGCCGTGCAGGGCCAGGTAGCCGCCGAGCGCGATGACTCCGACGAGTCCGAGCTGGGGCAGTGCCGCCATCGTCGGAGCGAAGCGCGAGTTTATCCGCGCGGCGCGGAGTCGTTCGGCGTAGAGCGTCCGGCTGTGGTCCTCGAGCTGGTCGACGGCGCGCCGCTCCTGGCCGAACCCCTTGACGACGCGGACGCCCGTGACGGTCTCCTCGACGTGCTGCGCGAGGTCGGCCGCCCGTTGCTGCGCCGACCAGGTGGCCGCGAACAGTTTCGGTCTCATCGTGTACACGACGAGACAGACGGCGGGGACGATCACGAGCGCGACGACGGTGAGCAGCGGCGACAGCCAGGCCATGATGCCGAGTGCCAGGACGAACTGGAGCAACGCGCCTGCCGACAGCGGGACCATGGCGAGCAGTCCCTGCACCAACTGGAGGTCGGTGATGGACCGGGACACCACCTGGCCGGTGCGGATCTGATCCTGCCCTCGCCCGTCGAGCCGTTGCAGGGCGCCCAGCAGGCCGAGTCGCAAATCGTGCTGGACGTCGAGCGACAGCTTGCCGGCGAGCATCCGGCGCCCGAACTGGCAGCCGAACCGCACACACGCGAGCAGTGCGATGAGGAGCGCGGCGGTGCCGATCACCTGCGTGGCGCTACCCGATCCCGCCGCGTCGACCGCGTACTTGGTGAGGAGCGGGAACGAGATGTCGATCCCCGCGGCGACCACCGTCACGGCGAGTGCCCCGAGCGCGACGCGGCGGTGCGCCCAGCATTCACCGCTCAGCCGTCGAATCCAGCCCGGCCGTGCCTGATCCTGCTCCAGCGTCTGCTCCCGTTCGATCACCGAACCGGACGCACTCTCACTTGCCACTGGATCCACGTTAGCGCCGGGCACCGACAGGTCGGTGCCCGGCGCCGCGTGAGGTGACTGCCCGGCGCCGCGTCAGGTGACGTCGCGCTGCCGGGTGAGCGCCCAGCCGCCGGCGACGAAGACGGCGGTCCACACGAGCAGGGCAAGGGGGGCGGTGGGCCAGAGGGGCAGCCAGTCGATCTCGTTGCCCGCGGCGGCGTTGGCGACCGTCCCGAGGGTGGCCGACACGGGGAGGATGCCGCCGACGGAGCCGACGCCGATCCCGCCGAGGATCGAGCGGAGAATCATCTCGCCGAGGGTGTACCAGACCACGAGGGCGATGCAGCTTCCCACGGACGAACCGGTGAGCATCGACACGCCGCCGCCGAGGAGCGACCACAGTGTCGCGCAGATCAGAGCCGCCCCGAGCATGGCGAACAGGGATCCGCGCAACGCGAAGCTCCCGCCGCCGAACGTGAGCAGCAGGGCGACGCTGACGACCTCCACCACGAGGCAATAGAAGAAACCGAAGCCTGCGGTGACGCCGAGCTTGGCGCCGATCACCCCGTCCCGGCCGCGGGCGGTGAGGAACGTAGTGGTCAGGGTCTTGTAGCGGAATTCCGTTCCCACGTTCACCGCCCCGAACAGGGCGGCGAAGAGGATGACGAGGGCGAGGGCGACCGCCAGCCCAAACAGAGTGGCGGCGAGGTTGGCATCATTCGGGTCGGCCTCGAACGCGTCGGTGAACGCGCGCATCACGGGAAGGGTGATCGCGCTCGAGAACATCCCCACGATCAACGGCGCGAGACCGAGCATCCACCAGAACCGCAGCGTGGTGACCTTTCGGAATTCCGTGGTGAGAAGGGCTGTCATCGCGGACCCCCGGACGTCGGACCGTGCTGTGGGTGTGAGGGTGGCGGACCGTATCCCGGCGGCGGGGCGTACCCGGGCGGTGGGCCGTAGCCCGCCTGGTGTGGGTACCCGGGTGGCAGTGCGTACGTCTGGGGCGGGCCGTAACCCCACGGCGCGGCGGGGCTCGCTCCGGCCACGTACTGGCCCGCGGTCATCGACAGGAAAAGCTGCTCGAGGTCGATGTCGTCGCCGATGGCCCCGAAGATCGCGACCCCGGCCGCGGCGGCGGCGGACTGCACGACCTCGACGGACGCGCCGACGACGGCGAGGCGCCCGTCCGCCAGCGAGCGGGCGTCGACGATGCCCCGGGCGGCCAGCGCCGTCGCGAGCGCAGGCGGGTTCGAGGACGCCACCAGCAGCCGGCTCTGCTGCGACTTGCGCAGTTCCTCCATGCGGCCCTGATAGACGAGCGAACCGCGGCTGACGATCACGAGATTGTCGACGGTCTGCTCCACCTCACGCAGGATGTGGCTCGAGATCAGAACGGTCCGTCCGGACGCGGCGAAGCCCTTGAGGAACTCGCGCAGCCACGCGATGCCTTCGGGGTCGAGTCCGTTGGCCGGTTCGTCGAGGATCAGGATCCGCGGATCACCCAGCAGCGCGGTCGCCAGCGACAGCCGCTGACGCATGCCGAGGGAGAAGCCGCCCGCCTTGCGTCCGGCGACGTCCTCGAGCCCGACGAGCGCGAGCACCTGCAGTGCGCGCGCATCCGGAACGCGGATCGCGGACGCGTACACCTTCAGGTGGTCGAGGGCGGTCCGGTTGGGGTGCAGGCTCTGGGAGTCGAGGACGGCGCCGACCGTGCGCGCGGGGTCGGCCAGGTGGCGAATCGGGACTCCGGCGACCGTGGCGGCGCCGGCCGTCGGCCGGACCAGACCGAGGATCATCCGCAGTGTCGTGGTCTTGCCCGACCCGTTGGGTCCGAGGAATCCGGTGATCGATCCCTGCGGAACGGTGAAGCTGAGGTCCGAGACCGCGTCGACGTTCTTGAAGCGTTTCGACAGCTCTCGCACCTCGATCGGCTCCGTGAAACTTCCCGGGATTGCTGTGGTCAACCCGTCCTCCCCTGCCACAATCGAATGGAACTGTTTCGACCCTACTGGGCTGCCATGACGAGATTCACCAACTGACGTACAGGGCGTCTGCGACGGCGCATGCTGAAACCAATCGATTGGGGACACACATGAGCAAGCACCACCACCAACATCACCATCGCGACATCCTTGCTCCGGCCTACACGGGACGCCTGTCGATCGATCCGTTTCCCGCGCTGCGGCTGCCGGACGAGGAAACCGATCCGGTGGCCACGTACCGGTTCATCCACGACGAGTTGATGCTCGACGGCAGTTCGCGGCTGAACCTGGCGACGTTCGTCACCACGTGGATGGATCCCGAGGCCGACAAGCTGATGGCCGAGACTTTCGACAAGAACATGATCGACAAGGACGAGTATCCGGCGACGGCGGCGATCGAGTCGCGGTGCGTGTCGATGGTGGCCGACCTCTTCCACGCCCCGCACCTGTCGACCACCGACCCGGCCAGCGCCACCGGTGTGTCGACGATCGGTTCGAGTGAGGCCGTGATGCTCGGCGGTCTCGCCCTCAAGTGGCGGTGGCGGGCGAAGCGGGAGGCGGCCGGGAAGGACACGGCGCGACCGAATCTGGTGCTCGGCAGCAACGTGCAGGTGGTGTGGGAGAAGTTCTGCCGGTATTTCGACGTCGAGCCCAAGTACCTGCCGATGGAGAAGGGCCGCTACGTCGTCACGCCCGAGCAGGTGCGTGACGCGGTCGACGAGAACACCATCGGAGCGGTCGTCATCGTGGGCACCACCTACACCGGGGAACTCGAACCGGTGGCTGAGATCGCGGACGCGCTCGACGACCTCGCCGCGTCCGGTGGTCCCGACGTCCCGATCCACGTCGACGCGGCCAGTGGTGGTTTCGTCGTTCCCTTCCTGTATCCGGACTTGTTGTGGGACTTCCGGGTTCCGCGGGTGGCGTCGATCAACGTCAGCGGTCACAAATACGGGCTGACGTATCCGGGAATCGGATTTGTGGTGTGGCGCGACCCCGAGTACCTTCCCGAGGGGCTGGTGTTCCGGGTCAACTACCTGGGCGGCGACATGCCGACGTTCACACTGAACTTCTCGCGGCCGGGCAATCAGGTGGTGGGCCAGTACTACAACTTCCTGCGACTCGGTCGGGCCGGCTACAAGTCGATCATGGAGACGTTGCGCGACACCGCCGTTCGCGTGGGCAAGCGCGTAGGGGAGCTCGAGTACTTCACCCTGATCACGGACGGCACCGACATTCCGGTGGTGGCGTTCGAAATGGCGGGCGACCCAGGGTTCACGGTCTTCGACGTGTCACACGAGTTGCGGGCGCGGGGGTGGCAGGTGCCCGCGTACACCATGCCCGCCGACGCCGAGGACGTCGCGGTGTTGCGCATCGTCGTGCGCGAGGGTTTCAGTGCCGACCTCGGAAGCCTCCTCGCGGAGGCGATCGAGGAAGTGTGCGCCGAACTCCGCGAGAAGGGCGGCGGGCATACGACGGCGCAGCACTTCGCCCACTAGTAGGGCATGTCCCGGGTCACGCCTCGATCGCGCAGAGCTCGTCCGGCCACCGGGCCGGGGCGGGCCCGAACGCCTTGCGCGCGTTCTTGATCACGCCCTTGCCGATCGCCCGGTTGCCGGCGCCGCCGATGGCCGCGCCGATGCCGGCGGGCACGAGTTTCCCGAGGATCAGCGCGCTGCGGCGGGCGGCGTATTTGGTGATGAACTTGCGCACGAGGGTGCTGTTCATGCCCTTCATCGTGGGGCCGGGGATGCGGCTGGTGATCGCGGTCGCCCAGTTCTTCGCGGTCACGCCGGTCGCCTTCTGGACGATCTCCATGCCGGATTCGCCGAGAGCCACCGACAGGACGAGCGCGCGCCGCTGCTGATGGTCGGCGGCGGAGATGCCGTGCACCGACGCGACCGCCAGGGTCAGCAGCGCCGCCGCTTCCAGGAAGAAGGCCGATTCGGCGCCCACTGCCGCGATGGACGCGACGGTGCCGACGCCGGGAATGGCGGCGGTGGCGCCGACCGCGCTGCCGCTGCCCGTGACGGCCAGCAGGAACATCTTCTCCATGCGCTCGACGATCTGCGCGGGCGACTCGCCGGGGTGCGAGCGCCGGACCCATTCGACGTATTTGGCCACTGCGGGAGCCTGGAGGCGACTTCCGTTGTCGAGGACCGAGACCAGTACCTTCTCCACCGGTCCACCATTGCCAGCCATCGGGGCTCCCGTCTCGCCGTCTGCTTCGAGTGTGCTTGCACCGACTGTAGGTGAGTGAACGCTGTGGCCGGTGTCGGCACCGTTGCCTAGGCTGGTTCCGTGAGCGTGGTCGACAGCGATACCGCCATGTCGTCCGGGGCCTTCCGGCGCCCGGCGGCACCGTTGCGCGCGCTGGTGACCGGGTACGACGGGTATCTGCTGGCCGGGTTCGAGCCCGGCATCCACCTCGGTCTGCCCTCGCCCTCGCTCACGGTCGTCCTGACGATCGACGAGCCGCTCGACATCGCCGCGCAGGCGGAACCCGAGCAGGCGCCCGGTCGCTACGACACGCTGGCCAGCGGTATCGCCACGTCGCCGGTGACGATCCGGCACGACGGCAACCAGCACGGCGTCCAGCTCGCGCTCAGTCCGCTCGGCGCCCGGGCGCTGCTGGGGGTGCCTACCGCCGCCCTCGGCGCGTGGGTGGTCGGCCTCGATGAACTGCTCGGCCCCGACGCGGGTGAACTGACCGAACGGCTGTCCCTCGAATCCGGGTGGGACGAGCGGTTCGCGATCCTCGACGAGGTCCTGACCCGCCGTGCCGCGCCGGCGGAGATCGACCCGCACCTCGACCGGGCCTGGAGTCTGCTCGTCGCCGGCGGCGGCGCCAGGGTCGCCGACGTCGCGCACGACGTCGGCTGGAGCAGAAGGCATCTGGTGAACAAGTTCGTGGCGGAATACGGCGTCACGCCCAAGGACGTGGTGCGGCTGTCGCGATTCCATCGTTCGCACCGGATGCTGAAGAGTGCCGCCGGGGCGACGCTCGCCGACGTGTCGGCGGTGTGCGGCTACTACGACCAGGCCCACATGGCGCGGGACTGGCGCGACCTCGCCGGAGTCGCACCGTCGCGGTGGCGCGAGAGCGATCCGTTCTCATTCGTCCAAGACCCCGGCCGCGGCGACGGAGCAGAGTGAAGTCATGACTACTTCGACGAACACCACATGTGTATGGCCCACCCTCGTCTACCGCGATGCGCGGGCCGCGATCCGCTTCCTCGTCGATGCGTTCGGATTCGACGAGAAGGCGGTGTACGGCGAGGGCGACCGGGTCGATCACGCGGAACTCGGCTGGCCGAAGGGCGGTGGAATCATGCTCGGCTCGCCGAGTGAGGACTCGGTGATCAGCGACCTGCCGCCGGGGACGGGCTCGGTGTACCTCGTCGTCGACGACCCCGACATGCTCCACGAGCGCGCCGTGGCCGCGGGTGCGACGATCGTGCGCGGGCTGCGGGACGAGGACTACGGATCGCGCGGATTCACCTGCCGCGACCCGGAGGGCGTGTTCTGGAGTTTCGGCACCTACACCGGGCAGTAGCCGGCCGGGGCGACGGTCACCGGGCCCCGTGCCCGGCCGGGACCTCCTCGCCGGGCTTCGGCGGTGGTGGCGGCGTGCCGTCCCCGAACGGCCTGCCGCCCAGCTGTTCACGCCCGTGCGGCGCGAGCCAGCCGGACAGGTCGGGGCCCTTCGGCACGATCCGGGTGGGATTGAGGTCGGTGTGCACGATGTAGTAGTGCTGCTTGATCTGGGTGAAGTCGATGGTGTCGCCGAACCCGGGTGTCTGGAAGAGATCGCGGGCGTAACCCCACAGGACGGGCATTTCGTCGAGTTTGTTCCGATTGCACTTGAAGTGTCCGTGGTAGACCGCGTCGAACCGGGCGAGGGTCGTGAACAGGCGCACGTCCGCTTCGGTGATGGTGTCGCCGACGAGGAACCTGCGGTCGGCGAGACGTTCCTCGAGCCAGTCGAGACGGGCGAACAGGCGGTCGTACGCGGAGTCGTACGCGTCCTGGGATCCGGCGAAACCGCACCGGTACACGCCGTTGTTGACGTCGCGGAACACGAGATCGGCGACCTCGTCGATCTCGTCGCGCAGCCCCTCGGGGTACAGGTCGGGGGCGCCCTCGCGGTGGTACTGCTTCCATTCCGAGGACAGGTCCAGCGTCATCCGGGGGTAGTCGTTGGTGACCACCTGCCCGGTGGGTACGTCGACGATCGCCGGCACGGTGATGCCCCGCGGGTAGTCGGGGAAGCGCGCGAAGTACGCGTCCTGCAGACGCGGGATCTTCAGCACGGGGTCGAGCCCGCCCGGATCCAGATCGAAAGTCCAGCTGCGCTTGTCGTGGGTGGGCCCGCACAGCCCCATCGACAGCACGTCCTCGAGGCCGAGCAGTCGCCGGACGATGACCGCACGATTGGCCCACGGGCACGCGCGGGCGGCGACGAGGCGGTAGCGACCCGGTTCGACGGGGTAGCCGTCGCGGCCGTCCGCCGTGATGCGGGTGGGGATGTAGTTGGTGTCGCGTGTGAACTCGGCGCCCGATTCGACGTAGGCGCCCTTCGTGCTCTGCTGGTCTTCCGTCCGGTCCGTCATGGTCGACTCGTCCCGTCTTTCGATGTTGTCTCAGAGCGTACTTCGCGAGATCGTGACCGCGGCGTAGGTACCCAGTTCCCGGTATCCGGCGCGGGCGGCGAGCGCGCGCGAGGCCAGATTGTCGCGGGGTGAACGGCATTGGGCGATCAGTCCGCTGTCGAGCGCGTCGTCGGTGGCGATCCCGGCGACCGTGGCGCCCAGCCCGCGGCGCCGGAATGCCGGCGCCGTCAGCACCCCGACGTCGGCGAGGAAACCCTGGAACTCGGCGTAACCGGCGGAACTGACCGGCTGCTGCGCGTCGTCGAGAAGGGTGAACCACTGGTCGCGGTCACCCAGGTGGGCTTCGGTCACGTCGTCCGGGGGACACGCCGCCTCGACCTCGCGGACGTGGTCGTACTCGTGGGAGACGAGGGGAGGTCTGCCGGTCGCGGGATCCTGGTAGTCGGTGCCGAAGGCGAGCACCGCCGGACCGGCGCAACGCCCCGATCGATCCTGCGTGAGTGCGAGCAGCGTCGCGGATTCCGTCAATTCCTCCGAGGTGTGCCCGTCGGCGCGCTCGATCGCCCACCGGGGGCCGACCAGTGCGGACGTCTCGCCCAGGCGCAGGAATCGGATCGTGTCGGTCTCGTCGTCGACCCGGATGGCGCGGTCGTCGGCGTCGGGCCGGGCGGATAGTGCGTCGTCGGGCAATCCCAGTTCGCGCGACCAGGCGAGTCGAATGATGTCGAGGTGATGGGAGTCCACGGACCCACGGTAGCCGCTTGTTCCCGCCCGTTCCGGACGGTATATTCCACGTGGAGTATTCGCCGTGGAGTAGTGAGAGGGGGTGACCGTGGCACTCACACCGCTCGGTGTCACCATCCTCGGACTGCTGTGCGAACGCACGATGCACCCGTACGAGATGTACCAACTCGCCGCCGCCCGGCGTGGACGCGTCGTGAAGATCCGGCCGGGGTCGCTCTACCACACCGTGAGCAGGCTCGAAGGTGAAGGACTGGTGCGCACCACCGGCACCGACAGGGCGGGAAATCGGCCCGAACGCACCATGTACGAGATCACGGACCCGGGCCGTGAGGCGCTGGTCCACCGGGTCAGCGACATGCTCGCCACCCCTGTGCACGAGTACCCGCAGTTTCCCCTCGCGCTGGCTGAGGCGCACAACGTCGACGCACGCACCGTGGTGGAACTGCTCCGGGACCGCCTCGATCACCTCCGCAGGGAGATCGGCGAACTCGAGACCGCCTCCGCGCTCGCCTGCTCCACCGAGACACCCAGGATCTTCCTCCTGGGCAACGAGTTCCTCCTCACCGTCGCTCGTGCGGAGCACGAATGGCTGAGCGTTCTGGTGACCGACATCGACTCCGGCGCCCTGCCGTGGCTTTCGCCGGAACTTCTCGAACGACTGACACACTCACGCCGGATCCCGTCCGGTTCAGCAAAGGATTGAAGATGGACACCGAGCGCACCGCACCACCCGCGTCGCCACCCGAGCATCGAAATCCCTGGCCCGCGCTGTGGGCTCTGGTCATCGGCTTCTTCATGATCCTCGTCGACAGCACCATCGTGGCGGTGGCCAACCCGGCGATCATGAACGACCTGCACACCGACATCAACAAGGTCGTCTGGGTCACCAGCGCCTACCTGCTGGCGTACGCGGTGCCGCTGCTGGTCACCGGTCGCCTCGGCGACCGGTTCGGTCCCAAGAACATCTACCTGATCGGCCTCGTCCTGTTCACCGGGGCGTCGCTGTGGTGCGGTCTGTCCGGCACCATCACCATGCTCATCGTCGCCCGGGTGTTCCAGGGCCTCGGCGCCGCACTGATGACGCCCCAGACGATGGCCGTCATCACCCGCACGTTCCCGCCGGACCGACGCGGCACGGCGATGGGTCTGTGGGGCGCCGTCGCCGGTGTCGCCACGCTGGTCGGACCGCTCGCGGGCGGTGTCCTCGTCGACAACCTCGGCTGGCAGTGGATCTTCATCGTCAACGTGCCCGTCGGCGTGATCGCGTTCGTGCTGGCCTGGCGGTTGGTTCCCGCGCTCGAGACCCACCAGCACAAGTTCGACATCCCCGGTGTCGTGCTCAGCGCACTCGGCATGTTCTTCCTCGTGTTCGGCATCCAGGAAGGCAGCTCCTACGACTGGTCGGCCACCGTGCTGGCGTCGATCGGCGCCGGTCTCGTTCTACTCGGTGTCTTCGTCTGGTATCAGTCCTGGAACAAGAATGAGCCGCTCCTGCCGCTGGCGCTGTTCAAGGACCGCAACTTCTCGCTCGCCAACGTGGCGATCACCTCCATGGGGTTCGCGATCACCGCGATGGTTCTGCCGCTGATGTTCTACACCCAGGCGGTGCGCGGTCTTTCGCCCACGCGGTCCGCTCTGCTGCTGGTGCCGATGGCCGTCCTCACCGGTGTGTTCGCACCGTTCATCGGCAAACTCGTCGACCGCACCCACCCGCGGTACATCGCGGGCGCCGGATTCCTGTTGTTCTCGATCGCACTCGGCTGGCTGTCCATGGTCATGTCACCCGACGTGGCGATCTGGGAACTGCTGTTGCCGATCGGCCTGATCGGTCTCGCCAACGCGTGTATCTGGTCGCCGCTCGCGGCCACGGCCACCCACAACCTTCCGCCCCATCAGGCGGGAGCCGGAGCCGGTGTCTACAACACGACCCGCCAGGTCGGCGCCGTGCTCGGCAGCGCGGCGATCGGCGCACTCATCACGGCCCGCCTGTCTGCGCAGGGACTGAACAGCGACAGTCAGGAGGCCGGCGTCGGCGAGATGCCCGAATTCGTGAAGGAGCCGTTCGCCACGGCGATGTCGCAGTCGATCTGGCTGCCCGCCGCGGTCCTGCTGGTCGGTTTCGTCGCCTCGGTGTGTTTCGCGCGACCGTTGCGGGAGAAGAGGCCCGGCGTCACCGAGGACGACGCAGCCAGTCGGGAAACATCACTGCGGGGTTGAGATAGTCGTCGGGATCGAACGCCTGCTTGATCGACCACATCGCCTCGATGTCCTCCCGGCTGAGGGCGAGGTCCAGGTAGTTGCGCTTGTGTGCGCCGACACCGTGCTCGGAGGCGATGTTGCCGGCGTGGTCGCGGATAAGTTCCGTGATCGGCCGGTACAGCACGGACTCGTCGGGGCAGCGCAACACGTTCAGGTGGAGGTTGCCGTCGGCGACGTGGCCGAACAGCACGGGGACGGCGCCCGGTGCCCGGCTCGTCACCATCGCGACGGCGTCGGTGACGAACGCGGCGAGGGTGTCCAGCGGGAGCGCCGCGTCGAATTTCAGCGGTGGGCCGAACAATCCGACCACCTCGGCGAACGCTTCCCGCGCCGCCCACACCCGGGCGCGCCCGGTGGCGTCGATCCCGACTGCCGGTTCGTCGTCGGGGACGCACCGCTCCAATGCCGCGCCAAGCTCCTCGGTGAAATCCCGTTCGCCGGCCAGTTCCACGAGGAGGTACCACGGCAGTCCGGTGGGAACGGCGAAACCCAGCCGCGAAGAGGCCAATTCGAGCCCACGGCCGTCGAGCATCTCCACGGCATCGACGCCGGCGAGTCGCCGGACGATGCGTACGGCGTCGATCAACCGGGGCAGTTGCGCGAATCCGGCGATCGCCGTCACGCGGAAGTCGGGGACGGGGCGGAGCGCGAGGTCGACGGTCGTGACCATGCCGAGGGTGCCCTCGCTGCCGACCCACAGGGCGGGCAGGTCGTATCCGCAGTTCTCCGCACCCATCCGCATGCTGCGCCGCACGATCGCGCTGTCGGGGAGCACCACCTCCAGACCGAGCACCTGCGCGGACATGTGGCCGTACCGCACGGTGTGGAGCCCGCCCGCATTGGTCGAGACCATGCCGCCGATCGTCGCGGAATCGCGGGACGCGATGTCGACGCCGAACAGCAGTCCGGCATCGGACGCGGCGTGCTGGAGAACGGAGAGGATGACGCCGGCGCCGACGGTGACGCGCAGGTTCTCGCGGTCGACGGGGCCGACCGACGTCAGCCGCTCCGTCGACAGCAGCACGTCCTCGTGCTCCGGGACCGTGCCCGCCTCGAGGCCGGTGCGCCCACCCTGCACGGTGACCTTCACACCGGCTCGGCGGCAGATGCGCAGGACGGCCGAGACTTCCGCGGTATCCGCGGGCCGGACGAGTGCGCTCGCCCGCCCGCTGTAGCGGCCCGTGTGGTCGATGGAGCGGGCGGCGAGCACGTCCGCGTCCACGGTCACGAACCGTTCGCCGACGACGTCGGCCAGCGCCGCGCGCAGCGAGTCCACACCCCGATCGTAGGCGGAACGCATGTGGCAGTCTGGCGGCATGACTGAGCCTGCCGCCGCTGCGCATCCCACCCGACTCGAGCGTGTCCGCACCGACGCCGGCGCCGAGATCGCGATCCTGACGTTCGCCCACGGCCCACTGAATCTGTTCGATCAGGCGATGTTCGACGCGGTGCAGGCGGACGTGGCGGCGCTCGCCGAGAATCCGCCGCGCGCGGTCCTGCTGCGCGCCGAGGGCAAGGTGGTCTCCGCGGGGGTGGACGTCCACGTGTTCGACGGGCTCACCGCGGAACAGGGCGCGGATCTGTGGCAGGAGTTGTTCGCCGAGATCTGCCATCCGCTCGAGGCGCTGCCCTGCCCGGTGGTGTATGCCGCGCACGGTCTGACGCTCACCGCGGCGTTCGAGATCGCGCTCGCCTGCGACATCATTCTCGCTGCACCGAAGGCGAAATTCGGACTGGTCGAGACCGTCGTCGGCCTGACGCCGTCGATGGGCGGGCCGCAGCGGCTGGCCGAACGCGCGGGGTCCGGCCGGGCGCGGGAACTGGTGATGACCGGTGACCTGTACGACGCCGCGACTCTCCACACGTGGGGAGTGGTCAACGCAGTCCACGAGGACGTCGACGCGGAGGCCCGCGCGCTCACGGCACGCCTCGCGGACGGGCCGACCCGAGCACACGACGCCACGAAGCAGATCATCTCCGCGTGGCGGTCGGGTGGCGTCGCGCACGCCGACTCGATCACCCCCGACGTGTCGGGTGCGCTGTTCGAGACCGACGACCTGCGGGGCGCCGTGCGCAGCTTCCTCGACGTCGGACCGGGCAAGGCCGCCTACACCGGACGCTAGGCGTCGGCGATCCACTCCCCGCAACTGTGACGGGCGTCATATAGTCGTGGCAACGTCCGATCGCGCAGCAGTGGAGTCAGCGGAGGTGCAGATGCCGTCGTCCCTCGTCGAGTATCCGAGTAGTGGTCCGTTCTTCCACGACGACCGGGTGGTCCGTGGTCGCGACGGGCTGCTCCGCTACGGCGGGCTCAACCCGTCGCTCACCGAACTGCTCGATGTGTCCGTGCACCGCTACGCGGGGCGGGTGGCCGTCGAGGAGGACGGTGGCCGGTCGCTCACGTTCTCTCAGCTGTGGACGTCCGCGGCGCGGGTTGCCGGCGGGCTGAAGGAGAAGGGCGTCGAGATCGGCGACCGCGTCGCCGTGCGGCAGCCGATCGGGGTCCGCTGGGTCGAGGCATTCCTCGGCGTGCTGCTCGCCGGCGGTGTGCCGGTGGGGGTCAGCCCGGCGCTCGACGACGCGCAGACAGGCGAGGTGCTCGCCGACAGCGAGTCGGTGCTGATCCTCGACGGTGAACTGCCGGAAGGTATCTCGTTCATCGACGACGGCGCGAGTCCCGACGAGCTGGTGCTGCTGTCGTACGCGCCCGGACCCTCGGAGTCCCCGAAGGGCGTCGAACTGAGCAACGAGAACGTCCTCTCGACCATCGAATCCGTGCTCCACGCGCGCGGGTTCAGCTCCGAGGGGCTGCGCAATCTCCTGGTCGAACCCGAACTGCACACCGTCGGATCGCTCGTCGAACTGCTCTCGACGCTCGTGGTGGGCGGGACGGTCCTGCTGACCGGCAGCACGGACGCGGCGTCGTGGCGCGGCACCGGAGCCGACGTGCTCACCGCGGCCCCCGCCGTCCTCCTGCGGGCGGTGGAGAACTCGCGGGTCACGAGCTTCGGCCGGCGCGCGGTGCGCTGGATCGACTACAGCGGAGCCGGCCTGTCGCTGGAACAGTCGCAACTTCTCAGGCGGACGTTCCCGGCTGCCAGGCACTTTCTCGGCTGGGGCATGACCGAGACCTGCGGGACGGGGTTGGCGCTGCCCGATGAGTGCGCTCTGACGCACGCGGGCAGTGTGGGCGTCGCGTTCGGCGGGATGGAGGTGGCCCTGTTCGGTCCCGACGCCGGCCGCGGTGTCGGTGAATTGCTGTGCCGCGGTCCGGGAGTCAGCCGCGGGTACTGGAACAGGCCCGAGGTCACCGCGAAGACGTTCACGGGTGGCTGGTTTCACACCGGTGACACCGCGAATATCGACGGCGACGGCTTCGTCCGTATCGTCGACCGCGACACCGCTGCCTAGGTGGTGCGAAAGGCAGGTATTCACCCGTGAGCTCTCCCGTCGCCGAGCTGCACATGCACATCGAGGGGTCCCTCGAACCCGAGCTGATCTTCGATCTGGCCGAACGGAATTCTGTGCAGCTGCCGTACGCGGACCTCGGCGATCTCCGCTCGCGGTACGAGTTCACGGACCTGCAGTCGTTCCTCGACCTCTACTTCGCCAACATGCAGGTGCTGCGGACGGCCCAGGATTTCGCGGACCTCACCCGGGCCTACTTCGCACGGGCGTCCGCCGCCGGTGTCGCGCACGTGGAGTTCTTCTTCAATCCGCAGGCCCACGTCAATCGTGGTGTCCCGCTGCACGAGGTGCTCGACGGGATCATGGACGCGGTGGCAACCAGCGAGCGGGAGTTCGGACTGAGCAGCGCCGCCATCGCCGCGATCCTGCGGGATCGTCCCGTGCACGAGGCGGAGGAAGTGTTCTCGGAGATCATCCGGTTGCAGACGCCGATCGTCGGGCTCGGACTGGACTCGGCCGAGGTGGGCAACCCGCCGTCTCTCTTCGAGGACGTGTTCGCCCGCGCCCGGTCCGAAGGTCTGCACGTGGTCGCCCACGCCGGCGAGGAAGGTCCGCCGGAGTACATCTGGCAGGCGCTCGACCTCCTCGGCGCCGAGCGCATCGACCACGGGGTGCGGGCGCTCGAGGACCCGGCGCTCGTGGCGCGCCTGGTGGACGAGGAAGTGCCGCTCACGGTGTGCCCGTTGTCGAACGTGCGGCTGTGCGTCGTCGACTCCCTGTCGGAGCACCCGCTGCGGACCATGCTCGAGGCCGGTCTGCTCGTCACCGTCAATTCCGACGATCCCGCGTACTTCGGCGGGTACGTCGACGACAACTTCGCGCAGTTGCGCGATCAGCTCGGGCTCACCGATGCCGAGCGGGAAACGTTGGCGCGCAACTCGATCACGGCGTCGTTCGCCAGTGACGCGCGCAAGGCGGAACTACTCCGCGGCTGACGGACCCCCGGCCGTCAGTCGATCAGTCCGGCATCGCCGAGGCTGCCGGCGACGGCCAGGACGTCGCGGTCGCGGCCGAACGGACCGACCAGGCAGAGACCGACGGGAATCCCGTCGTCGGTGCGCAACGGCACGGTCGCGTTGGGCAGACCCGAGATCGACGCGAGGCACGTGAGCATGCCCGTGGTGCGCATCGTGTTCCGGAATCGGTCCCCGCTGGGATAACTCGTCCGCTCGGGCGCCACCGAAGACGTCGCGGGCAGCAGGAGCAGGCTGTCGCCGACGAATGCGGTGATCGTCTTCGAGGCCTCGGCCAGCATGATCATCTTCCGGCCGTACGTGGATTCCCAGATGCGGCTCGCGTCGACGAAGTTGCGGCGCGGTTCGTCGCCGAGCGCCGCCATCGCCTCGCTCACCCAGTCGCCGTGCAGTTGCCATGCCTCGAAGCCCTGCACGTCGACGACGGCGTCGTACCAGTCGGGGAGCCGGCCGATGTCCGTGTCGGTCCACGTCAGCCGGGGCAGGGAACTCTTCTCCCACGACGTCAGGGCACCGCGCATCACGCCGAGGACGCCGGCCTCGGCGACGGCGTTGATGCCGTCCGAGGTGAGCGCGCTGCGGAACGGGGTCTCCGCGGTGAGAGGGAGCAGGGCGCCGGACACGGCGACGAGGGTGTCGAGGTCGCCGCAGACCCATGCGGGGGTGTCGAACGTGGGGGACAACGGGAACAGGCCCTCGGTGGAGACGGCGCCCCGCGACGGCGCGAAGCCGTACAGGCCCTGGTACGAGGCGGGGATCCGGACGGAACCGGTGGTGTCGACGCCCAGGCCGATGTCGGCGCTACCCTGTGCGACCGCGCTCGCGGCGCCCGACGTCGCGCCGCCGGGCAGACGGTCCTCGGCCCGCGGGTTGGGTGGCGTCCCGAACTGCTGGTTGACACCGGAATGCCCGTAGCCGAGGTCGTCGGTCTGCGCCAGGCCGACGACGCGGGCACCCTGGCCGAGGAGCCGTGCCACCACGGCGGCGGTTCCGGTTTCGACCGGCGCGTCGGCGAGCCGCCGCCCGCTGCCCGCACCGATCTGCTGTCCCGCAACGGCATACAGGTCGGTGACGGCAAGTCGCATGCCCGCGAGGGGCCCGTCGCCGGTCGGCGCGACCAGCGGATCACCCTGGGCGCGCCACGTCGCCTTGTCGACGGGTGCGAACTCGGACACCGCACCGTCGCCCGGGACGGACAGTCCGTCGGGAAGGAGCGGGATCTCGGGATCGTGCAGCCGTTCTCCACAGGCGCCGAGTGCGGCGATGCCGAGCGCCGCCGCCCCGGAGATTCCGGCGACGCGGAGGAAGGCGCGACGGTCGAAATATCGACTGGGGGGCACCTAACCCAGGTTAGCGACCCAGGACCTGCTGCAGGTACGCGTTGCCGAACATTCGCTCGGGGTCGTACTTGTCGCGCACGGCGACGAACTCGTCGAAGTTCGGGTACGCGGGCCGCAAGTCCTCGGCGGTGCGCCCGTGCAGTTTGCCCCAGTGCGGCCGGCCGTCGACGTCCCGGGCGATCGCCTCGACCGCGGCGAAGTAGGGTTCGTGATCGCGACGGTGATACTGATGCACCGCGATGTAGGCCGTGTCGCGCCCGTTCGCCGTCGACAGCCACACGTCGTCGCCCGCGGCGAACCGGACCTCGACGGGGAACGCCACCCTGAACCCGGACTTCTCCACCCATGCGTCGATCTCGGCGAGAGTGCCGGGCAGTGCCTCGGTGGGAACCGCGTATTCCATCTCGCGGAACTTGACCCGGCGCTCCGACGCGAAGACTCGGTAGCTGCGATCGGTGTACTCGCGCGCGCCCAGGATGCGCGACGACAGCCGGTTGATCTTCGGAATCGTCGAGGGCACGAGGCCGGCCACCCGGTTGATGCCCTCGAACACGATGTTGGACAGCAGTTCGTCGTCGACGTACGCGCGGACCGGATGGACCGGCGATGTCGGAGTGTCACC
The DNA here is from genome assembly GCA_004211695.1 of Rhodococcus sp. (in: high G+C Gram-positive bacteria). GTDB lineage: Bacteria > Actinomycetota > Actinomycetes > Mycobacteriales > Mycobacteriaceae > Rhodococcus_F. Next base: position 19,854 of record SEEV01000036.1, read on the forward strand.
GGGGAGTCGGGTGTTGCGTTTCGTCAGCACACGGCGGGTGTGGGGGAACCAGTAGAACTCGAAGTGGTCGATGGTGCCGCGGTCGTGGTCGAGTCGCTCGAGGGTGCTGTCCAACGACTCGGGTGCCTCGACGGCGTGCATCACGTAGTTCGGCACGCACTGGATCGTGACCTTCGAGATGATGCCGACCGCGCCGAGGCCGAGGCGTGCGGCCTCGAAAAGTTCGGGGTTCTCGGTGGGGGAGCAGTCGGTCACCGATCCGTCCGCCAGCACCACCTGGAGGGCGCGGACCTGAGTGGCGAGACCTCCGAAACGCGCTCCGGTGCCGTGTGTTCCGGTGGACAACGCGCCCGCCACCGATTGCACGTCGATGTCGCCGAGGTTGATCATGGCCAGGCCGCGGTGCCAGAGTTGTTCGTTGAGGTCGCGCAACCGGGTGCCGGCGAGCACGGTGACGAGCGCGCCGGCCGGTTCGTCGAGCGTCACGGATTCGATCCCGGTCAGGGCGTCGAGGCCGACGAGGATGCCGTCGGTGACCGCGACCCCGGTGAAGGAGTGGCCTGACCCCACGGCCTTGACCCGCTGCCACTGCTCTGCGGCACGGGAGAGGAGTGCGCTCAATTCGTCCACCGAGTGCGGAGTCGCGAACCGCTGCGGGTTCGCCGTCTCGGTGCCCGCCCAGTTGCGCCATGTGTCCTGTGCCATTCGCCCATCATGAACCTGGACGCTCGTCCAGGCAAATGGCGGTGTTGGTCGGGCGTCCGTGTTGGTCACGGACGAGGCCCCCGCAGGTTCTACGATCAGAGGATGCTGAACAGGCTTCCCGCGGATGAACGTCGTGCCCAACTCGTCGAGTCGGCGCTGGCCATCGCGGAGCAGCGCGGCGTCGCGTCGGTCACGGTGCGTGCCGTGGCGGAGGAGGCCGGCGTCTCGCTCGGTGTGGTGCACTACTGCTTCGAGAGCAAGGAGGAGCTCCTCGCCGCGATGGGCGAGAGCCTCGTTCTCCAGCTCAGCGAGTCGATGCGGCTGGCGTTCGGGCAGGTGCGGCACGCGCCGGACCTGCGCGGGATCGACGGTTTGCGCGAACTGCTCCACATCGGGATCAGCGGGATGTGGCCGATTATCGAAGCCACCCCGGACCGGCAGTTGCTCACCTACGAAATCACCGCGCAGGCCTTGCGGCATCGCGCGACCGGAAGCGAGCGGGCAGGCGACATCGCCGGTCAGCAGTACCGGACGATGGACGAGGAAGCGATCGAGTTCCTCGCCGAGTGCGCCCGGATCGCCGGAGTCGGCTGGGGGACCCCGGTCGAGGCGATCGCGCGGTTCGGGCTGGCCATCCTCGACGGGCTCGTGTTGCGGTGGCTGGTCGACCGCGACAGCGAGGCCATGATCGCCGCTCTGGACGACATGGTGCAGGTGATCGCGTCGAAGGCCCTCGAGCAGCCCTGACCGGTCCGATCGATCTGGACAATCGTCCAACTCGGTGGTTGACTGGCGCCTCCGGATCGATGGAACACGATTGGACGAACTGTGACGCCGACGCTCGACCGTCTCATCGCCGCGACCACCGAGGTCGACCCGCCGCTGGCTGCGCTCGACCTGCCCACGTTGCGCGCCAACGCGGCCGACCTGGTGCTGCGCGCCGGCGGCACCCCGGTGCGCGTCGCCAGCAAATCCGTCCGCTGCCGCGCCGTGCTCCAGGTCGCACTGGGCGAGAATCTCACCGCGGCCGGCGGCTTCCGCGGGATCATGGCGTACTCGCTCCGCGAGGCGATCTGGCTGGCCCGGCACGGCGCGAACGACGTCCTCATGGGCTACCCGACCGCCGACCGCGGAGCCCTCGTGGAACTGGCCGCCGACCCGGAACTGCTGAACCGGATCACCCTGATGATCGACAGCGACGACCAACTCGACTTCGTGCTCGCCGCGGCAGGCACCCCGACCCTCCGCGCCCGGCTGTGCGTCGACGTGGACGCCTCTTTGCGACTCGGGCCCGTTCACATCGGAGTCCGCCGTTCCCCCCTGCGCGAACCGTCCGCCGTCGCCGCATTCGCGAAGCGCGCCGCGGGGCGCGGGTTCGCCGTCGTCGGCGTCATGTTCTACGAAGCGCAGATCGCGGGACTACCCGATTCCAGCCCGCCGATCGGCTGGATGAAGCGGGCATCGGCGAAAGAGCTCGCGACTCGTCGCGGCGCCGTGGTGAACGCCGTCCAGTCGGAGGTCGGGGTGCTCGAGATCGTCAACAGCGGTGGCACCGGCTCGCTCGAAGTGAGTTCCGCGGACCCGGTCGTCACGGAGGTGACGGCGGGCTCGGGCCTGTACGTGCCGACGCTCTTCGACAGGTACCGTTCGTTCCGCCCGCACCCGGCCCTGTACTTCGCGCTGTCGACGGTCCGGAAACCCACCCCCGGCATCGCGACGCTGTTCGGCGGCGGCTACATCGCCTCCGGTCCCGCCGGAGGCAGTCGCGTGCCGAAGCCGATGTGGCCGGCGGGGCTGAAACTCCTGCGCAACGAGGGCGCGGGGGAGGTACAGACCCCCGTGACCGGAAGGGCGGCAGCAGAACTCGGCATCGGCGACCGGGTGTGGTTCCGGCACGCCAAGGCAGGCGAGTTGTGTGAGCGGTTCACCGACGTCCACCTCGTCGAGTCGGACGGCTCCCGCACCGTGGTGCCCACCTACCGTGGCGAAGGTCAGTGCTTCGGCTGACCGGTGAGCCGCATGAAGGCGCCCAGTTCGGTCAGCCCTTCCGGGGTGCTCGGCATGTAGTGCGTGAGCGATTCCGATCGGACGATGATCGCTGCCCATTTACCGCGGGAGACCGCCACATTCATCCGGTTGCGCGACAGCAGGAACGACATGCCGCGCGGCACGTCCTCGATCGCGGACGCCGTCATCGACACGATGGCGACGGCAGCCTCCCGTCCCTGGAACTTGTCGACCGTACCCACCTCGACCTTGTCGAGACCGACCGCCGCCAGATCGCGCTCGATCAACCCGACCTGCGCGTTGTACGGCGCCACCACCAGAATGTCGGACTCGTCGAGCGGACGGGTGCCCTCGAACTCGCTGGGGTCGGTCCAGCCGGAACCGAGGAGCTTCGTGACCCGGTTGACCACCTCCCGCGATTCCTCGGGGGACTGGGTGGCGTTGCCCTGATGGTCGACGAAGACGGTGTGCACGCCCGGTTCCATCCCATCGAGTCGCCGTGCGGCACTGGCTGATTCCTGCGAACGCAGCTTGCCCTCGTACGACAGCGTCGACACGGGCGCGCACAGGTCCGGGTGCATCCGCCACGTGCGTTCGAGGAAGTAGCCGCGGCTCGCGGGCAGCGCCCCGTGTCCCTCGGCGAGCCACCCGAGGGCCGACGCGTCCACCGGTTCGGGATGGGTGCCCTGGCTGACCTGCGGGAGCTGCTGAGGATCGCCGAGAAGGAGCAGATTGCGGGCCGCGCCGCCCACTGCGATGGTGTTGGCCAGCGCGAACTGTCCGGCCTCGTCGATGACCAGGAGGTCGAGGCTGCCGGGCGGAACACGGTCGGTGTTCGCGAAGTCCCACGCGGTCCCGCCGATCACGCAGCCCGTTTCCTCCGCCTGGTCGATGAAGCCGGGGTAGTCGTTGGAGCTGATGTCGGTCCACGTCGCGGCGCGATGCCGCCCGTCCTTCTTCGCGACGAGTTCGGCGGGGAGCCCGGCTTTCACGACGCCGCCGAGCATGTTCTCGATCACCGAATGCGACTGCGCGACCACACCGATCCGCCACTGGTGCTGCTCGACGAGTGCCTTGATCACCCGGGCCCCGGTGTACGTCTTGCCGGTGCCGGGAGGCCCCTGCACGGCCACGTACGAGTCGTCGAGGTCGAGGAGCGCCGCGGTGATCGCGCCCGCGTAGTCCGTGCCGTCGACGGGTGGAAGCGGATTCCCGCTCCGCGTGCGAGGGTCGGATCGCCGCAGAATGTCCACCGACGCGCACCGCGGGAGGTCCGGCAGCGGCGAGCACATGCCGTCCGCGGCCACCGCGACGGACGATTCGATGCGGTCGGTCGTGATCGGCGGCCCCGGGGTGATCGCCGTCGGAAGCTGCACGTACTCCTCACCGTTCAGGAGTTCCTCCACGATCACCACGTCGCGGCGGCGACCGTCCTTCCCCACCTCGAGCACGTTGACCGTGCACGTTCCCCGCTGCTGCGGATTGTCGCCTGCGACGGCCTCGGGTGCGGGAGCGTCGTACAGCGCATACATCGTGGTCTTGGGTCCCACCGTGCTCCCGGTCCCGAAACGACCGGTGAGCTCGAGGCGCCGGCGCAGCTTGCGCTGCCGTGGGGTGCTCTTGTGCCAGTTCTCCTCGACGACCGCCGACGACACCACCAGGACGTCCCGGATGTCCGACAACTCGTCGTGCGGGACGGTCAGCCGATCGAAGTGTGCCCACCAGAACGGTTTCCGTTCACGGCGGTGATAACCGACGGCCGCCGCCATGAGCGCAGCCGCCTGCTGATCGTGCCCCCGGTGCTCGCTCGGTCCGTGCCCGGCGAACTCGCGCAACGCCGCCTCCGCGGGCGTGCATTCCTCGGTCACCGGGGCAGGGCCGTCGCCGGGCGGGCGGAGTTCCACGCCGTGCGTCAGCGCCTGCCCGATCAGCCAGTCACGCAACCGCAGCGTGGAGTCGCAGTCGTACTTGTTGTAGTCGGCGATGCCCTGCAGCAACGCGCGTGCCTCGTCTTCGCGGCCGTTGTCGCGGTGATCGCAGTAATCGGCGTACGCGACCACCGACGCGGCGGCATTGGTGACGTCGCCGTCGCGCGGCTGCTCCGGCATGTACAGCGGTTCGAGTTTCTTGATGCTGTACGAACGTTCGCCGATGCGCAGGCACGCGCGCACCACCGGATACAGATCGACCAGAACGTTGTCGCGCAGGAGGGCGTCGACCGTCTCCTCGCCGACGCCGTGCCGACCGGCCAGCCGCAGCAACGCCGACTTCTCGTACGCGGCGTAGTGATAGATGTGCATGTTCGGGTACCGCTGACGACGCGCCGTGACGTAGTCGAGGAAGTCGACGAGGGCCTGCCGTTCCTCGGCGCGGTCGTGCGCCCAGAACGGCCGGAACACGGCGTCGTCGGCGGTACCCTCGACCACCCCGAACAGGTACTCGAGACCCCAGTCCGTGGAACCGTCCTCGGCCCACAGAGGGTCTCCCTCGAAGTCGAAGAAGATGTCGCCGTCGTCCGGTTCCGGCAGCCCACCCAGCGCCTGCGGGGCGTACACCTGGAATTCGGGGGTACCCGAGGCCTCCTGGCGCAACTGCAGAACGGCCTGGGCGCGAAGCGTGTTCAGGGTGCGCTCGGGGAGACCCTCGACGCTGCCGGAATGCGCGGCGAGTGCGTCGAGCGTGCCGATGCCGACCGCGATCAGCCGGCTCCGCTGGGTCGAACGCATGCCCGCCACCAGCAGGAGGTCGCGGTGCTGCTCCACTTCCGGGGTGCACGTGTCGCAGCGGCCGCACGCCGTGTACCGGGGGTCACCCCACTCCGCGACAGCCTGCTCGTCGCGGTGCTCGTCGAGGATTCGTTCGAGAGACGACCGCCGAGCCGCGTACACGGGAACGATGTCGCCGAGCGGGTGTGCGGAGTCGCTGTCGTCGCCGAGCAGCAGGTGGACCTCCGGTGACGTCGGAATTCCGTTGTCGGCCAGTGCCTCCGCGTACGCGGCGAGCTGAAGTAGGGCCGACACCTTCGCATGCCGCGACAGCTTCGTGTCGTAGACGGCGTACGTGTCGCCGTCGCGGACGAGGAAGTCACAGAAACCCAGGAAGCGGCCGTCGAAGAACGTGCCCTGATACACGACGTCGGCGCCGTCGCGAAGCGCCTCCACGGTGGCCAGGTTGGCGTCGAACAGCCCCACCTTCGTGTAGTCGGGGCGCGCCATCGTGACCACCCCGTCGCCGAACTCGGCACGGAACCGCTCGAGCCGCCGATGTTCGTGCGCGTCGCCGAGGCTCGACGTCCGCTGCAACATCGGATCGTCGCCGGCGGACGTGCCCGAGGAATCGGCGCCGGCGAGCCCGAGCGTGGCATCCAACCGGCGCAGCAACGCGAACTCGCAGGTGGCAGCCGCGGAAAGGTCGCTGGCGCTGTAGACGATGGTGTCGTCGAGGAGGAACACAGGCCGATTGTGCCATCGGGGTGCGACAGGCCCAGAATGGCAGCCATGCCTTTCTTCGACGGCCACTCCGGACAGGTCCACTACCGGCACTGGAGCGCGGTGGGTGGACCGGTCGCCCAACTCGTGTTTCTCCACGGCATGGGGCAGCACACGGGTCATTACCACCGGTTCGCGCGCGGACTGACGACGGCGGGAATCGGGGTGTGGGGAATCGACCAGGCGGGCCACGGCCTGTCCGAGGGTGACCATCCGGGTCCGGTCGCGGACTTGGCGGAGGACGCCGCGCTCCTCACCCGCCTCGCCGAGCAGCACGCGCCGGATGTCCCGCTCGCCCTCATGGGGCACTCTCTCGGCGCCGCGGTCTCGATCGAGCTTCTCCTGCGCGGGGACTCCGGTTTCCGCTGCGCGATCCTGTGCGGGATGCCGAAGACCGCCGCCGTGCCGCAGACGGTGGAGGGCCTGGGATCAGCGGGGATCCCGCTGCTCGCGGTGCACGGCGTGGACGATCGCATCGCACCGATCGACCCGGTCCGCGACTGGGCTGCGGGCGTCCGCGGCCTCGAATTCCGGGAGTTCGACGATGCCGGACACGACCTGCTCCACGAGAAGGTCCACGCCACGGTGACGGCGGTGGTCCGCGACTTCGTGCTGGGCGCTACGCGCCCGTGAGTGGCCGAGGAGTCTCTGCACTCCTCGAGCACTCACGGGCGGCGAAGCCGCTTACGCGTAGATGGCCTCGATGGCCGCGCCGTGCTCCTTGTGGATGACGTTCCGCTTGAGCTTCAGCGTGGGCGTGAGCTCACCGGTCTCCTGCGTGAAGTCGACCTCGAGGATCCGGTACTTCTTGATCCGCTCCGGGTTGGACACCTTCTTGTTGCCCTCGGCCACGGCCTCGTCGATCTCGGCGACCAGGTCGGGGTTCTTGACCAGTTCGGACACCGGGGTGTCGGCAGCCAGCCCGTGGCGTTCCTTCCAGCCCGGCAGGGTCTCGGAGTCGAGCGTGATGAGCGCGCCGATGAACGGCTTGCCGTCGCCGACCACGAGGCACTGGCTGATCAGCGGGTGCGCGCGCAGGGCGTCCTCGAGGACCGCCGGTGCCACGTTCTTGCCACCGGCGGTGACGATGATTTCCTTCTTGCGGCCGGTGATCGAGACGAAGCCTTCCTGATCGATCGACCCCAGATCGCCGGTGTGGAACCAGCCGTCGACGATCGCTTCGGCGGTGGCCTTCTCGTTGTGCCAGTAGCCGCTGAACACCACCGGGCCCTTGAGCAGCAGTTCGCCGTCCTCGGCGACCTTGACCGCGTGACCGTCGATGGGCTTGCCGACGGTGCCGACGCGCTGTTCCTTGGTGGTGTTGACGGTGACGGCCGCGCTGGTCTCGGTCAGTCCGTAGCCCTCGTAGACCGGGACGCCCGCGCCGCGGAAGAAGTGGCCCAGGCGAGCGCCGAGGGGGCCACCGCCCGAGACCGCACGATCGCAGTTACCGCCGAGAGCAGCTCGCAACTTGGAGTAGACGAGCTTGTCGAAGACGGTGTGCTTGAGATTGAGGACCAGGCCTGCGCCGCCCTTCTCCTGGGCCTCGCTCCACTCGATGGCCGTCGCGGCGGCCTTGTCGAAGATGCTGCCCTTGCCGCCGTCGTGTGCCTTCTGCTTGGCCGAGTTGTAGACCTTCTCGAACACGCGCGGCACCGACAGGATGAAGTTCGGCTTGAAGACGGCGAACTGATCCACCAGGGTCGACACGTCCGAGGTGTGGCCCACGGTCACCTTCGACTCGAACGAGCCGAACGACACCGCGCGGGCGAACACGTGCGCCATCGGTAGGAACATCAAGGTGCGGTTGCCCTCGCGCATGGAGTCGTGCAGCGCGATCTGGGTGGCCTGGACCTCGGCGTAGAAGTTCGCGTGTGTCAGCTGCACACCCTTGGGGCGGCCGGTGGTGCCCGAGGTGTAGATCAGGGTCGCGGGGGAGGCGGCAGTGACCTGGTGTCGACGGGTATGGACGTCCTCGTCGCTGACTCCTGCGCCGCGCGTGGTCAGCTCGTCGATGGCTCCGGCGTCGATCTGCAGTACCTCACGCAGGTCGGCGGCCCCGTCGGTGACGTCCTTCAGGTTCGAGACGTGAGACGCGGTCTCGACGATCAGCAGCTTGGTCGCGGAGTCCTCGAGGATCCACTGCGCCTGATC
>SEEV01000037.1 GCA_004211695.1 Rhodococcus sp. (in: high G+C Gram-positive bacteria)
CCCGTGGACCGTCCGAAAGTTTCATTGACCGGACAGTACAAAAATGAGTAACATCACACCGAATCAGTCAGTGTCGACTGACACCGAACGAAGGAGTTGCCGTGACGAAGCGGTGGAAACAGCGCCCCCCAGGTTCGAACTGGGGCGAATTTGGCGATGACGACGAACTCGGTCGCATCAATCTGCTCACCCCGGAGAAGGTGTTGCAGGGAGTGCGTGAGGTCGAGACGGGCATCAGCTTCAGTCTGAGTCTTCCGCTCGACTACCCGGGTGGCTCTGCTCTGAATCAGCGCCGCTACCCACCGATTCTCCGCCCCACCGAAGACCTGGCGCACAATCAGGACACCTTCTACAACATCGTTGCTCGCGACAAGATCGCTCCCAACTTCATCGACGTGTGGGGCGACGATGTCGTGACTCTGTGGCTGCAGTACTCGACTCAGTGGGATTCTCTGGCTCACCAGGGCGCCTTGTTCGATGCCGATGGCGACGGTGTCGACGAACCGGTGTACTACAACGGATTCCGTCCCGGCGAGCACATCGTCGGGCCCCAGGAAGACGCCAAGGGGGACGGTAGCGGCAGCTTGGCCTTTGCTCGCAACCTCGGCCTCGAGCATATGGCCGCCCATGGCGTTCAGGGGCGGGGAGTACTGATCGATGTCGCTCATCACCTGGGCGATACCGCGCACGAGTGGCAGCCGATCAGCTATGCAACTCTGAAAGAAATCATGGAGAAGGACAACGTCGTCGTCGAGCCCGGCGACATGGTCATCATCCACACCGGGTTCGCCACCCAGATCCTTGCTTGGGAGAAGAACCCCGATCCGACGAAAATTCAAGCGATGTACTCCTACCTCGATGCCGAGGACCCGGAGATGCTTCAGTGGATCACGGATTCGCAGCTGTCGGCTTTGATCTCCGACAACTATGCCGTCGAGGGCTTCGTGAACGGCGACGAGACACCGCACTCTCTCCTTCCGATTCACAACCTGTGCCTGTTCAAGCTCGGGATCCCGCTCGGCGAGCTGTGGTACACGCAGGACCTCGCCGACTGGCTCCGCGAGCACAAGCGCGTCCGGTTCCTCCTGACCGCGCCGCCGCTGAATCTGCCCGGAACGATGGGCAGCCCGCTGACGCCCGTAGCGACGGTGTGACGTGAGCGAATACAGATTCGACGGACGCGTTGCCGTCGTCACCGGCGCCGGACGGGGCATCGGACGGGCCTACGCCCGCTTGCTGGGAGAGCGTGGAGCGAGCGTCGTCGTCAACGACTTCGGTAGTTCGATGGAGGGTGACGGGACCGACGACGGTCCGGCGCGCAAGGTCGTCGACGAGATCGTCGCTGCCGGAGGCAAGGCTGTCGCCGATACCAACGACGTCTCGACGGTCGAAGGTGCCACCGCAATTATCGATACCGCGATAGCGCAGTTCGGTCGTATCGACGTCGTCGTCAACAATGCCGGCATCGTCCGATACGCAGGCATGCCCGACGTCGAACTCGAGAATGTCGAGCGCCACCTCGCGGTCCACCTGCTCGGCTCGTTCAATACGAGCAAGGCAGCGTTCCCTCATATGATCGAGCAGGGCTACGGCCGGATCATCATGACGACATCGACCGGAATGCTCGGTCTGCCGAACAATTTGCCCTACGCCACCGCCAAGGCGGGTCTCGTGGGAATGACTCGGAGCATGAAGTTGGCAGGTGAGCCTTACGACATCAAGACCAATCTCATCGCACCGGCTGCAATGACGCGGATGGCCGGAGGCGACGAACTCCCGGACGATGCGCCGGCGGTTCCGGGGCAGCCGTACATGCCGTCCTCGGCCGTAGCACCGATGGTTGCATTCCTGGCTCACGAGAGCTGCCCTGTGAGTGGCGAAATCTATACCGCGGGTGGGGGTCGTTTCGCCCGGCTCTTCGTCGCTTCGACCGAAGGCTATGTTCGGCCGGAGGGCGCGCCGACGGTCGAGGATGTGGCCAACAACTGGGCTGCGATCAACGACGAGACCGGCTACTACGTACCGGCCGACCTCATGTCCTGGTCGGGTTCGTTCCTGAAGCACCAGTTCCCGCAGCCTGCCGATCAAGCCGCATCGTCCTGACTACGCGTCAGCGCAGCGGGGCCGAGTTGTCGCCGTTGAATTGATCGAACAAATCACAATACGGTCCCCGTCACTGAAAGGACCGTTCCACCGAGTTCTTGGAGATCACATGACCGAATCGACACAGGCGCTGGTCGCGACAGCCGTTCGCGAATTGATCGGCGCCCACACGCAAGCGCAGGATGCCGGTCGAGCAGACGACATCGTCGAGTTATACACCCCGGACGGCGTCCTCGAAGTTCCGGGTTTCGGCGAGATCGCAGGACACGATGCACTGCGTAAGGCGTTCTTGGGTTGGGCTCCGACGCAGCCTCAGCGGCATCTGGTGGCGAACACGCTGATCACCTCGGCGACAGAAGAGCAGGCGACGGCGACCAGTGACGTAGCGTTCTTCCAGCGCGGCGAATCAGGCTGGTCTGTACAGGTTCTCGGTGTTTTGTCCCGATGGCACGTCGGACATTGCGGGAGTCGGCAAGTTCGTCGGACGCGACGCGATCCGGGCAACCTACTCCAACATGGTTCCCACTCAGCCGCAGCGACACATGGTGGCGAACACTGTGATCACGTCTTCCTCCGAGGACGTGGCGACGGCATCGAGCGACTTCGCGTTCTTTCAGCGCGGCGACGCCGGCTGGTCCACCCTGGTCGTGGGGCGATATGAGGACACGCTGCATCGGCGCGACGGTGATTGGCTGTTCTACGAGAGGCTGACGTCGTACGTCATGTGAGGGACTCGGTTCCGGCGGCGCGGCTCATTCGGTATCCGAATGTGCCGCGCCGAGTGCATTGCGCGGCAGGGGAACCGCGACGAAGAATGCAGAAGAATCCTCACCTCTATTGATTAGACCGACCGGTTGAACTAATCTATTATCTGTGACTACGACCACAATGACATGTATCAGGGTCTCCCTGTGAAGGCCGAGGACGCTCAGGGCGTCGCTCCCGCCGACCAGCGCACCACCGATCCGGCGCGCGATTCCGCACAGAGCATGCCGTCCCAGGGGGTCGATCTGCGAGCCGATGGCCTCGAGGCGATGCTCGACGCGCTTCCCGGCGTGTTCCCCGAGAGCGACGGTGATATCGAACTTCGCGACGGCCGGCTGGGAGAAGAACTCGTCGATGTGCGGATCGCACTCACCAACGGGATCACCAAGGATGAGATCGCCGAGGTCATTTACCACGCGGCAGGCTATGCAGGCTTCCCTGCCGCCACCGCAGCGCGGACTGCCGCACGCGAGGCGCTCGGTGTGTAGCGAAGTCTCCTCGAGTCCCTGTCGTGGACAGGGAGGGAGCATGTCCTCGGGGCGTCTGAAGGGGCCGGCTACGTGACGGGTCAGACGCTCAGCGTCAACGGTGGCCGGTACGTGGTCTGATCCTGGCCACATCGTCAAGAATAATCCGAAGTCGAACACGGAGCTCGTATGATCCCGAATCACATACTGGTCGTGGGTGCTTCCGCATCTGGGCTTTCGACGGTAGAGGCACTCCGCCGTAGGAAATATACCGGTGGCATCACCCTTCTCGGTGATGAGCGGCACGCGCCCTACGACCGGCCGCCGCTGTCCAAGCAGGTCCTCTCCGGCGCCTGGGAACCGGGGCGTGCTGCACTACGGACAGAAGAGCTTCTGTCCGCGCTGGACGCCGAGTTCCTTCTCGGTGACTCGGCCATCGAGCTGGATCCGTCGACGCTGACGGTGCGCGCGGACTCGGGGCGCAATCTGCGGGCGGATGCGATCGTGATCGCCACCGGTGTTCGTGCCCGAACCATGCCCGGCCAGCAGCATTTGAGTGGTGTCCACGTTCTGCGCACCCTCGACGATGCGCTGCGCCTGCGCAGTGATCTGCTGGAGTGCTCCCGACTGGTGGTTGTGGGCGAAGGGGTTCTCGGGTCGGAAATCGCGGCCACCGCCAGGATGTTGGGCGTGAACGTCACGATGGCCGGGCCCCAGCTGACGCCGATGGCCGCGCAGATCGGACCTATCGTGTCGGGCCTGTTGAACGAGGTCCACACGGAAAACGGCGTGCAATTGCGTTTGGGCACGGGCGTCGTGGGCCTGGCAGGGGAGGGCGGGAGAGTCACCGGTGTTCACCTGGCCACGGGAGAGATACTGCCTGCCGACGTGGTGGTCGTCGCGATCGGCGCGATACCGTGCACCGACTGGCTCTCGAGCAGTGGCCTCCGTCTCGAGAACGGTGTGGTGTGTGACTCCAGATGCAGAGCGGCAGAGGGAATCTACGCGGTCGGTGACGTAGCTCGGTGGCATCACGAACGCATGGGCGGACTGGTGCGCCTCGAGAATCGAACCAACGTCACCGAACAGGCTGCGGCCGTTGCCGGTGTGATCCTCGGGGAAGATGATCCGTATGTGCCCGTTCCCTACTTCTGGACCGATCAGTTCGACGCAAAGATCCAGGTGCACGGAGTGCTTCCGGCTGATGCGGAAGTGGACATCGTGGAAGGCGACCTCCTCAGCCGGCGTTTCGTCGCACGTTATCGAAGCCAAGGGGCCGTCACCGGCGTACTCGGCTGGAACATGCCCAAACAGGCCCGTCTGCGTCGAGCGGAAGTCGTCGACGCACTGGGCGAACTCAGCTCCACCCGATGAAAGGATCGGAGAAAGCACCATGAAGGTTGTCATCGACCAAGAAAAGTGTGTCGCTGCTGGTCAGTGCGTCGCAGCCGCAGGCGAGGTCTTCGATCAGCGTGACGAAGACGGAATAGTCGTGTTGTTGAACGAACACCCGCCCACCGAGCAGGCCGAGGACGTCAGGCAAGCCGCGGCGGTATGTCCCGCATTGGCGATCCAGATCGAGGAATGACCCCGGGGCGCATCATCAAGGATGAATACCGGCTTGGACTGCGAGAGATACCAATTGAGCACGGTCACGCGCTCCGACCTTCATCATCGCGCGATTTGCGTGTGTTTTCACGGTGAAGGGGGATAGGAACATCCGTGCGGCGATCTGCGCGTTGTTCAATCCGGTGACAATCGCTTCGACAACTTCCCTCTCCCGAGGTGTCAGCGACGCGAACAGCTTCTCGACAGCAGGGTCTTCAGGCGGGTTGCGGCGTTCGGTGACGTGATCGACCACTGCGTCGACCGCACTTGATGACAGAGCGCGCTCGCCGAGTGCCACGCGCAGGATGCCGTCGGTCAGTTCGGCAGGCCCAGCTCCCTTGCTGAAGAAGCCGTCGGCGCCCGCCCGTAACGCGGCGAGGACATTCTCATCCTGATCGAATGTAGTGAGAACGAGAATTCGAAGATCCTCGGGTGCATGAGAAGCGCACATGCGACGGGTTGCCTCGACTCCATCGATTCCCGGCATTCTGATGTCCATCAGAACGACGTCGACATCCGTGGAGGCCAACGCGTTCATCGCTGCGTAGCCGCCGGCTGCAGTCACCACGAGTGAGAGCCACCCGCCCACCGGAATTCCTGCGTGAATCACCCTGACGAGTTCGACGAGGAGGGCCAGGATCATGACGACCAGCAGCGCGATCTCGAGAATCCTCGGCCCGCGTGACCACATAGGTGTTCGCATCCGCTGCCCCGGGGGAGACGTTGCATTCACACCACTGATCATCCCACTGATCGTCGTGGTTTCTGTACTGCCGACGCAGTAGTCCCGCGTGATCTATCTGGACGATGTGTGGCAATACGACTCGGAGAGGATTGACGTGACGCGATAATTGCTGTCAACTGGGTCAGCCGGATCGGAATCGTTCCCGCACAGGAAATATGGCCGTCTCGGCCCACGAATTCCGCACCAAACCTGCAGATGCCCGTCCGGGCTCTGAGCTGACACTCTCATACAGAAGAATCCTGAGGAGCCAATGATGACCGTCGACATTCCCGAGGCACCGATTCCGGATGTTCCGAACGCCCGCCGATACGAAGGCAAGGTCGTCTTCATCACCGGAGCCGCTCGAGGGCAGGGCCGGGCCGAAGCAGTCCGTTTTGCCGCCGAGGGCGCGGACATCATCGCCCTCGATATCTGCGCAGATCTGCCCACTACACAGTACGAGGGCTCGACCTCGGAAGATCTCGCCGAAACGGCGCGGTTGGTAGAAAAGCTGGAGCGGCGCATCGTCACCAGCGTGACGGACGTCGCGGACTTCGACGCGCTGAAAGCTGCTCTGGAGCACGGGGTCAGCGAGCTGGGCCGACTCGACGTCGTCGTTGCCAACGCCGGAATGACAACTGCATCGCTGACGTGGGAGATCGACCTCGAGCACTGGCATGCCACCATTGCAAACAACCTGCACGGTGCCTTCTACACGGCCAAAGCGGCCGTGCCGATCATGATCGAGCAGGCGACCGGCGGTGCCATCGTCTTCACGAGTTCCGTAGCCGGGCTGAAAGGTCTACCGTTTCTGGCCGACTACGTGGCAGCGAAGCATGGAGTCACCGGGTTGGCCAAGACATTGGCGAACGAACTGGCCGAGTACCGCATTCGAGTCAACACGGTGCATCCTCACGGTGTGGCCACCGGACTCCACGTCCCCGAATTGCATTCGATGATGGAGACCAGACCTGAGTTGGGTGCGTTGTTCCTGGGAAGTCTTCCCGATCAGGTCAGCCAATCGGACGACATCGCGGCCGCCGTCGCGTGGATTGCGTCCAACGAAGCTCGTCACGTCACCGGGATCCAGTTGCCGGTCGACCTCGGTCGGACCAACCGCTGAGCCGGTAGCCGCTCGCGCAATCGGGCTACCCTCCGGTAGCCCGATTGCGGTCAGTCGAGGATGTCCCGGACCTTGACGTCGAGGTGACCGGGCGACAGCATCGAGCGGACCACCACCATATGTTTCTGCCAATGAGCGATGGCGCCCTCCTCGTCGCGGGCGCGGAGAAGTTTGATCAGCCGGCGCTGCGACCGTACGAAGAGCTTGTAATTGGCCTGGGCGGCCTCGATGTCGGTGCGGCTGGATTGGCGTGTGACCGAAATGGTGTGCCGTTCGAAGATCTCGTGCAACATGCCTGCGATGAGGGCGAGGGTGGCGTTTCCGGAGAGTTGGACCATCCGTAGGTGAAAGCGCGCGGCTGCGCTGCCGAAGTCGTCGGCGGCATATGCGGCGGGGATCTCCTCGTCCACGAATCGCTCCAGCTCGTCGAATGCCGCCTCCGTGCCGTTCGCTGCAAGGATTCCGGCCGCTGCGGGCTCGAGGGACTCACGTGCGACGAGTACGTCTGCCACCGTTGCGCCGGACAGCTCGAGCAGCAACGACGCCGGGCGGGCAACCACCTCCGGGCCGGGCACGCATACGCGGGCGCCGGTGCGCGATCCGCGGCGAACCTCGACGAGCCGCTCGGCCTCGAGGATCCGTACGGCTTCGCGCAGCGTGGGGCGGCTGACGGAGAAGTGGTCCATCAGTTCTGCCTCGTGCGGCAGGTGATCACCGTCGACCAATTGACCGTCGACGATCATGCGTCGCAACTTCCCCGCTACGAGCTCCGCGGTCTTCGGCGTACGGACCGGTCGCCCCGTTGCGCTGAGTAGGTTGAAGACCGGGGCCTCCGCTGCGTCGGTCACTGGTCTACCTGCCTTTCCGTCCTGGGCAACTTCGAATACCTAGTAAAGCATCCGCCGTGCCCGATCCGGGCAATGCTGCCGGTAAATCGCGAATGTCTTCGACGTTCCAGTGCGGTTTCCGCGCCACAACGGCCGGTATCGGTCAGTCTTGCCAAGGTTCACATAGACAACTATGTTATCTATGTAAGACGGGCGGAAACGGCCGAGACCTGGATCCACTAACTAGTGCCTGCCTGACAGGGCGAAGCCGAGGAGCGGCCATGCTGAAGACACGGTTCACCGAGGAGTTCGGTGTCGAACACCCGATCGTGCAAGGCGGCATGATGTTCGTCGGGCGGGCGGAACTTGCTGCTGCCGTATCCAACGGTGGTGGCCTCGGCATCATCACCGCGCTCACCCAGCCGACCCCGGCGGATCTTGCCGCGGAGATCGAGCGGTGCAAGTCGCTCACGGACAAGCCGTTCGGGGTCAACCTCACGCTCACCCTCTCGATCAATCCGCCACCGTTCGCGGAGTACCGGCAGGTGATCATCGATTCCGGCGTGAAGATCGTCGAGACCGCCGGGTCGGATCCCACGAAACATGTCGAGCACTTCAAAGAGCACGGCCTCAAGGTCATCCACAAATGCACGAGCGTGTGGCACGCACTCAAGGCGGAGCGAATCGGCGTCGACGCGGTGAGCATCGACGGGTTCGAATGCGCCGGTCATCCTGGTGAGGACGACATACCCGGTCTGGTTCTCGTTCCCGCTGCCGCAGACGCGCTGACGATCCCCTTCGTGGCCTCGGGTGGCTTCGCGGACGGCCGGGGCCTGGCCGCTGCCTTGTCTCTCGGGGCCGACGGAATCAACATGGGGACCCGGTTCATGTGCACCGAGGAGAGTCCGATCCACGACGACATCAAGAGACTGATCGTCGACGCCTCCGAGCGCGACACCCGCCTGATCATGCGCCAGCTCCGCAATTCGATGCGCGTCGCGAAGAACTCGATCAGCGAGGAGGTCGTCGACATCCTGGACAAGGGTGGCCGCTTCAAGGACATCAAGGATCTCGTCGCCGGCGTCCGAGGTCGTAAGGTCTACGAGTACGGCGACCCCGAGCTCGGCATCTGGACCGTCGGCCTCGTGCAGGGACTGATCCACGACATTCCCGCTGCCGGCGATCTGGTGCGACGGATTTCCACGGAAGCCGAGGAGAAGCTGCTCGGGCTTGTGCGCAACGTCGTCGTCGACCGTGTCGCGGCAGTTCGGGCCTGACCATGACCGTGAACGGCAACGAAGCGAAGCCGGCCGAAGAAGCTCCGCTGCTCGTCACGCGGGACGGCCACGTCGCCATCCTCACCCTCAATCGGCCGGATCGCCGCAACGCGATCAACCGCGCCATGCGCACGGCGATCAAGAAGGCACTGTGGCGGGCAGACGGTGATGACGACGTCCGCGTCGTCGTCATCACCGGTGCGGGCACGTCGTTCTCATCCGGGGTCGATCTGCCCGAGGCGCTGTCGGGGCCACCGCCGCGAACCGAGGGCACGACGCCCACACAGGTTCTGCGCGCCATGACCAAACCCGTGATCGCTGCGGTCAACGGACCCTGCTACACAGGCGGATTCGAGTTTGCAGTGAACTGCTCGTTCATCATCGCCTCGGATCGGGCCCGGTTCGTCGACACGCATGCGCAGATCGGACTGCTCAACGGGTGGGGTGGCAGTGCGCTTCTTCCGCGAGCGATCGGTCTGCCCGCCGCGATTCAGATCATCCTCAGCGGGCAGCCGGTCGACGCCGATACCGCTGCACGGATCGGTTTGGCCAATGAAGTGGTTCCGCACGAACAGCTGCTCGCGCGGACCATGGACGTCGCGCATGCCATCGCCGGAGGTCATCCCGGAGCCGTGCAGCGCATGCTGCGTCTGCTGAAGGACGGTGCCGGGACGTCCGTCGCGCACGCTCTCGGACTGGAAGCCGAAGCGGGAGCGACTTTTCGACGCGACAACGCCGACGTCGGGGCGCGGTTCGGCCGCCAGCGCGCCGCCAAGACAGACTGATCGATCCGACCCACAGAGAGGTGGCCCGGTGGAAGAGAAATCCGCGGTGTTGCTCGATGCCCCGACCGGTGACTGGCGAGGCCGATTGTCCGCTCTGCTGAACGACTATCGGCAGCGCCCACGGCCGACGACGTCGCGCGCGCGGTTCGCGGCTGCCATCGCGTGGCAGTCCGAACTTGTCGACGCGGGCCTGGCTGCACCGGGCTGGCCGAAGTCCGTGGGAGGAATGGAACTCGAACTCGAGGACCAGCTCGACTACTACCGAATGACCACTGCGGCGGGTGCCCCCAAGCATCCTTGCGCACTATCTTTCATCGTGGCTCCCACACTGATCGTGCACGGCACCGAGGAGCAGAAGAATCGCTTCCTCGACCCGTTGCTGCGAGCGGAAGAGTTCTGGTGCCAGGGTTTCTCGGAACCCGGCGCGGGCAGTGACCTGGCGTCGCTCTCCGCGAGGGCGGTCCGGGACGGAGACGTCTACCGGGTGACCGGGCAGAAGATCTGGACCACGATGGCCGACAAGGCCGACTGGATCTTCGCTCTCGTCCGCACCGGTCCCGCCGGGCGCGGAACGACAGGCATCACCTATTTGCTCATCCCGATGAACTCGCGGGGTGTCGACGTTCGGCCTCTGCGTGAGGCCGCGGGCGGGCATCACTTCGCGGAGGTCTTCTTCGACGACGTCGAGGTGCCGGTCGCCAACCGGATCGGCGAGGAGGGCGAGGGATGGTCGATCATGCGTACCTCCCTCGGGCATGAGCGGGCAACGGCGTTCCTTGCCGACGAATTCCGCTATCGCGCCACGGTCGACAAGGTCTTTCGTCTGGCTGCCGAACAGGGATACGAGCACGACGCCCTCGTGCGGCAGGAACTCGCCGATATCGAAAGCGGCGTGCGGGTCATCGCGACCAACAGCGCGCGCGCCTTGAATGCTGTTCTTCGCAAGGAGGATCCGGGTGGTGTGGCGTCGGTCAACAGGCTCGTCAAGTCCGAATTCGAGCAGCGGCTGCATCGCCTCGCCCTGCGGCTGACAGGTACCGGCGCGGTGCTCGGCGGGCGCTCGGCCGGAGCAGTCGACAAGGGGCGCTGGAGCTACGGATACCTGATGTCCCGCGCGACGACCATCGGTGCCGGTACCGCGGAGATCCAGCGGAACACCATCGCCGAGTCGGTGCTGGGCCTTCCGTCCCATCGGGGCGAGGGGCGTCGCGCACCCGCCGTTGCTCCAGGTCGCCCGCTCGCCGCACCGGAGGAAGACGAGACCGCGCTTCGCGAGGTCGTGGGATCGGCGGTGGCGTCGCACGTCGAGACCGAACAGCTGCTGGCCCGGGCCCTTCACCCCGCCGAGCTGCACAGCGCTCTGTGGCGCGAACTCGTCCAGTTCGGACTACCGGGGCTGGCCGCCCCCGAGGCGCTCGGCGGCGGCGGCGCTCCGCTGCGACTGTTGTTGGCGGCGATCGAGGAAGCCGCCTACCATCTGGCGCCGGTACCGTTGGTGCCCACGGTTGTTGCGCTCGACGTATTGCTCGCCACCGGCGCGGACGAGGTAGCCCGCACAGTGATAAACGGTGCTACTGCTGCGTTCGTGGCACCCGTCGACGACGGCGGCTGGACCTTCGGTGCGGGTCTGCCCGTACTCGACGGAGGCGTGCTCACCGGTGTCGTCGAGCGGGTCGCCGGAGGGCCCCTCGCCCAGCTCTACGTCGTGCTCGCCACCGACGAGGCCACCGGGGAACTCGTACTCGCGACGGTCGATCCGGCCGACGCACAGTCGACCGCGCAGGAATCGATCGACCTCACCGCGAGCGTAGGAATCGTCACGTTCGACGGCGCGCCTGCTCGGGTGATCGCTACCGGATCGGCAGTCGACTCCGCGCTGACGCGGGCACGCAGGACAGCCCAGCTCGCTGTCGCCGCCGACTCGGTCGGCGTGTCCAACCGAGCTCTGGCAATGGCCGTGGACTGGGCGGGACAGCGAGAGCAATTCGGTCGGTTGATCGGGACATTCCAGGCGGTGGCGCATCGCTGCGCGAACATGTTGGTCGACGCCGAAGGGGCACGCAATCAGGTGCTGTCGGCGGCGGATCGCGAAGAACACGATCCCGACGCCGTCGTCGAGTCCGACCTCGCTACCGCCGCGGCACTGGCCGCGGCGGTCTGCGTCACCGAAGGAAGCATTCAGGTTCACGGCGGAATCGGTTTCACCTGGGAACATCCCGCGCATCTTCTGCTGCGCCGAGCCACCGCGAACCAGGCCTGGCTGGGACGCCCGGAGAACTTCCGTGACCGCGCAGTCGGTGCGGTGTTCGAGCGATTGTCGTAATACGAGTCGAAGGAGTACAGGGATGATCATCGAGGGCAGTACAGCAATGGTAGTGGGTGGAGGCGGCGGCTTCGGTGGCGCAACCGCCCGCCGACTGGCCAAGGCCGGAGCCAAGATTGCGATTCTGGACCTGGACGAGGAGAAGGGTGCCGCGTCGGCGGCAGAGATCGGTGACGGGGCCATTTTCGTCAAGACCGATGTCACGGACGAGGACAGCATCGCGAACGCAATTGCCCACGCGCAGGAACTCGGTCCGTTGCGTATCGCGGTCGTTGCCCATGGTGGGGGTGGCGGGGACGGCCGGGTCGTACACCGGGACGGCCGGCCGCACAGCTTCGAAGCGTTTCGCCGGGTGATCGACGTATTCCTCAATGCCACGTTCAACGTGACGCGACTTGCGGCAGCGGCGATCGCCGAGACCGAGCCGCTCGACGGCGGTGAGCGCGGTGTCATCATCAACACCGCATCGATCGCTGCATTCGACGGAAGCGTCGGGCAAGCTGCATACGCTGCCGCCAAGGCCGGGATCGTCGGTATGACGCTGCCTGCCGCTCGCGACCTCGGACCGTTGGGCATCCGCGTGATGACCATCGCTCCGGGTGTGTTCCTCACCGGCGCGTACGGCAAGGTCTCCCCGGAGGACTTGCAGGCTCAGTGGGGGCCGTCGGTTCCGTTCCCGTCCAGAATGGGCGACCCGGACGAGTATGCGTTGCTGGCACAGCAGATCTGTGAGAACCCGTACCTCAACGGTGAGGTTGTCCGGCTCGACGGTGGACTGCGTTTCACCAAGCGCGGAACGTAGGGTCTCGAGCGGCGTAAGGGCCGGCAGCGACGCTGCCGGCCCTTGAACCTTCTCTCAGCGGGTCATGTCGATGACGATCTTGCCGGTAGCTCGTCTTTCGGCCACCATCGTCAGCGCACGGGGCACGTCGTTCAATGAGAAGGTCTCGGAGACGAATGGTTTCATCCCGTCGGCGACGAGACGCGTCAACTCCTCGGCGCCGCGAGTGACGGCCTCGGGCGCATGACCGGCAAGGGTCCGGATCTCGAACCCTCGTAGAATCGCCCCTTTCAGCAGGACGAGGTTCAGCGGAATCTTCGGGATCTCACCCTGTGCGAATCCGACGCACACGTACCGTCCACCCCAGGTGAGTGCTCGAATCGACTGCTCGGCGTACGGTCCACCCACGGGGTCGACCACGACGTCGGCGCCGCCGCCGGTGATCTCCTTGATGCGGACCTTCAGATCCTCTTCGTCGTAGGCGATGGTTTCGATCGCGCCCAGCGGCCGGCACAGGTCGGCACGCTCGCGTGTAGAGGCCGCAGCGATCACTTTGCCGCCGAGACGAGTCGCCACGTCGACGCATGCCGATCCCACGCCGCCCGCTGCGCCCAGCACGACCACCCAGTCCCCGGCGTTCATGTTCCCGATCGTCCTCAGCGAGTGGTACGCCGTTCGGTACGTGACGTTGAATGCGGCCGCGTGGATCATGTCCAGGTCGTCCGGGACCGTCGTCAGCGACGATGCCGGAACGGCGATCTGTTCCGCGAAGGCTCCGCCCATCGCGGATCCCATCACCCGGTCGCCTGGGGCCACGCCGGTCACATCGGCGCCGACCGACAGCACCCGGCCGGCGAACTCGCTTCCGGTAGTGAAGGGTGTCGGAAAGCTCACCTGATAGTGGTCTGCCGCGATGAGCACGTCGGGGTAGTTGACGGCGGCGGCGTCGATACCCACGACTGCCTCGCCGGGGCCGGCTACGGGGTCCGGCATCTCGCGTATGACGATCTTGTCCGGATCTCCGTGAACTTCACACCGTGCTGCGCGCATGTACCTTGCCTTCTGTGCGTTGTGTCCGGTCGACGCGGACAACTATGAATGTTCTCGGTTGGCGAGTCGTCGACGCCACCTGTCCACGTCGGATTGCTCGGCGCCGTGCGCCGTAAACCATGCGGCAGCGCCACCCGGCCGAGAGGAGACCGCATCGACCACTTCGCCGATCGCCTCCGGCGAAACCGCGAACAATCCCCGGGCGACGGGAGGTCGCGGAGCCTGCGTTGTGCTCGGTGACGCTTTCGATCTCAACCGGCTCCGTAAGGACACCAAGTTCGCCTCGGTCGCCAGGTAATCGTCGATCACAGCTCGGGGTTCGACGCCGGCTGCAAGCAGGAGTACGGCGACCACCACTCCTGTCCGGTCCTTGCCGACTGCGCAATGGACGAACACCGGACCGTCGGCTCGAGCCGCCAACGCGACCGTCCCCGCTATTCGGCCGGCCCGGGTCTGCACCATCGATGCGTAGATCTCGCGGAGCGTATCGGGAATCTGCCGTGTCGGCGCTGCTGCGTCGTGCAGAGGATGCACATGTACGTCCGGACCACTGGGCCATACGTATCCGACGCGATCGGCCTCCTCCTGTGAGCGCAGGTCGATCACCGCGGCCGGAGGCCAGACGGCGACGTGATCCGGATCGACGTCCCCGGGGTAGGGCGCGTCGCCGCGGTAGAGGATCCCGAACCGGGTCGTACCGCCGCCGACGATCGGCAATCCACCCAGATCCCGAAGATTCACCAGTCGTGTATCGCCGGCGTCGGCGGCGTTCACCATCCGAACCCTCTCTTGCTCAGTACAACCCGCCGTCGACGCGAATGAGCGACGACGTGGTGTAGCTCGAGGCCGGGCTCGCGAGATACAGAGCGGTGGTGATGATCTCCTCCGGATTGCCGGGGCGACCGACGGCACTGCGGGTGGTGTGGCGTTTCTCCTCGGCCCAGTGCTTGGAGATGTCGGTGAGGAAGGGGCCTGCCGAGATCGTGTTGACGCGGACCTTCGGCCCGTACTCGCGCGCGAACACACCGCTCAGCACGTTCAGTGCCGCCTTCGCGCCGGCGTAGGGACCGAACCTGGGCTGGGGGAACAGGGCACCCGAGGAGGAGACGTTGATGATCGACCCACCGTCGCCGGCCGCCATGCGCTCGCCGACGAGCGACGTCAGGTGGAATGGGCCCTTGAAGTTGACGGCGATGACCTTGTCGAACAGCTCTTCGCTCGTCTCCGCCGACGACGGTGCCACCGGCGACATACCCGCGTTGTTGACGAGGATGTCGACCTTGCCGAAAGCCTCGTAGGCCTTGTCCACCAGCGCGTCGATCTCGTCCCACTTGCCGACGTGGCAGCTGACGGGAAGGGCCTTGCGACCCAGAGCCTCTACTTCGCGTGCTACGTCCGCGCATGCTTCGGCCTTGCGGCTCGTCACGACGACGTCGGCGCCCGCGGCTGCGAACGCGAGCACCATCTCGCGCCCCAGGCCGCGGCTTCCGCCGGTGACGAGGGCGACCTTGCCTTCGAGAGAAAATGGGTTGCTCATGCGATTCCGTACTCCTCGAGAACGTCGGCGTGCTTGATCTTCGCGGCAGCCAGCCGGGTCGGGATGTGGTCGGTGGGGAAAAGGCCCTCGGCCGGCGAGTAGTCGGCAAGGACGCCGCGGGCGACCGCGACCTTGTGTACCTCGGTCGGTCCGTCGGCGAGGCCGAGGGACACCACTCCGGTCCACCAGATGTGCAGCGGCGTTTCGGTGGTGACACCGAGCGAGCCGTGGATCTGGATGGCCCGGTGAATGATGTCGTGGTAGACCTTCGCCATCGCGACCTTGCACATTGCAATGTACGTACGAGCTGCTCCGTGCGGACGGTTGTCGATGATCCATGCGGTTTTCAACACCAGAAGCCGGTACTGCTCGAGCTCGATCGCGGAGTCGGCGATGAATTGCTGCACCAGCTGCTTCTTCGCGAGGATTTCACCCTGGGTCCGACGGGACAGCGCGCGCTCGGCCATCATGTCCAGTGCTCGCTGGCATTTGCCGACGGTCCGCATCGCGTGGTGGACGCGACCGCCGCCTAGACGTGCCTGCGCCACCTCGAAGCCCTGGCCCGGGCCGCCGAGAATGGCGTCGGCGGGCACTCGTACGTTGTTGTAACGGATGTAGGCGTGCGTTCCCTCGTCGAGTTCCTCACGGTCACCCATCACGGTGACGTTACGGACGATCTCGATTCCCGGTGTCTCGGCAGGTACCACGAACATCGACATCCGTCGGTACGGTGACGCGTCGGGATCGGTGACGGCCATGACGATGAGGAACGTGGCGTAGCGCGCGTTGGAGGAGAACCACTTCTCGCCGCTGATGATCCATTCGTCGCCGTCTTTACCTGCAGCGCACACGAATTCCTTGGGGTCCGAGCCGGCCTGCGGTTCGGTCATCGAGAAGGACGAGACGATGGTGCCGTCGAGAAGCGGCTGGAGGTAGCGTGCCTTCTGCTCGTCGGTGCCGAACATTGCGAGGATCTCGGCGTTCCCCGTGTCGGGGGCGGCCGTGCCGAAGACGGTCGGTGCCCACATCGAGCGGCCGAGTACCTCGTTGAGCAATGCCAGCTTGAGCTGTCCGTAGCCCTGGCCGCCGAGTTCGGGTCCGAGGTGGCACGCCCAGAGCCCCTGTTCCTTCACCCTCTCCTGCAGCGGCGCGAGCAGAGCGCGCGCGGCCTTGTTCTCGGTATTGTATGGCTGACCGAGATGTTGGAAGAGCACGTCGAGAGGCTCACATTCCTCGCGTACGAAGGTGTTCACCCAATCGAGCTTTTCCTGAAAATCAGGATCGGTCTGAAATTCCCACATTGCCTGAGTCCTTTACTGATTCCTGTGCAGGTTGGTTTCGTTGTGCGTGGCCGGCGACGGTCATGGGTGCGTGACACCGCCCAGGCAGAATCGCAGCAGGTGCTCTCGGTCCTCGGTCGTCGGCCGTTCTCCGGATTCGAGGTAGGCGGTCGTCATGCCCATCACCAAGGTCTGGACGAACCGTGCGGTGCGACCCGGTTCCGGCACCTGGTCCTCGGCGAGCACTCTGGTCAAGAGGCCCAGGATTCGCGCGTGACCGACCGGCTGGATGTCGCTCTTGTTCCGTGCGATCTGACCGATGTTCCAGATGATCGACGAGCTCAGCTCGGACAGCGTCGGATCCTCGATTTGTGCCAGAATGCCGTCGATCCATGCACGCAGGCGAGGTTCGAGACCGGTGTGCTTGAACACCTGACGCTCGAGATAGGTGTGAATCGTCAGCAGACCTTGCTCGTACGTTGCGACGATGACGTCGTCACGGCTGCGAAAGTGCCGGTAGAACGCCTGATTCGACATTCCTGCCTCGCGGACGATATCCGCGACCTTCGGCTGCTCGGTACGCCCGGTGCGCAGCATGACGGTCTGTGCGGCTCGAATCAGTTGCTTGACCTCGTCGTCGTAGGACGCCTGGCGCCCCGGTTTCGCGGTCCTTCGGAGCTGACTGCCACCGGAGATCACCGGGGATTCGTGTGCGGGTCGTTCGATCGGGAGAGGCATTGCGTCAGCTCGCCGCCGGTCGGTGGAAGAGCGCGATTTGTGCTGCGGCAGCGCCGACGCCGAGGGCTGCGACGAGGGTCGTCGCACGGTCACCGCGCAGAGCGGTATCCCACCCGAGTACCCGGTCGACACTCAGCCGGCCGGGTCCGACTGCGGCCAACGCAACCGCCGCCACCGCGAGGTTTGCGACGTATTCCCATCCTTCGGAGGTGATGAAGAAGCCGTTCGACACATGGACGGACCGCGCCGCCACCGCCATCGTTCCGACTACCGCGGCTGCCGCGACGGGAGTTGCCGCGCCGGCCAGCAGTGCTGCGCCTGCGACCGTCTCGACCACTGCGCTCGCCTGTGCCTGCAACCGGGGCTGCTTGAATCCTATCGATTCGAACCAGCCCGCCGTCCCGTCGATGCTGCGACCGTGTTTGACGCCGTGTGCCACCATGGTGCCGCCGATCGCCGAACGTAAGAGCAAGGGAGCCAGAACGGCTCGACCGAATCGTGCTTGTCGCTTCGGGAATGTCATCGAACATACTTCCTTCCGTGGGAGCACATGCTCAGTATCCGATCAGTGCGCGAGCGTCGGACAGCAGCGTCGGCATCATCGGCTCCATCCGCACGAAGGACGGGTTGGCCTCGACCGTCATGGTGCCTGCTCGGCGCGCACGCTTGATGAGTAGAGCGGTGGCGGCCGCTTCTTTGTACCGGGTGAGTGCGTTGAACCAGTCGATATCGACGACCGGGCTACCGAGCGTCTGTTCGTAGGTGCGGACCACCTCGGCCACCGTCGGCGTTCCGCAGGGCTCGTCAGGCGGCGTGGCGGGATGCCCGGCCTCGTCCGTGAAGTAGGTGAGCCATGTGAGGTCGACACGCGGATCCCCGACCGACCAGATTTCCCAGTCGATGATGGCCGTGACGCGGTTGCCTTCGCACAGCGTGTTACCCAGTCTGTAGTCGCCGTGATTGACCACCGGTGCCACAGCTTCCGGAATCGTGGCGTGCAATGCCTTCGCGCACGACAGGTAGTCGCCCTGTAGATCCTCGGGTGCCGTCTCGAATGCGCGTGTCCAACGGTCGATCTCCTCGGACAGCGGAACCGCCGGCTCGTCACCGAGTCCGATCTCGGACGGCTCGACCTGGTGGAGATGAGCGAGCATCCGGGTGGCGTCGAGGAAGCGCTCGTGGGTCTGAGCGCGGGTGGCAGCATCCCGTGTCCGCGTGGTGTCGAGCAGCGGCTCGACGCACTCGCCGGCCACCATCTGCATCGCGACGAACGGCGGGATCTCCGGGGGTGTGCCGGAATGCTCGAAGTACACCGCCGGAGCGGCGACGTTCGCAGCCCCCTGCAACGCGTTCATGACGCGCCCCTGTCGAAGCACGTCCCGATTGCGAACCGGCGGCAGTCCTGGCGGAGCCACCTTCAGAACGACAGGCTCGGTGCGGGCCTGCCCCGAGACCTGCGCGATGAAGGTGAGACTCGACGATCCTCCGGTCAGCGACCGCACGTCGGTGATCAGGGCGTCCGGCTGCCACTGCCTCGCGGCCCGGGACGCGCGAATGGTCAGGTCCGCGAGAAGGTCGGCATGGTCGGTGTGCTGCATCGGTCGAAACCCTTCGTGTGCGCAAAGTAAGAACGCCATTCTGAGAACACTGTTCTGCGTTTCGACGTCCTTGTCAATACCTGGTGATGTCCGGCTTCCTTTCTGAGGGGATCCGGTCCCCGCCGGGTTGCTCATGCTGCCCTCGGATTCGGCACGCCTTCACGACGCGGCCCACCGACCCCACCGGCCGCGTCGAAATATGCTCATCTGCTTCAGCTTTCGGTCGAGCAGTCTGGAGTCGCCGCCCCGGCGCCGGGCGATCTCGAAAAAGTATTGCATTGTACTGACCGATAGGTCTATCTTTTGAGTGGCGCAGGTCATAGTGACGCGGCAGGTCGGAAGCAGACACTCCGCGTGTCGGTGCCGTCGGCGATCTCCTCCGAGCACAGCGAATGCCCAGAAGTCGAACGGGTAGCCGATCCAGCGTCGTGCCGAGCGCGCACCACTCCGAAGAGCTGTTGTCGTCAGGCGACGAGCGTTAGGCAGATGTCGCATCTACACGGAAAGGTTTGGGACGAACGCAATGATGCTCACCTTCGTGAAGCGAGTGTGGCGAGGTCTGCTCGTGCTGTTTCTGGTAACCGTCGCTGCGGTAGGGCTTCTCGGCCTGGCTCCCGGCTCGGTTGCCGAAGTGATCTTGGGGGAGAACGGTAGTCCCGACGCGGTCGCCGAGTTGAACTCGCGACTCGGATTGGACCAGCCCTTGTGGCGGCAGTACCTCGACTGGTTGTGGTCGGCACTGCAGGGAGACCTCGGTACATCGCCGCTCACAGGACAAGACGTGACCCAAGCGATCCTCGACCGCCTTCCCGTCACGCTTCAGCTCGCGGCGATGGGACTGATCCTCGCGCTCGTCGCGGCCGTAGTCCTCGCCGTGATCGCGGCGGCGGCGCCGGGCAGCTGGATAGACCGAGGAATCAGCGCTGTTTCGTCCGGATTCCTGGCCATCCCGGCGTTCATCGCCGGCCCGGTGCTGATCTACTTCCTGGCATTGAAGCTCGGGTGGTTACCCGTCTCCGGGTGGTCGCGCATCGGCGACGGCCTGGGCAAGAACCTCCAGTACGCGTTGCTGCCGGCGGTCGCCATCGCATTCGTCGAGATCGCCACCTTCCAGCGGCTCCTGCGCACCGACCTGGTGGGCAGTCTTCGCGAGGATTATGTCGCCGCCGCACGCGCTAAAGGCATGTCTCGCTCCTATGTGCTGTTCAGACATGTGCTACGGCCGTCGTCGTTTTCATTGATCACGATGGCAAGCATAAGCCTGGGCCGCCTGATCGGCGGAACGGTGGTCGTCGAGATCATTTTCGGACTGCCGGGACTGGGGCAGCTGGTTTCCTCTTCCATCACCCTGCGCGACGTGGTCACGGTTCAAGGCGTTGTGGTCTTCATCGCGCTGATTTATGTGGTCATCAACATGCTCGTCGACTTCAGTTACGGATTTCTCGATCCGAGGGTCAGAAAGGCTGCACGCGCATGACGATGACGACTTCTGTCGAGGAAGACCCCGCCGTGAATGCGTTGGTGGAACAACCGATCGTGCCACCCGTGAAAAAGAGGCGATCGGTCGTTGTCCGGGTCTGCTACGCATGGTTGGGGATGATCATCGTTCTTGCCATATGTGCAAACTTTCTACCGATCGCCGACTATGCCGTTCCTGTGGGTCCTTCACGAATGGGTCCACAGTGGGGATCGCTGGACCTCCTCCTCGGCACCGATAGTTTCGGCCGATCGATCCTCTCGCGCTGTGTCTACGGGGCCCGGGTGTCGCTGGTCGTGGGTGGGGTAGCCGGAATTGCAGGTTTGCTGATCGGTACTGCGCTGGGCATGGTCGCCGGTTTCTTCGGAAGAAGGTCGGAATGGATCATTTCACTACTCGCCGATGCGATGCTGGCATTTCCGCCGCTCATCCTCTTGCTTGCATTGGCTTCGATTCTGACGCCGAGTGTCACGACGATTCTCATCGGGCTCACCCTCGTGACGATCCCCACTTTCATTCGCCTTGCACGCGCCACCACGATCTCCTGGGCGTCAAGAGAATTCGTTCGTGCGGCCAAGAACCTCGGTGCCGGCAATGCCAGAACTCTGCTGAAGGAAATTCTCCCGAACATCGTACCGTCCTTGGGGGCATTTTTCCCCATCGTGATCGCGGCGCTTATCGTCGCCGAAGGATCGTTGAGCTTCCTCGGGCTCGGAATTCCACCACCTCAACCCAGCTGGGGCGGAATGATCAGCGACGGAAAAGCATCGATAGCTACCGCGCCGCACCTGGTATTCGTGCCGGCGGTGGTCATCTTCCTGACCGTATTCTCGCTCAACCAGATCGGTGACCAACTGCGCCTGCGGTTCGATCGCACCATGCAGGACTGACTCGAACTGCTCCGAGTACTTCTCGTTCTCCCTTCCTGTCGAGAAACATGAAAGGCCGAAATGCTCCCGAGAAACCGTGTGCTGGTGGCTGCCGCCGCCGCTGCCGTATTGATGTCGAGCGCCTGTGGTAGCGGGGCCGGTTCGACAACCGGCACTGCTTCGATCGAAGGGCCGTCAGGCGAGCCGGTAGTCGGCGGCACCGGCCACATCATCGAATCTGCCGAACCCCGCAGCCTCGATCCGGCGGTGATCGCCAACTCGTACGCGAACTCGCCTCTCCTGGGCAATGCTCTGTACGGCACTCTGATGATCAACGACCCGCAGACGAACGCCATCGAGTTCACGATGGCCGAGGACTTTTCCTCCGCGGACGGAGGCAAGACGTTCACACTCCGACTGCGGGACGGACTTCAATTCTCCGATGGAACCCCCTACGACGCCGCAGCAGTCAAGAATGCGTGGCAGCACGTGCAGGACCCCGCAACTGCGTCACCGGACCGCCCGCAGGCCGCACTGATCGAAGCCAGCGAAGTCGTCGATCCGCGCACACTGAAAGTTACTCTGACCGAGCCGGTTCCGAACTATGCGAACGCGGTTCTACAGACCTCGCTGAACTGGATCGCGTCACCGGAAACCCTCGGTGCCGACAAGGCGCAGATCGATGCGAACCCGATCGGAGCCGGTCCGTACACCCTCGAGCAGTGGTCGCGTCAAGACGTGATCAAGTTGACGAGGAACGAGAATTACTACGACGCTCCACGGCCATACCTCGACAAGATCGAGATCCGCGCGATCACAGACGCTGACCAGAGATACAACACTCTGGTCAGCGGCGGCGCAGACCTGGCCCTGGAGGGTGTGTGGACGAACATCGACAAAGCCAAGAGCGGCGGATTGCAGAACGCGGTCGTTCCCCTGGGCGGCGGCCTCGCGATGGTGTTGAACAACACCAAGGCACCGTTCGACGATGTACGCGCGCGCACGGCAGTTGCAGCTGCGCTCGATCTCGACGGAATCAACAACGCAATCTTCCAGGGCACCGGGGAGATCCCGACGACCCTGTTCGACGAGAGTTCCCCCTTCTACAAGGATATTCCGCTGGCGGAGCAGAATCTCGTCGAGTCACAGAAGTTGCTCGACGAGCTTGCCTCCGAGGGGAAACCGCTCGAATTCACACTCTCGGTCTTCCCCGGGAACAAGGACTTCGGCGAGGCGGTTCAGACGCAGCTGAGTACGCTCCACAATATCAAGGTCGACGTTCGCACGATCGACCTTGCAGAGTACGGCAAGATCATGTCCCAGAAGGACTACGACGTCATCACCAGCACGGTGATGTTCGCCGATCCTGAGCCGCGCCTGTGGTTCGGATTCAACAGCGAGTCGAGCGGCAACTACAGCGGTGTCAAGGACACCCAACTCGATGCAGCTCTCGACAAGGGACGGGTTTCCACCGACGAGGCAGAACGAATTTCGGCGTACGAGGAAGTCCAGAACCGACTCGTCGAGCTCAATCCGGTCATCTTTTACACACGCGCATCACCCGGCGTCATCGCCAACCCCGATGTCGGAGGCGTGCAGCAGTACGGCATCGGATCAGTGCTCCCCGAGACCCTGTGGATTCAGGAGTAGGCCTGCCGTGACGAACGGTGATCCCCGCCTCCGGTCGAAGAAAGGTGCCCAGGAAGATGAGTGATACGCCGCTCCTTCAGGTGCGTAACCTGCATACCTACATCGGTTCGCCTCGAGGCGTCGTGCGTGCGGTCGACGGAGTGAGCTTCGACCTGTCAGGGTCGGAGGCGCTCGGGGTGGTCGGCGAGTCGGGTTCGGGCAAATCCGTCATGGCCCGCGCGATCATGGTCTGATGCCGGCGCAGGCCGTGCTGACCGGTGAGGTGTTCTTCGAGGGCCGCGATCTCTTGACGCTGAGTCAGAAGAAGCGAGAGGCGATCTGGGGTAAGAAGATCGCGATGGTGTTCCAAGACCCGGGGCGTTCGCTCAATCCGGTCGTGCGCATCGATCGTCAACTCACCGAAGGGATGCGGCAGCACCTGGGCGTCTCGCGTTCCGACGCGAACGGTCGAGCGCTGAACCTTCTTCGGGAGGTTGGAGTTCCGGATCCCGAACGCCGCCTGCGAAACTACCCACACGAACTGTCGGGTGGCATGCGCCAGCGCGTGATGCTCGCTATCGCGCTGGCGTGTGAGCCCGACCTCCTGATCGCCGACGAGCCCACGACAGCGCTCGATGTCACCATCCAACGGCAGATTCTCGACCTCTTGCGCAGGGTGCAGGTCGAACGAGGCATGTCGCTGATGCTGATCAGTCACGACCTCGCTGTGGTCGCGGGCCGTACCGACCGCGTCGCAGTGATGTATTCGGGCACGATGGCCGAAGTCGGCTCGACCCGGCAGGTGTTCGAGTCGCCGCAGCACAGATATACCCACGCACTTCTCGGCGCCACTCCCGCTATCGATCACGAGCGACACACGCCGCTGAGACTGATCCCCGGATCGTTACCTGCACCGACCAACCCACCGTCGGGATGCCGATTCGCCCCGCGGTGCGAGTTCGCCGACGCGGCATGCGTCGATCCCGGTCCCGCGATGGGTTCCGTGGGTTCGGATCATGAGTTCGCGTGTATCAATCCTGTTGGCAAGGATCCGTCATTCACTGTTGGAGGTGAACTCGTTGGCTGGTAGTGGAACCGCACATCTGCGCGGAGACGACACGCTTCTGAGCGTTCAAGATCTCGAGGTCGAGTACAGAACCAAGGGCGGGACCTTCAAGGCGGTCGGCGGTATCAGTTTCGATCTGAAGAAGGGAGAGACGCTCGGGATCGTCGGTGAGTCCGGGTGCGGCAAGTCCACCACCGGACGGGCCGTCCTCCGTCTCGATCCCATTGCGGGCGGACGAATCCGCTACGGCGACGAATGGATCGAGGAGGTAGCCGAGAAGCGCATGCGCCTGCTGCGCCGGCAGATGCAGATGATATTCCAGGATCCGGTGGCGTCGCTCAATCCGCGGCGATCGGTGAAGGAGATCGTGGTCGAGGGGCTTGCAATCGACGGTGCATCCGCCGAAGACCGAGCCGTCGCGTCGAAGGCGGTGTTGGATCAAGTCGGGCTGTCCGGCGACCGGTTCGCGGACATGGTGCCGCGCCAGTTGTCCGGCGGTCAGGCCCAGCGGGTGGCGATAGGACGTGCTCTTGCGCTCAACCCCCGATTGCTGATCTGTGACGAGCCGGTGTCCGCCTTGGATGTCTCGGTTCAAGCGCAGATCCTCAATCTTCTCGAGGGCCTCAAGAAGGCGTTCGATCTGACAATCGTCTTCATCGCACACGATCTGGGTGTGGTGCGGACCGTCAGTGACAACGTTCTGGTGATGTACCTGGGGAAGGTGTGCGAATTCGGCGACTCGAGCGAAGTTTACGAGAATCCGGCGCACCCGTATACCAGGGCGCTACTGGACTCTGTGCCACTGACCGATCCGGAGAAGGGATTTGCGGGGCCGGCGCTTCAGGGCGATATTCCGTCACCGTTGCGGCCGCCGGAGGGATGCCGGTTCAGGACTCGTTGCCCATCGGCGCAGAGCAAGTGTTCGGAGGAAGAACCAGTGATCCGCGAGATCCGTACGGGTCAGTACGCCGCGTGCCATTTCCCCCTGAACTGACCGGCCAGGCCACCGGAGCCTGCCGCAACCCACCCACGCGGGCCAGGCGGTCGATTGCTCGACCGCCCGGCCCGCGTAGTGTTCTCGTCGATCAGTTCTTCGGCGAGTTTCCGGAACCGGCCAGGGCGTCTCGTAGTCCGTCGCCGAACGTCGAGAACGCAAGTACGGTAATCACGATCATCAGCGCTGGAGCAACGATGAGTCCCGGTGCGGTATAGACGTCGTCGAACGCCTCGCGCACCATCGACCCCCACGATGTCTGTGGGGGCTGGACGCCCAGGCCGAGGAAGCTCAGGCTCGCCTCCGCAACGATCGCGACACCGGCGGAGAACGACAACTGCACCAGAAGCGGTGACGATGCGTTGGGCAGAACGTGGCTCCGCAGCAGGCGTCCCCGGCTGCATCCGAGTGCCCGCGCCGCCTCGATATACGTCTCGGTGGCAATGGACTCGGCGGCACTGCGAGCCAGGCGATACAGCGACGGCGCCATGACCAGACCGATGGCGAGCATGGCGTTGGTCAGGCCCGGGCCGAAGATACCGATGATCGCCACCGCGAGGATCAACGGAGGCAGGGCCTGGAGCGCATCCGAAAAGCGGCTGACCACACCGCCCAGCCACCCTCCGACGAGACCTGCCAGCAAACCTGTGGGGATACCGATCAACGCTGCGACACCGACAGCTTGCACGACTGCCAGCATCGTCACGCTCGCGGAGGCCAGTAGGCGGCTGAACATGTCTCGACCGTAGACGTCGGTGCCGAGCCAGTTCTGTTCGGTCGGCGCCGAAAGACTGTTGCTCAGGTTCTGCGCATTCGGGTCGTATGGTGCGATCGCATCGCCGAACACGGCCAACAGGAGGACGAACAGCAGAAATCCCAGGGCGATCATGGCCGGAACATTGCGGCGTAACAGGCGCAGTGGGCGGGATGTGCGCAGCGAGTGCCCGACGCGATGACGGGAACGCTGCGATGGTTGCGTCCCGGTGACAGGCGTCTGCGCCTCAGCGACGGTGGTTTCGCTCATGAAACGTGCCTTTCGACAGGTCGGACCGGGTGTCAGGACCGAACGCGAGGGTTGAAGTAGCCGCCGGCCAAGTCGACTACAAGATTGATGGCCACGATCGCTACGGCCATGACCATGACGATTCCGAGGATCACCGGGATATCGCGGGTGAACACAGAATTCACCGCGAGCGTGCCGAGGCCAGGGAGTGCAAAGACGAACTCGACGGTGACCGCACCGGCGAGTACCCGGCTGACCTGTAGACCGAGGACGGTGACAATCGGGACACCGGCGACCTTCAGCGCGTGCTTACCCACGATCTGCTTCGTGCGCAGTCCTTTCGCGCGAGCCGTGCGGATGAAGTCCCTGCCGAGCGTATCCACCACAGCGGCGCGGGTCTGGCGGGCTACTTCCGCAGTGGAGATCGCGGCGATTGCAATGGCCGGCAGTATCAAGTGCTGCAACCAGGGCACGATGCCGTCGGCGATCGGCAGGTAGCCGGTCGCGGGAAAGATCGGGGTGGAGATCGCCAGCGCGATCACGAGTACGAGTCCGACGATGAATGGCGGTACAGCCATCGCGACACTCGCGAAAGCGGTGAGTGCACGGTCGATGAGGGAATTCGCGCGCATCGCGGCGACGATTCCGAGCGGGAGGCCCACGACGACGACGAGCGCCATGGTCACCACGGCCAACGACAACGTCACGGGAATGCGTTCGGCCAGTATCTGCGCCACCGACTGCGAACTGTAGAGCGAGGTGCCGAAGTCACCGGTCAGGATATGGCCCAACCACTCGAGGTACCGAAGGATCAGCGGTTCGTTGAGGCCGAGTTGTTCGCGCAGTGCGGCGATGTCCTGCGTCGATGCGTTGTCTCCCGCCAAGTTCGCCGCGGCGTCACCGGGCATCAGGTCGACGAGTACGTACACGAAGAAACTCAGGAACAGCAGCAGTGGAATCGCCGAGAGAAGTCGCTTGGCCAGTAGGGTGGGCATCAGGCCTCCAGTTCGACCGCAGTGGAACGGACAGTGGCCGGGCGACGCCTGGCTCGGGGGTTGGGAACCGCCGCGACCAGGGCCTTGGTGTACGCGTGCTGGGGGTTCTCGAAAAGCTCGTCGGCCGTGCCGGTCTCGACCACTTCGCCGCGGTACATCACGACGACGCGATGGGCGAGAAATCGCACGAGCGAGAGGTCGTGGGAAATGAAGATGTAGGACAGGCCGCGCTCCGCCTGCAGGTCGAGGAGGAGGTTGAGGACCTGCGCCTGGATCGATACGTCCAGAGCCGCAACGGGTTCGTCACACACGATGAATTCGGGATCGAGGGTCAAGGCGCGTGCGATTGCGATGCGCTGAAGTTGGCCGCCGGAGAATTCGCGCGGGTACTTGTCGAGTTGGTCCTCGCGCATCCCGACGCGCTCCAGCATTTCCACCACGCGACGGTCCCGTTCGTCACCTCTGATTCCGAAGTGAATTGTGAGCGGTTCACCGACCGCGTTGCGGATGGTCATGTGCGGGTCGAGTGAGCTGAATGGGTCCTGGAAGATCATCTGCGCGCGTCGGCGGAACGCCAGAAGGTCCCGGCCCTTCATCTCCAGGACGTCTTTGCCGTCGAATCGGACGGAGCCGGAATCAGGTTCGATCAGACGTAGGATCTGGCGCCCTATCGTGGACTTGCCCGCGCCGGATTCGCCTACGATGCCGAGTGTCTCGCCCGTACTCACCGTGAAGGACACATCGTCGGTGACCACCGTGCGTTCGGTTATGCGTCCGAACATGTTGCGTGCGGTCGGAAACGATTTTCGCAGTCCGACCACCTCGAGCAGCGGGCTCATGCACTCAGTCCCTTCAGGAAAAGTTCCCCGTCGCGCTCGCAGCGCACGGAGTGTTCACCTGCGATATGTCGTAGCGGAACCGGCCCGGCATCACACCGCCCGGCCTGTTGATAGGTGCAGCGCGACTGGAACCGGCAGGTGGACGGCCAGTCCCACGGGGCCGGAACAGCGCCGGGGATCGCAGACAGCCGTGAGCCCTTCGCGTGCCCGTCGGGTATCGCGGCCAGCAGTCCCTCCGCATAGGGGTGGCGCGGGTTCTCGAACAGGTCGTCGACCTCGGTCGATTCGACGACCTGGCCCGCGTACATCACGTTCACGCGGTCGCACATCTCGGATACGACTCCGAGGTCGTGGGTGATGAACAGGATCGAGACGTCGTACTCGTTCTGCAGTTGCTTCATCAAGCGGAGCATTTCCCGCTGGACAGTGACGTCCAAGGCTGTCGTCGGTTCGTCGGCGATGAGTAGCTTCGGGCGGCATACCATCGCGATCGCGAGCATCACCCGCTGGCACATCCCTCCCGAGAACTCGTGCGGATAGGCACTCGCACGGCTTTTCGCGTCGGCGATGCCGACCGAATCGAGCATCTCGACGGCGCGCGCGACGGATTTCGCCTTCGATACGCCCTCATGGCGACGAACCACTTCGGCCACCTGATCACCCACCGTGAACGCGGGACTGAGGCTGCGGCGGGGCTCCTGGAACACCATCGACACGTCCGTGCCCCGGATGTCCGACAGTTCTCGTTCCGACAGTCCGATGATCTCCCGGCCGGCGATCCGGACGGAACCTGTCACGCGTGCTCCCCGCGGAGGTATCAGTCCCATCGCTGCCAGAGACGTCACGGTCTTGCCGGAACCGGATTCGCCGACGAGGGCGACGGTGGTGCCTCCGGGCACACGCAGTGACACCTCGTCGACCACCCGGGTCCAGCCGTGATCGGTGGCGAACTCGACGGAGAGCCGATCGATCTCCAGTATGTCGCTCGTCGCAGAGTTCGGCGGGGACAGTGAGACACCTGTGGCCATGGCGAGTTCTCCTCGGTTGGCTCCCGCGGGCAAGCCGACGGACCTGTGGCGGGTGCCGACATGTACGGATGGGGCGATGATGTGGATCACAGTAGACCAGAAATCTGCTGACATACCTAACTTCGCTATATAAGACTCTAGTTCGTGATGCGAACGGTTGAAAGGGTGTCTGGACAGCTTGATCTCGTCGCAGGTGCGGGCGGTATATCGGTGAAGACGGCCCGATTGGCTCGTTTCCTTTACAGTGACCCGTGCCACAAGGTATGACTAGTTGCACTATTCGACGCGGACGTGTCGTCCGGGTTGGTACCGAGCACCTTTCACTGTCCGACGGTCTCCGAACTCCCAGACCAGCAAGGAATCGCATCAGTATGGTAAGTAGAGCATTCCGACGGCGGATGACCGTCGCGGTAGTGGCAATGTCGGCTGCGGTGCTGACAGGCTGCGGTGGCTCGGCGTCGAGCGCGGCGACGGATCAGACGGCGGACCCGAACGGGCAACTGCGGGTCGGCTTCGTCATACCGCCGGCGCCGTTGAATCCGCACAAGGTCGCGTCCGACATCGGAACGTATCCGTACCTGGCGCCCGTGTACGACCGGTTGACACAGATGGTCGCCGGTGAGAACGGCGCCCAACTGGCACCGATGGTGGCGACCGAATGGACCTTCGCTCCCGACGGACTGTCGGCGACGTTCACATTGCGCGAGGACGTGACGTTCTCGGACGGCGCAAAGCTGGATGCAGCGGCGGTGAAGGCGAACCTCGATCACGCGCTCCAGACCCCTGATTCGACGGCCAAGTCCTACCTGTCGGTGATCGAGTCGTCCGAAGTCGTCGATCCCACGCACGTCGTGATCCGTACGACTCGGCCGGCGGCGGATCTTCCCTACGTGCTGTCGGGAGCGGCCGGATCGCTCATCAGCCCCGCTGCACTGAACAATTCCGATCTCGACGTGAAACCGGTGGGATCCGGACCGTACGTGGCGACCTCTGTCAAGATCGGCGATTCGGTGACTTACGAACGCCGAGAGGGCTACTGGGACCCGTCGGCACAGTCTGCGAAGACCATCACGATCACGGGAATCGTCGACGACAACGCCCGGTTGAACGCGCTGCGTTCGGGCCAGCTGGATCTGGCGTACTCGACGGTCACCAGCTACAAGCAAGGGAGCGCGCTCGGTCGGGGATTCGACTTCTACAGTTATCCCGAGGCGAACGTCTACGCGTTGCAGCTCAACACCAGCAAGCCGAACGTCGACAACGCGAAATTTCGTCAGGCATTGAACTATGCGGTCGACAGGGAAGGAATCAGTAAGTCGCTGACTTCCGGGCAGTGCGTACCCAATGGGCAGCCCCTCGCTCCCGAACGCGTCGGGCATCTGTCCGACCCTCCGGTCGACTACACCTACGATCCACAGCGCGCCCGAGAGCTACTGGCGGAAGCCGGAATCCAGAATGCGACACTCAACGTCGTGATACCGTCCGGGTTGTCGCTACAGGAAGGTCTGGCGTCGGCGCTGCAGGCTCAGTTCCGTGAGGTCGGTGTCGACATGCAGATTCAGCAGGCCGATGCGGCTACCTCGAGCGCCAACTACGCCCAGGGAGCCTACGACGGGTACGTCCAGTCACGAACGCCCCTGCCGGCATCCAATCAGTCCCTGGCCCGGTTCTATCTGAACCCGCGTTCGTTCCCCGGTCCGGTTCCGGAGGAACTTCGGGACGCGGTACTGGCATCGTACGACCCGAACGTCGATGAATCGGCCCGTGACGACGCGATCCGGCGGGCCGCCTCCGTGGCCACCGAGGACGCTCTCGACGTGTTCATCTGCGCCGTCCCGACACAGTTCGCACTCAGCAACAAGGTGATCGACATCGGCTCCATGGGCGTTTCGAACTTCCAGGGTATCTTCGACCTTCGCTACGTCGGTATCGCCGCGAAGTGACTCACATACAGCAGGGATGATCCATGCACACCAGAATCTCGGTCAGCGGTCTGTGTTTTCCGACCCTCGATCTTGCAGCGTCCCTCGGTGCGCTGCACGATGTGGGCGCCGGTTGGACCACACTGCAGGCACGAAAATTCCGGGAAACCGGATGGGACAGAGGAATCGAACGCGTCGAATCGTCGGGAATCGCGGTTGCCGGGCTGGTGGCCGAGTTCCCCGAGGATCTCGGTGACCCGCAGACGTGGACAGTGTCCCGCGCGAAGATGATCGAAGCGCTCGATGCGGCAGCGGCGCTCAAAGCGCCGACGGTGTACTCGGTGACGGGGCCCGCCATGTGCGATCTGGGACTGTGCCTGGACTTGTTCCATGTCTGGGACGATCCCGATCTCGCCGAGTACCTCGGGGAGGCCGCGGACCGGATCACGCTGGTCCAGATCGGGGACTGCGTGTTCGACGGAACGAGTCCGGAAAAGGCGGTTCCCGGAGACGGGGTGGTTCCGCTCGCCGAGATCATCGGGCAGGTCGCGCGCGCCGGTTACAACGGCGTGTTCGATCTCGAGCTTGCCGGGCCGCGCATCGACGAGGAAGGGAATGTCGCCGCCGCGCGCCGCGGAGTCGCGTTTCTCGAGAGCGCGCTCGCACTGGAATAGACGAGTACTGCCTGAAAGCGACTCTGCCACCCCCGTTTCCGAGGGTGGCGGAGTCGCTTTCGTTCACACCACACCGGGTGGAGCGGTGCGGTGATCGCGGGGATCAGGACCCGAGCATGAGGAGACCGCCGTTGACCGCGAGCAGTTGGCCGGTGATGAATCGGGACCCTTCCCCGGACAGGAAGACGAGCATCGGACCGAGGTCGTCGACAGGATCACCCAGCTTGCCGCCGAGCGGAATCGCGGCCTTCAGTTGCTTCTCGAACTGAGCGGCCGCCTCGGGGCCGATGAACTCCGTCCGCCTGTCTGCACCAGGGGTCTGGACAGCGGGCGCGAGTGCGTTGACCGTCACGCCGTCGGCGGCCCAGGACTTTGCAGCGGACCGGGTCCAGGCGTGCACTGCGGCCTTCGCGGCCGCGTAGGTCGCCGAGATGGCACTGCCGGACACCGCTTCACTCGACCCGAAGTTGATGATCTTTCCACCGGATTCGCGCATCGTCGAGTACGCGGCTTCGTTGGTGAGCACCGTCGACGTGAAATTGATGTCCGTCATCGCCCGGATGTTGGCGGTGTCGATCTGGCCGGGGATGCCCGGCTTCCAGAGTCCCGCAGCGTGGACGAGAACATCGAGTCCACCGAGCGTCTCGACTGCTTCGGCAAAGGCTGCTCGAACCGACGCCTCATCGGTGACGTCACACTTCACCCACGATGCGGTGGTCTCGGCCGGTGGTGGCGTGTTGTGGAAGGTTGCCGCGACACGCGCGCCGGCCCGGCCGAGTACCTCCACCGCGGCGGCTCCGATTCCGCTGGCGGCTCCAGTGACGAGTACACGCCTGTTGTTCAAGATGTCAGACATTGTGGGCTCCATCCAGTGATCGACTTCGCGTGTCTGCGCGAGGTCGTCGGTTCGTTACCCGAGGCTCACAGTGAGTACGGGGCCTGATCGTGATCAGAAGGCCCGGTTCAGGACCTGCCGGCTCGCCTCCAGTGCGCGGCGGGCACGCTCCTCCGGGGATACGCCGGACTGCTCGAGGGTGCGGAGAGGGACTTCAGCGCTGATGACGATGTCCCGCGGCAGGGCAGCGAGCACCTGTTCCAGGGGGAACTCGCCCGTCCCTGGTAAGGCCCGATCGAAGACGGCCTCGTCCATGTATGCGGTGAGGCCTCTGGACAGTCCGGGACCGTCGCTCAGTTGGCAGTATGCGAACAGCGCAGGGTCGACCTTCGCGATGTCGGCGGGACCTTCTCCGGCCCGTGCCAGGTGCAAGGTGTCCACGAGAATCTTCAGGTTCGGCTCGTCGATCTGCTCGATCAGCTCGACCGCCGCAGCCAGGGTCGGCACGTGCGAGAGCGGCGTGAACTCGATGAGTACGTCGACGTCTGCGGCGCGAGCGGAGCGGCAGAACTCGCCCAGTAGGTCCTGAATCAGGCGGGGGTCGCGCCGTACGTTCTCGTCGGGTTCGAAAGCGCAGGTATTGGCCATGTGCCCACCGAATTCTATGATGAGGTCGAGCTGGCGCTCCAGATCACCGAGGGCACCGCCATGCCTGAGAAGGAAGCCATCGCCCATCACCACGGACACGTTCGACACGTCGAGCTGCGCGAGAACTTCGGGTCGCAGCTGTGCATCGGTGACACCGGGATGATTGACGCTCAGGCAGACGGTGTCGGCACCGCCCGCCGCTGCAGCAGCGACGAAAGCGGGTACCGGCTCGGCGTAGAGGCTCAGGTGCTCGAGGCCGACCGAGCGCCCAGGAGACATGCCCTATACGTCCCATTCCAGGATGACGTTGCCGCTCGGTCCGAGCTGCGCACCGGCCTCGGTAGGGGCAGATCCCTCGGCGAGACGGTAGTTCGGGATCACCCTGTGCCATTCCTCCATCGCGATCTTCAGCTCCCGCCGGGCGAGGTGTGAGCCGAGGCATCGGTGGGGTCCCGCGCCGAACCCGATGTGGTTGTTGGGCCGCACGAATTCCTCGATCGCTGTGGGAATCAGCTCCGGATTGTCGACGAGGCGCTGACGATCGTCCTGGTGGAGAGCGAGGTGGTAGTAGATCGTACCGAGTGTCGCCGACACGGTATCGAGACCGGCCATGAACATCAGCAGGCAGAAGGCGCCGAGATCCTCGTCGTTGACCGGTTTCCCGTCGATCTGGAACGACAGGGCCTTGGTGACGAGGTCGTCCTTCGGCTCGATGCGCCTCTGTTCGATGATCTTCGCGAAGTACGCGTTGACGCCGTTCGTGGCATCCTCGCGTCGCTTCGCGGTCTCCTCCGCCGTTCCGGAGAAGTGGAGGATGTCATGCTCCCATTCCATGAACTGGTCGAGGTCCTCGAAGGGGAGGCCCATCAACTCCAAGAAGATGAACGAGGGGTACTGGAAGGCGAAGTCCTGCATGAAGTCGCAAGAACCGCGCTTGGCGATGTCCTCGATCAGTGACACTGCGCGGCTGCGCACCTTGTCCTCGAGTCGTTCCACCGCTTTGGGGGAGAAGTGCGGGCCGAGCTGCCTGCGCCACTGCAGGTGTTCGTCGCCGTCGAGCATCTCGGGAATCCACCGGTAGGTCGGGTTCGGATTGAACACCGTGACCGCCTGGTTCGAAAAGGTCTCGGGCTCTTGGTAGACGGACAGGATGTCGTCGTACCGGGTGACGATGTAGTGGCCGTTGGCGAATTCATTCCTGATGACGGGGGCTTCGTCACGAAGGCCGTCGTAGAGGTCGATCTTCTCGCCGAAAGGCATTTCCTGGTAATGATTGAAGTTCATGACCGGGCAGGTGCCTGTCGATTCGGTGGTGCTCATGCGAACTCCTCGGTTCGTATCGGGAATGAATGTCAACT
The DNA here is from genome assembly GCA_004211695.1 of Rhodococcus sp. (in: high G+C Gram-positive bacteria). GTDB lineage: Bacteria > Actinomycetota > Actinomycetes > Mycobacteriales > Mycobacteriaceae > Rhodococcus_F. The sequence continues at coordinate 34,324 of SEEV01000037.1, forward strand.
GGGAGTGAAGGCGGGCGATCCGGCGGCGACGAGCTCGTCCCAGCTCCGAATCTTGATCCGTTGTCGGTCATGAATCGTGCCGAGTTGAATCTCTCTGTCCGCGATCGTATTCCAGGCGTCATTGTCGAGGAAACGTGTGCCGCGGGTAGTGAGCAGGTTCAATGCTCCACCGAAATCTTCGGTTCTCTGCGTGAGCAACTCGACGCGGTCGTCGAAAACCGCCCCAGCAGTGGCTTCCGCGTCGGACCGGTTGGTTCCCAGGACGCCGCTCGGTCCACGCTTCGCCCAACCGACCGCATATTCGCCACGTTGCGGCGCTCCGTCGCGGATCACGCGGTGGTCCTCGTGGGGGATCGTCGCGGTCTCATCGGAGAACGGAACGCCGGCGATCGGCCGGGACCGGTAGCCGACTGCTCGCAGAATCATGTCGACCGGGATGTCCCGGCAACCGTCGGTGCCGGATCGCTCGACCCGTATGGCTCGCACCGACTGTTCGCCGAGAATCTCGGTGGGGCGGGTGGAGAAGTGGAAGTGGATCCGCCGTGTGGCACCGGTGGGGGTGCGTCCGGACCACGCACGCAGCAGCGCAATGTTGCGCTTGGCTACGGCGCCGAGTTCGCCGGCGTCGTCCGCCGGAATGTGCTCGGGGTCGACGACGATGTCGACGTCGTGCAACTCGCCGAGTTCGCGCAGTTCCTTGGTGGTGAACTTGGCAAATTCGGCCCCTCGCCGGATGAAGATGTGGACGTCGGTGACGGTGCTCGCCGCGAGTGCGACCAGTGTGGCTTCGTCGATGTCGGTGTTCCGCAGTTCTTCTGCCTGCTTGACGAGTATCCGGGTCACGTCGAGCGCGACATTCCCTGCCCCGATCACACCGACGGTGCTCGCTCGTGAGAGGTCGAAGTCCATCGCCTCGGGATGGCCGTTGTACCACTTGACGAACGACGTCGCGGACGAGCTTCCGGTCAGGTCTTCGCCCGGAATCGCGAGCTTGTTGTCGGCGTCGGCCCCCGTGGCGTACACGACGGCGTCGTAGTGCCTGCGCAATTCCTCGACCTCGATGTCCCGGCCGATCTCGACATTGCAGAACAGCCGTACCGACGGGCGATCGAGGACCTCCTGCAGTGAGTTCACGGCGAGTTTCATGGTGAGGTGATCGGGAGCCACACCGTAACGGAGCAACCCGAACGGCACCGGTAGCCGCTCGAGGATGTCGACGGTCGCATTCGAGTCGGGGTCGAATGTGAGGGCGTCGGCGGTGTACAGCCCGGCGGGCCCACCACCGACGACGGCCACACGCAGAGGGCGATCGGTCGTAGTCATAACGCTGTCCCAGTCATCGAGATGTCGCGGTCCTGACGTCAGTGCAGGCTGATCGCACGTTCGGGGCAGGACGCTGCAGCGTCGACTGCCTTGTGTTCTTCGTCGGCCGGTATGTCCACCTCGGGGTTGAGCGCATATCCGCTGTCGTCGATGTCGAACAGGTCCGGGTCGATCTGGTAGCAGCGCGCGTGGCCCGAGCACTTGTTCAGGTCGATTTCTGCCTTCATGTCGGCCTTCTTTCTTGTCTGTGGACGCTTGAAATCGGTGGGCGCGGGGGCGGACAGCGCGTTCATGTGGCGCTCGACTGGAACTGTCCGACAGCCGTGTCGTTGTCGGTGAGATCCATCGGTCCGAGCTGCGCGGCGGCCCACAAAGAGCTGATGTCTGCGCCCAATTCGGCTGCGACAGCCCGGACGGACACGAGATCCTTGCTGAGATACCGGGGGAGGTTGGCGCTGTGCGCCTGGGCCCCCTTGCCCGAGGCCGCGATGTATCGCGCTGCTGCGCTTCCTCCGCTACTGACGGCGAGCACGTCGAGAAGCGTCTTCTCCGAGATCCCCAGGGACTGAGCGGTTTCGATGGCGGAGAGGGTGAGCTGTGTACAGACTGCGAACAACGCGTTGTTCAACAGCTTGGCCGGTAGAGCCGTGCCGAGACGTCCGGTGCGAATGATGTTGGACGCGTAGGCGGCGATCGTGTCTTCGGCGACGTCGACTGCTGCATCGTCTCCGGCCAGCATGACCGTCAACTGTGTTCGGCGGACGGCCTCGGGCGTGCCACTGAAAGGAGCTTCCACCACCGATACATCGCGCCGGCGGGCCACTGCGTCGAGTCTGCGAATCGTCTCCGGGCTACCCGTGGTGTGTGAGACGAACACCGATCCGGGCCGCATACCCTCGATGATGGGCGGGCAGAGGTCGAGTACCTGTTGATCGGTGAACAGACAGGTAGCGACAATGTCGGAACCGGCCAGATCCTCGGGTGCCTCTGCGAGTAGTGCGCCGCGCTCCGCTAGCCTCGAACGCACTTCCGGGCGGCGAGCGAAGACGGTCGTGACGCTGCCGGCCGAGAGTAGACGCTCCACCATGGGTTCGCCGATGTTGCCGGCGCCGATGAAACCGACTGTGGGCGCGCTCATTTCTTGCCCTCGCCTCGACTGGGGAGCTTTCCGTATTTGCGGGCGCCACCGAGCCGGCCCAGCTCTACGAATACAGCGTGCTGACGTTCCGCGGCGTGCGCTTTCTCGTCGGGCAGATCGGCCTCGTGGAAGATGGCCTCGTGGGGGCACGCCGGCTCGCAGGCACCGCAGTCGATGCATTCGGCCGGGTTGACGAACAGTTGATGTTCGCCCTCGTAGATGCAGTCGACCGGGCACTCGCGGACACAGGAGCGATCCATCAGATCGATGCAGGATTCGGTGATCACGTACGTCATTGCGGTGTTCCTTCGTCGGTGCTGATGTCCCGGTGCGGAGAGCGGCCTCCGGCGCTAGCCGGAGGCGACGCCCCAGGTGATGGTCTTGGTCTGAAGGAATTCGTCGAGACCGGCGTCGCCTCGTTCTCGTCCGAGCCCGCTCTGCTTGTAGCCACCGAACGAACCGTGTGGACTCATTCCGCCACCGCCGCCGTTGACGGTCACCGTGCCGGTCCGGATACGCTTGGCTATCGCATACGCGCGGACCGGATCCTTCGCCCAGACGCCGCCGGACAAGCCGTAGTCGCTGTCATTGGCGATATTCACCGCCTCGTCGTCGTCCCCGAACGGGATGACAACGCCCACCGGGCCGAAGAACTCCTGCTGCGCAATGGCCATCGAGTTCTCGACGTCCACGAACAGGGTCGGCTCGACGAAGAAGCCCCTGTCCAGCCCTTCGGGGCGACCGCCTCCGACCGCGAGGGTCGCGCCTTCCGCGATTCCGGTCTGGATCAGCTTCTCGACCTTTGCGCGCTGCGCAGCACTGCCGAGTGGTCCCATCTCGGTGTCCGGAGAGGCGGGATCTCCCACCTTGATGCTCGACAGTCCCTGCTTGATCAGCTCGATCAGTTCGTCCTGGCGTGAACGATGCACCAGTGTGCGTGTCAGGAACGCGCAACCCTGGCCGGCGTGCAGCACGATGTCGCGAACGACGGATCCGACGACCTTGGCTAAATCTGCATCCTCACAGATGATGTTCGCGGACTTACCGCCGAGTTCGAGGACCACCTTCTTCATCGTCGGCGCCGCCTGCTCGAGAACCTTGCGGCCGACGGCGTCGGAGCCGGTGAAGCTCACGATGTCCACCATGGGGTTGGTGGTGAGTTCGAGGCCGGTGTCGATATCGCCCGAAACGATGTTGAGCACTCCGCGCGGCAGACCGGCTTCCTCTGCGATCTCGCCCAGGATGAACGCTTCCAGCGGGGTGGTCGGTGCGGGCTTGAGGATCGTCGTGCAGCCCGCGGCCAGTGCCGGCCCGAGCTTCATCAGGTTGAGGAAGAACGGGAAGTTGTAGGCGGAGATCAGTGCGGCGACACCGAACGGCTCACGTCGAATGACGCCTTGGCCCAAACTTGCACCCACGTGGGGAGGCATGGGCTTTTCCATCGGAAATTGCAGCAGGACTCGTTCGGCCAGGTCGCGGAAATGGTTGAGCGGAATGCCGATCTGGAATGTCTCGGCGCCGACTCTGGTGCTGCCGGACTCCGCAATGTTGAGCTGGACGAGTTCGTCGAACCGCTTTTCCATCACCTCGGCCATCCGCACCATGACCGCCGACCGCTCCTGCACGGACATCAGCGGCCACGGTCCCTCGTCGAATGCGGTGCGCGCAGCCGTGATTGCTTTGGCGACATCCGAGCGAGAGGCAACCGGGGCGATTCCGATCGTCTCCTCCGTGGCGGGGTTGATGACCGGCTCGGTACGTCCGGACTCGCTGGTCACCCAGGCTCCGTCGATGAAGAGGTTGGGATATTCCTTGAGCATGTTGATCCTTCGATGACGTGAGCCTCGGCTCGGAGCAGCGGTTCCCGACCGATTGTCAGCGGTTCGCGTAGGCCTGGGTGTGGGGGATGGCGGTGCCGGCGTCGACCTTCATCTGGAGGCCGGTGACGAATTTGGCGTCGTCCGAGGCGAGGAACACGACGGCGTTGCTGATGTCGGCTGGTTCGACCCAGGGGACGGGCATGGGCTGGTTTGAGTAGAAGGCACCTTCGGCGTCTTCGCGGCCCGGCGATTCGAGATCGGGGCGGAACACCTTGTACATCCCGTCACTGTGGAGCATCGCGGTGTTGCAGTTGGTCGGATGCACGGCATTGACGCGGATCGATTCCGGTGCCAGCGCAAGGGCGAGGTCGTGGACGAACTGAGTCACGCCCTTCTTGGCGTGGGTGTAGCCGGCGCCGCCGGCGCCGAGGGCGGGATTGTCGGTTCCACCCTTCATCAATGCCGCGACCGAACCGGTGGCGATGATGGACGCCCCGGAACTCAGGTGCGGGTAGGCGGCGCTGACCGTGTTGATCACTCCGACGAGGTCGACGTCGACGGCATCGAGGAAGGCCTTCCGAGGAACGTCGCCGAGGGGACAGATACCGGCGTTGGCCACCACGATGTGGAGTCCACCGAGTTCGGTCACGCCCTTCTCGATCGCCTGGCGCAGCTGTGTCGGCTCGCGGACGTCCGCGACCGAAGCCACACATCGACGACCTTCTTTCTCCACCAGACGCCGGGTCTCCTCGAGGTCGTCCCAGGACGCCAGGGCATAGAGGTTCGTGTCGATGTCGGCGCAGATGTCCAGAGCGATGATGTCGGCTCCCTGCGCGGCCAACGCCACGGCGTGGCTTCGCCCTTGTCCGCGTGCGGCGCCGGTGATCACTGCGACCTTGCCGTCGAGCTTTCCCATCGTCGTCTCTCCTGTCGATTGGTGGCCGTCGCGCCACAGATATGGGGGTGTATGGCGCATGGTCGAGCGAGCGCGGTGCATCGCACGAGTGCTCCCGTGTCGGGGTACCGGGGCAGGTGCGCCGAGAACAGTTCAACTAGTCATACCTTGTGGCATGTGTCACTGTAAAGCGAATGTCCGAATCAGATCACCGAACAGCAAGGACGTAACAATGCCGCAACCGATGGTCCGCTCGTATCAGCCGTCCGATCGGAGTCTCTGCGCCGCAGAGTCTTACGTTCATACCCGCAGGTACGGCTAAAGTCGTGTGGATGGAGACCGGAGAACATGCACCGTGGCGGCCGAACGGCACCACCTCCGACGACAGCAAGGTGCGCGTGCCCAAGGCGTCCGAGCAGATCGCCGACCGGCTACGCGGGCAGATCGTTCGCGGTGAGATTGCTCCAGGTCAGATGCTTCCGCCAGAGAAAACGCTGATGGTGCACTTCGGCGTCTCCCGCCCCACTCTGCGTGAAGCGTTCCGAATCCTCGAGAGCGAAGGTCTCATCACTGTGGTGACCGGTTCGCGGGGCGGTCCTCGGGCGCGGCTACCCGACCTCAGCGTCGCGGCCCGGCACATCGGCCTCTACCTGCAGATTCAAGGAACCACCCTGGAGGATCTGCTCGAAGCGCGTGTCGAGTTCGAATCGGCCTGCGTGCGACTTCTCGCAGAGAAGTGCCCGCCGGAAGGGATCGAGTCCTTGAAACGGTGTGTCGAGGCGCATCGAATGGCTCTGAAAGACGATGTCGACACTCCGGCGGGATTCGCTAACTGGGTCTCGCTCACGGCCGAGTTTCACGACCTGATTGCCCGCTACTGCGGGAACAAGACGCTCCAAGCCCAGGTCAGTGCGTTGCAGGACGTACTGGACGCACACCGCAGGATGGGCATTCGGCAACGCGTCGACGACGCAGATGCTCCCGCGAGGACGGCGTACGTTCCCTCTGTGGTCGACGACTATCAAATGCTGATCGAATTGGTCGAAGCGCGCGACGTCGCGCGAGCCGAGAAGCACTGGCGTCGCCACCTTGCCGATGCCACCGAGATCATCTTTCGCAATCGAGACAGGAATGCGACGATCAGTCTGTTCGACTGATCCGAAGAGCCTGCAAAGCAAGAACTCTCACGTCGTCGTGCTCGCCCGTTTCGGCGTCCCGTGACACACGCCGGCTCCGCGTGGCCCATGCTGCGCGTACTACGTCGCCCCCGTCCGCTTCCATGCGGTGCGGGGGCGATTTTCGTTTCCCGGGGCAGATCTTGGTGACGCACGTAACATCATCTGCTACCGTCTAGAAAGTTAAACAAGTAACCCCCTTTGAATGCTTCGTGCTCCTTCCAGGAGGATCCATGCCTTTGCAGAACCACATGCAACTCATCTCCACCGACGATCATTTGATCGAGCACCCCCGCCTCTGGTCAGACCGGCTGCCGTCGAAGTTCATCGATGCCGGTCCCAAGATCATCGAGAAGGAGATGCCCCGGTCCATCCACGCCGGCGACGGCGGCCGGGCAGACTCCGGAACGAAGCTCGCCGAAGTGTGGGAGTACGAGGGGCGCATCTACCCCTACATCGGGCTCAATGCCGTAGCAGGCAAGAAGCCGGAGGAATACGGTGCGGAGCCGACTCGCTACGAGGACATGATCCCGGGTTGTTACGAGCCGGCAGCTCGCATCTCGGACATGGACATCGACGGCGTACAAGCCACATTGTCGTTCCCGTCGTTCCCCCGGTTCGCCGGAACCGTGTTCCTCGACGGCAACGACAAGGAACTCGCTCTGCTGTCGGTGCAGGCATGGAACGACTACGTGCTCGACGAATGGTGCCCCACCGCACCCGACCGGCTCATCCCGCTCGTCATACTCCCGCTCTGGTCCGTGGAGGACGCAGTGAAGGAGATCTACCGGACCGCTGCCAAGGGCGCACGTGCGATCTCGTTCCCCGAGAACCCGTCGCCACTCGGGTTGCCGTCGTTCCATACGAACCACTGGGACCCGGTGTTCGCTGCCGCAGTGGAAACCGGTCTCCCGCTGTGTGTCCATTTCGGAACGTCCGGCAAGGCGCCGATCACCGCACCCGAGGCACCGATGGCGGTCATGACCTCGCTCTTCGGCTGCAACTCGATGTATGCCACCGCAGACCTGCTGTTCTCTCCTGTGTTCCACAACCATCCGGGCCTCAAGTTCATGCTCTCCGAGGGCGGCATCGGCTGGGTGCCCTACATGCTGGAGCGGATGGATGCAGTCTGGACGAAGCACCGCTACTACCAGAACATCAATCAGACGGTCCGGCCGTCCGAGCTGTTCGCGAAGCACATCTACGGTTGCTTCATCGAAGACGAGTTCGGACTCGCGAATCGGCACCTGGTGGGTATCGACAACATCACGTGGGAGGGCGACTACCCGCACTCGGATTCCAACTGGCCCAACAGTCGCAAACTCGTCCACGACGCGATGATCGACGTCCCTGACGAGGACGTGCACAAGATCGTCGAACTCAATGCCCGGAAGCTGCTCAACTTCCCGCGTACCTGAGTCGTTCGCTGCCAATCCCTATCGCGTCGAAAAGGACTTCAATCTCATGGAAGAGCCCATCGAACAGCTCCCGCAGGCCGACTGGGTCGACCAGGATCTGCTCACCCGTGACCTCGCGGGTTCCCTGCTCGACGAGGAGATCGCTGCCGAGAGTGATCGACTCGCACGGCTGGGCCGTGGCGAGAGCGGAGACGACATCGTCATGAGCCGCGCCGACATGGAGCGGCGACTGGCCGCGATGATCGCCGTGCGCGACAACGTCGGGCAGAACACCTCCGGTCAGACCACGCCGTAGCGGGCGCAGGAGTAGCAGATGCGACAGGCAGCGAAAGACATGGAGGACATGTGACCGAAGTAGTGGACACCGGCCGGCCAGTGCCGCAGCTTTCGCTGTCGCGCGCTCCGTATTGGGCGTCGGGCGCCGACAGCGTGCTGCGGATTGCTCGCTGCCGTAACTGTTCTCGGTGGATGCATCCGCAGACCGTGCTCTGCCCGCAGTGCCACGGCCGCAACATCGGATGGGACGCGGTGTCCGGCCGCGGCACCGTGGTGGGGTTCACCATCAACACTCAGCAGTGGCTTCCGCACTTCCCGCCGCCTTACGTCGTTGCGATCGTCGCTCTGGAGGAAGACCTCTCCGTTCGACTGACCACCAACATCGTCGGCTGCGAGCCGACCGACGTCTCGGTGGGTACGCAGGTCCGCGTGTTGTTCGAGCAGGTGGCCGGCGACGTGTGGCTGCCGCTGTTCGAGCCCGATCCCGACCTGGTCGGAGTGCCCGGCGAGATTCCCGAACCGGAGGACTACCGCGCACGGCTGCGCCCTCCCGCCTCGTCCGGCAAGTTCGAGGACAAAGTCTCGATCACCGGTGTCGGACAGTCGAAGATCGGCCGGCGTCTGATGGTCGAACCACTGTCCCTGACGGTCGACGCGTGCCTCGCCGCCATCGAGGACGCCGGACTCACCCTGGACGACATCGACGGATTATCGACGTACCCGGGCAACGCCGGAGGCGGCGGAATGTCCGAAGGCGGCATCATGGCCGTCGAGCAAGTCCTGCGGATCCGGCCCACCTGGGTCAACGGTGGCAACGAATTGCCCGGGCAGAACGGATCGATCATCGCCGCGATGCTCGCCGTCGCGTCCGGCCTGTGCCGCCACGTGCTGTGCTTCCGCACCGTCTGGGAATCGACCCATTCGGAACTGGTGCGGTCGGGTCGACTCGAGACCGCCGGTGGGCGGCCGACCGGCATGTTCGAACACCGAGCGCCGTTCGGTGCGATGTCCGCCGCCAACTGGATCGCGTGTCAGGCGTCGAACTACTTCCACCGATACGGCGGCGATCGCGAGACGCTGGGCGCGATCGCGGTCAACGCTCGGAGCAACGCCTCGGCCAATCCGGAAGCGGTGTACCGGGATCCGATCACCCTCGACGACTACCTGTCTGCGCGCATGGTCTCGACACCGTTCGGTCTGTACGACTGCGACGTTCCGGTCGACGGCGCGGTCGCAGTGATCGTCTCCGCAGCCGAGACGGCGGCGGATCGGCCGAACAAGCCGGTCTTCGTCGAGGCCGTCGGCACACAAATCATGGAGAATCTGTCCTGGGACCAGGGCACGCTGACCCACACTCCGCAGTCCCTCGGCCCTGCCGCGCATCTGTGGAGTCGGACTGATCTACGTCCGAAGGATGTGGACGTGGCACTACTCTACGACGGCTTCACTTTCAACGCGTTGTCCTGGCTCGAAGGGCTCGGCTTCTGCGAACTCGGCGGCGCACGGGACTTCATCGATTCCGGCCGAGGTATCGCAATCGACGGTCGTCTGCCGCTGAACCCGCACGGCGGACAACTCTCGGCGGGCCGCACCCACGGCTACGGGTTCTTTCGCGAGGCCGTTCTACAGCTGCGCGGACAGGCGCCCGGCCGGCAGGTGGCAGATCCCCGCGTTGCCGTCGTGACGGCGGGCGGCGGCGTACCGTCCGGCGCGATTCTGCTTCGCTCCGATAAGTCCTGACCTCACACAACAAACACCTACGAGGAGTCGTCATGCACCGTCCCCTGGAGGGTTTCCGGATTCTGGAAGTCGCCCAGTTCACCTACGTCCCGGCCGCCGGCGCGGTTCTCGCCGACTGGGGCGCCGACATCGTCAAGGTGGAGCACGCCGAGACCGGCGACCCTCAGCGTGGGCTCGTGCGCGTTCTCGGACACACTGCCGGCAAGGAAGGGTCGTCGTTCGCGCCGATCATGGAGGGTCCCAACCGGAGCAAGCGCAGCATCGGCATCGATCTGGCGAATCCGGCTGCGCGGCCCGTTCTCGAGGAACTCATCCGCCGGAGCGACGTCTTCCTGACCAATTACCTGCCGGGTGTGCGGACCAAGCTCGGAATCACGGTCGAAGACGTCCGCGCAATCAACCCGAACATCGTCTACGTGACGGGCAGCGGGTTCGGCAGCCAGGGGCCTGATTCCGACAAGGGTGCATACGACGCCACCGGCTTCTGGGCCCGTGGTGGAAGCGCCGACGGCGTCATGCCGGAGAAAGCCGATCAGATGGCGTTCATGCCGGCCGGCGCATACGGCGACAACATCGGCGGAATGACGATCGCCGGCGGCATTGCCGCAGCGCTTCTCGGGCGCGAGCGCACCGGCGCGCCGTCCGTGGTGGACGTGTCCTTGCTCGGGGTTGCGGCCTGGGCCAGTCAGTTCACTGTCAACCTGGCGTTGAGTTCCGGCGGTCCCCTGCCGAAGGTGAAGCGCAGGAAGACTGCCGCCGCCGGAAACCCGCTCACTGGTTCCTATCGGACCTCGGACGGCCGGTGGCTGCAGTTCTCGATGTTGCAGCCCACCCGTTTCTGGAACGAATTCGTCACGGCGATCGGACTCGAGCACCTGGTCGACGACGCGCGGTTCGCCACGATGGATGCCATCTTCCAGAACTCCGAAGAGATCGGCGACTGGTTCGCCGAGGCGATCGCCGGCCGTAGCTACGTCGAGTGGATCGAGAGGCTGAAGAGCCTGAGCGGGCCGTGGGCTCCAGTCCAGAACAGTTGGGACGTAGGGAACGACGAGGCGCTGATTGCCAACGGCCGTATCACCGACATCGTCGACGCCGATGGCGTCGGCCAGAAACTCGTGGCGAACCCGGTCAAGTTCGACGACGCGCCGGTGCAGATGACACGAGCTCCCCAGTTCGCCGAACACACAGACGACATTCTGCGTGAGCTCGGTCTCGACGACGAGCAGCTGATCGAACTCAAGATCGCCGGCGCAGTGACCTAAAGCTCGTACCTCATAGGTTACTTATAGTACTATGTTAGACATCTATTCTGGAGGAATCGTGATTCTCAAGGTCGGACAGTCTTTGGCCAGCCCCGTCGACACCACCACCGTGATCGTGGTCCGTGCGCCGAAGGAGGAGGTGTCGTTGACGTGCGGCGGCGTCGAGATGGTCGTCGGCGGTAAGCCGGGAGGCGACGGTTCGTCCATCGACCCGGCGCGGATCGGTGGCGCTCAGCTCGGCAAGCGCTATGTCGACGACGGCGCCGGCCTCGAAGTGCTGTGCACCAAGCCAGGCCAGGGTCTGCTCGAAGTGAACGGCACTGCGCTGCCGATCAAAGCAGCAAAGCCACTGCCGTCCTCGGACTGACGTGTCCGTCTTCCTGTACCCGAACCTGGAGTGAGTGTCGGATGAATATCACGATGTTGTTGGACATGGCCGCCGACGGATTCGGCGAACGCGTGGTGGTCGGAACGCGCGAGCAGGGACTCACAGCCCGCGAACTGCAACGACTTTCCGCTTCCGGCGCTGCCGAGATCCGCAGGGCCGGTGCCGATGCTCTGGTGTATCTGGCAGTCAACGGCCCTGCCTTCCCCGTCGCCATGTTCGCCGCGGCTCGGGCAGGTGTCCCGCTCGTACCGGTCAACTACCGGCTCGGCCGAGAGCAGCTCGATGCGTTGCTCGCCAATCATCCGCATGCGCTCGGCATTGCGGGCGCGGATCAGGCCGAGGCGCTCGAACGGGCCGGATTGACCGTCTACTCGCCGCAGGAATGGCTGCGCGGCACTGCGGCATCGACCGAGACCGAACCGGACTTCGGCGACGCCGAGGAGCCTACGCCCCCGGCAGTGATCATCTACACCTCCGGCACCACCTCCGCCCCGAAGGGGGTGCTGCTGCGGCACGAGAACCTGTCGTCGTATGTACTCGGGTCGGTCGAATTCTCCTCGGCCGAGGACAACGAGGCCGCACTCGTCAGTGTGCCGCCGTACCACATCGCCGCCGTCGCCAACGTGATCACCAATCTCTACGCCGGTCGGCGCACGGTGGTCCTCGAACAGTTCACACCCGGACAGTGGCTCGACACCGCTCGCCGCGAAGGCATCACTAATGCGCTCGTGGTACCGACGATGCTGTCGCGAGTAGTCGAATCCGATGCAGACAAGACGGTTCCGACGTTGCGTGCCCTCGCCTACGGCGGCGCACCGATGCCTGCTCGGGTGATCGAGCGTGCACTGCAGATGTGGCCGGAGGTCGGATTCGTCAATGCCTACGGTTTGACGGAGACCAGCTCGACCATCGCGGTTCTGGGACCGCAGGATCATCGCGCGGCTCTGGAGAGCGACGACGAGGCGGTGCGGGCACGTCTCGGATCGGTCGGGCAGGTGGTCCCCGGAATCGAACTGGAAATTCGCGATGCGGGCGATCAGAGCGTGGGCCCCGGCGTGATGGGCCGCATCTGTGTACGCGGCGACCAGGTGTCGGCCGAGTATGCAGGCATCGGTCGCATGGTCGACGAGCGCGGGTTCTTCGACACGCGAGACAAGGGTTTCCTCGACGAAGAGGGCTTCCTGTTCGTCGGCGGTCGGATCGACGACACCATCATCCGTGGGGCCGAGAACATCGCACCCGCCGAAATCGAAGACGTCATGCTTCGGCACCCCGCTGTTCTGGACGTTGCCGTCGTCGGTATGCCCGACCAGGAATGGGGCCAGCGCATCGAGGCGGCAGTGGTGCTGAGACCGGGCCTTCCCGTCGATCCCGCCGAACTCAGGGATTTTGTCCGATCCGCGTTGCGGAGCAGCAGGACACCGGAACGAATCGAGTACTGGGACGAACTGCCGCGCACCGAAACCGGCAAGCTCGTCCGTCGGCACGTGGTCGATCGTCTGACGAAACAGGCCACCGGTGTCTGACCGCGTCAGCTCCCTCGCTGCCGGTCGCCTCGTCCTCGCAGAGGGCGACCGGCACGCACACATCACCGGCGCCGGCATCGGTCGAAGCCGCCCCATCCATCACGGAGGTTTTTCATGAGTACGGAGACAACGGACAGGAAGGCCGTATACACCTTCCTCGACGAGGACATCCAACGAGCTCGCGACCTGGTCGGCGTGTACCACGCAGTGACACAACGTGATCAGTTCACTCGCGCCACACCTGACGTGATACGTGCATTTGCGCGCAGCTATGGCGACGACAACCCACTGTTCGTCGACGAGGAGTATGGCCTCGATACCCGCTGGGGCGGACAGATCGCCCCGCCGATGATCAACATCGCCGTCACGAAAGATCTGCTTGCCGACCCGGTTCCCAGGGAACAGCGCCGGCCACCGTTTCGCGGCATTCACGTCTTCGTCTCCGGGTCGACCACGGACTGGTACAGACCCGTCTACGACGGAGATGCGGTGTATTCCTTCCAAGGCTTCGACAACGTCGAGATCAAGGAATCGGAGTTCGCCGGCCGCTCGCTGGTCGTGACGCGAATCCACGTGCAGTTCAACCAGCGTGCTGAAATCGTGTCGATTCAGCGTGTCCTCACCATCCATACCGAACGCCACGAGTCGAAGAAACGCAAGAAGTACGACACGATCGAACCCGCAACCTATACGCCGGAGCAAATCGCCGAGATCGACGCGATCTACGAATCCGAAGTACGCCGCGGCGCACAGACTCGTTATTGGGAGGACGTGCAGGTCGGGGAAAGCCTCGGTGTCATGGCCAAGGGGCCGCTCACAGTGACAGACATGGTTGTGTTCCATTCGGGCGGATACGGATTCGCGCCCTACACCCCGTGCACGAGCCGCTTGGCCTACCGGAACCGCCAGCGCATCGGCGCGTTCTACATCGACAACGAGCAAGGCATCCCGGACGTCGCCCAACGTATCCACTGGGACGCCGAATACGCCCGCTCCATCGGGCTGCCGTCCTCGTACGACTACGGCATGATGCGAGACTGCTGGCTGACGCACTTCCTCACCGACTGGATCGGCGACGAGGGCTGGATCGAAACGATGTCGAGCCAGATGCGCAAGTTCAA
>SEEV01000337.1 GCA_004211695.1 Rhodococcus sp. (in: high G+C Gram-positive bacteria)
GACGACCATTCGGCCGGCGTGGACGGGGCATGGTGGCCACGAACCACCAACCTGACCACCGAACTTCACGACCTGATCAGTGTGCTCGCCGATCGGGTGGGCACCACCGAGCAAGTCAGCTTCGACTGGAACTCGCTGAGCGTCTCGCAACGGGGCATCGACCGTCCCGACGGGGTGCGCGTGTCCGGGCCCCTGCCGGACCAGCCACCGGACATCATGTACGTCTTCGGTACCGACGGTCGGCGGTGGGAGCTGCTGGTCATCGCACCCCAGACGGACGCCGACGGCGCCTTCGACACGATGCAGAAGGCGGTGGGCGTCGACCCGCGGTAGCCCCAACCGCATGTCGACCATCACGATGCAGGTGCGACGACCAGGAGCCGAATTGCGTTGCCTCACACTGCCAGCCCAGCGCGAGGGTGTCCAGAATCGGTCGCGGGTAGTCGAGACGCCCATCCGGCATCGGACGGTCGGATCGACCTCGGCAGATCAAACGAGAACCCCCACACAGCAGACGAGGATGATGACTCGGTGCTGGATCGACGGGTGGCGGCTGGGGCTCGCCGAGGGGGCGAGGCAGTGTACGTCACCGACCAGACCGATGATCGAGTATCACCGCTGAGGGGCAAGCGCCGGCTGACACGGCGCTGCACCTGTCTGCGAGACTCGTGGCCTCGGTCGGAAATCCTGCAACCCGCAGGTCAGAACCATTGCAGAGGGCGTATTGTAGTAGATGCGGATCAAGGAAAAAGATTGGTAATGATCACACCCTTGTGAAGCAGAGATTAGGCCGAGGGTGCGAAGTCACACCCCCGGCCCGACCGCTGTTCGGGGGTTTCACAGCGGCGCGAACGGGCGACCACCCCGGAACCCCCGGAGAATGAGCGCCGGCCAGACTGGCCCAACGCATGAGGAGCACGGCGCAGCGATCCGCTCGGACAGGGGACGCCGGCCCCGTACCCACGCGCCGAAGTGAGCGCACCCCTGGTAGCGCCCGCAGTTCACCTCGAGGCCGGTGGCCGATCAGCTCCGCTCGAGGAGAGGCCGGTACAAGGTGGTGCGCCCGGCACCGAGGATCTCGGCGACCTCGCCCAGTTGCATCCCGTTCTCGCGCATACGGTTTGCTTGTTTGCGCTTGGTGGCGGTCAACTTCCGGGGACGGCCCCCGGTGCGCCCGCGGGCCCGGGCGGCGGCGAGCCCGACCGGGGTGCGCTCCCGGATGAGGTTCCTCTCTCGGCGATTGCCCCGAATATCGAGAAGATCAGCCGAGCACCGGGGGTGGTCGTGTCGATGGCCTCGGTGAGCGATTTGAACGCGACTCCGCGGGCCTCGCGTTCCTCGACCGTCTGCAACAGATGCGGCGACGACCGCCGACCGGATCCGTTCGGTGGTCTGTTCGGCCAGTCCAACCCGTTCGGCGACATGTTCGGCAGCAGCTGAGCCGGCTGTCCGGTTGCGTTCGGTGACAGAGAGTTCGCCGGGTGCGACCCTGCCCGGGCCTGCCTCGACGGAGGTCGATTACGGCCGGCGGGGTCACGTCCGATACCAGTCGATCGGCGCCTGGCCGCAGCGGGATCGCCGCGAAGTGCACGGTGTGCGCCACGACCAGTTCCACGGGGACCCGACACCACCGCGCGACGGCCCTGAACGAAGCGCCGGCCGATCGACCGGCTCGTCTTCCATTGCCCCGAGGTACCGCGGGTCGTCAGAGGCATTGACGAGTGATTGTCGTCATCGTTCTCACCGCCGCCTTCGCCCAGATCAACGTCCTCGGCGTGGTCGGTTGACCATGGACGGTGTCCGCGAACGGGTCCGTGCATATCGGGACGTGCTCGACGAGGGCACCGAGATCGGCATCCACGCCCACGAGAACCTGTCGCTGTCGGTGGCGAATTCCGTCGTCGCGGTCGAGGAGGGCGTCACTCGCGTCGACGCCTCGCTGGCCGGGCACGGCGCCGGCGCCGGTAACTGCCCGATCGAACCGTTCATCGCGGTCGCGGATCTGCGGGGCTGGAAGCACAACAGCGACCTGTTCGCCCTGCAGGACGCCGCCGACGACCTCGTCCGGCCGCTGCAGGACCGGCCGGTCCTGCAGCGGCCGGGAAACTCTCACCCTCGGCTACGCCGGTGTGTATTCGTCGTTCCTCCGGCACGCCGAAGCCGCGTCCCAGCGGTACGGCATCGACGTGCGCACCATCCTCCTCGAGGTCGGCCGCCGCGGCCTCGTCGGCGGACAGGAGGACCTCATCGTCGACATCGCCCTCGATCTCCTCGCCACGAACTCGGAAGCTACGGCGAGCTGAAAGGATCCCCGGAGCCGAGCGGGTCTTGTTCGGTGCACCTGGCAGCATTCGGTGCCGAACCCGGCCCGTCGGCACCGTGAAGTCGCACGAGCCACAGCGGTGCATCGAGTTATCTGCGCCAATGCGGTGACCGGGTGTCGACCTCCACCCACCAATGCTCAGCTCCCGCGGTGTACGCATCGTCCGGCGCGGCAACTGTTTCGAACGGTCAACTCGACGCCGCGGCTCCGTGGCCGGGCACACAGCCAGTGCGTTGTCGGTCCCGACAAGGGTGCCGCGCAACTGAAGTGGCGCAGTGCGGAAAGCGGCATCGCAGAGTTCCGCCGATCACGGCGGGACTGGAGGGCCGTATAGCAGGCCCCTCCGAACTGATTCGCAGCGTCATCACTGATGAGTCGTTGTCTTGTCGGACGTGACGTGGGCGAAACCGGGCGGCAGAATTGACGGTCCCGGGACGGCAAGGCGATGGCAGCTTCAAGCCGGAGTCGAGTCCTGGTCGGAAGCGTGCCTGTACCAGGAAGTCGAGCCAAGAACGGACGACGGCGCCCTGAGGCCGGCGCGCAGCCGCACGGCGTGATCGATTCCTCGGCCGCGAATACCACGTAGCACTCCTTGACGTGGGCTGGCGTCCGTCCGTACGCGATGCCGTCGGGTCCCTTGCGTAGCGCCCGACCGGGCCGGGCGCTACGCAAAGATGTTCCCGGCTACCTTTTCGGATGCAGCGCATCGACGATCTGCATCAAGAGCACGGTCGGCGGACGGGTGGCCAGGTACAGAGGATGCCAATCGTGGACCCCCATGCTGCGACAGGTCGGATCGGCAAACGGTGGCATTCACGCGCGGTTGGTGAGGGTGAGGTCACGCCGTGTCCCGATTCCGAGAGGATCGGCTATGCCGATGTCGACGAATGGCACTGCCGTGAAGCGATGGGCTCTAACACATCCACCGGGTCGGTGCACATCTGCGCCCAGCGCATCGTGGCCCAGGTGTATGCGATCTCTCGGATTATCCGGCGAGGAGTGACCCCACGGACCACTGCGGAAGGGGCTGAGCAGGGCGATCAGAGCGTGAAGAAGGAGCGTCGGCATGCGTGCCTCCTGCAGGTGGTCGGCGTAGATCTAGTGGACTGAGTGAGCACAGGTCAGCGCGCGCCGAGTTCGAATAGTAGGTTCAGAGCATGGATTTCGCGGAGATCGTGAAATCGGACTGCGATCTTCAATGTCAAGTCTTTTGGGCACGACCCGGAGTCCGACGATGTCACCGTCGGCGGCGTCTCAGCGCGTCGGCCGGGCTTCGGTGTGGGTGTCGCCGTCGACGTTCGGAATTCTTCGATGTGGGCGCGGTTGCGGTCGTGTCTGTTTGGTGTCGGTCGTCGCAAGCGCAGCAGGGGGAGCGGATTCCCTCGAGATGTGATGCTGCTCCGAGCTTCGAGCGTCGCTCGTGGGCCGACAGACCGCCCCATATCCCATGGGGCTCGGAAATTTCCAATGCGTAGGTTCGGCACCTGTCGGCGACTGCGCAGCACGCGCAGAGCTGCTTGGCTATGCGTTCACGCTTCGATCGCTGGTGCGGAGACTCTCCGTCCTGCGGGAAGAACAGTTCGGTTCCCATCCTGTGGCATCGGGAGTGTCGCTGCCATTCGAGTTCGTGGCCGAACAGGTCTTGGTCCATTCTGGGCCGGGTCGTACCTTCTCTGCGGTGAAGATGTCCGCGGCCGTGACAGAGCCGGCGCACGGACACCTTCATCGTTGTCGGATTGTGCAGGTTACTCGGACAGGAAGTCCGCGACCAGGCTGTTGAACCGGGCCGAGTGTTCGATCTGGACCCAGTGACCGCAGCGGCCGAACACGTGTAGCTGCGAGCGGTCGATGAGTTCAACCAGGCGCAGCGAGTTGGACAGCGGAATGACTTGATCATCGCGGCCGTGCACGATGAGGGTGTCGTTGGTCAGGCCGGCGATCAGTTTTTCGTCGACGACCATCTCATCGACACCGTGCTGCCGTGGTGCCGGGAACATCGCACCGAACGCCTCTTGCACGCCAGGGCGAGTGGCCGCCGCGAGTCGGAGCTCGGCGAGTTCGTCGTTGACCAACGAGCGGTCGTAGGCGAAGACATCCAAGAGTTTGCGCATGGCCGGTAGGGATGGCTCGAAACCCCAGACGGCATCGAGACCGTCGGTGATTTCGAAGGGCACCCCGACGCTACCCATCAAGACCAGGCGGTCCACCCGCTCGGGGTGCTTGGTTGCGATGTTCAGGGCGAGTGATCCGCCGAAGCTGTTGCCCACGATGGAGACTGTGTCGAGGCCGAGGGCATCGAGCAGGCCCACGAGATGCTGGGTCCAGGTGGTCGAGTTGTACTCGACGCCGTCGGGTCGTTCGGTGTATCCGAAGCCGAGGATGTCCGGTGCGATGACGCGGAATTTCTCGGCGAGGTGCGGAATGGTGGTGCGCCAGTTCGCCCACGCGGTGACGCCCGGGCCCGATCCGTGGATCAGGACGACGGGAGCGCCTTCTCCGGCATCGTGGTAGTTGGTGGCGACACCGTTGACGTCGATGGTCTTGGCGATTTCAGGTGATTGATCGGTTGTTGTGGTCATTGGTTCTACTCCATGACGGTGCAATCGTTGGGGCCTTCCTGTGGCCGGCGTTCGGCGGTGCGGTCGCCGATGCCCTGTCCCGTGTCTTAGGTGACGACGGTGAGGAAGTTCTGGTCCAGTTCCCGGTGCGTGAAATTGATACCGCGGGCGGCCTGGTCCATGGTCCAGGTGATGGTGCGGAAGTCCTTACCGGTGCGGTATCCGCCGGAGAAGACTTCGTTGCGGTTGCCGGCGGGATCGAAGAAGTAGATCGTTTCGCCGCGGGTGATGCCGTGACGGGCGGGTCCGAAGTCGATGGGCACGTCCTCCATCGAGAAGACGTCGCCGGCATGGAGCAGCGCCGACCAGTCGGCGATGTGGTAGGCGAAGTGGTGCAGTTTGCCGTTCTCACCTTGGACGAAGGCGATGTCGTGTGGTTGTTCGCCGCAGAACATCCACGAGCCGACGAGTTCGTTGTTGTCCTGGCCCCCGACGAGGCGTTCGGCGGCCTGGAAGTCGAGGGCTTCGGAGAAGAAGCGTTCCAACAACGTGGGGTCTTCGGTGGTGATCAGGGTGTGGTCGAGGCGCGGGACGCCGATGCCTCGGGTTCCGCCGCGCGGCCACGGGTCCGGGTTCCATACTCCGGTGGCGGTGCCGACGTACTCGATGTCGCTGTAGAGTTCGAGGGTGTGTTCGGACGGCAGTGTCACGCGCAGGCCGTCGCCGACGGATTGGTTGTCGCCCTTGCTCATCCGTTCGCAGGTTGCGCCGAATGCGCGAACCCGGGTTTCGATCTCGGCGAGGGAGTCTACGTCGGAGACTTTGTAGCCGAGTTTGATCAGTCCGACGCCGCCTTCGTTGAGGACGACGGAGTGGTGGTCTGCCTCGTCCCAGGACTTGAGGTAGACGGTGCCGTCCTCTTCGTGGACGGCGTCCATTCCGAGGGTGTTGGTGTAGTGGTTCTTGGCCTCGGCGAGGTCGGTGACGTTGATGTGGACATAGCCCAGTCGCAATACGGACATGGTCGGTACCTTCCTGTGGTGTGGGGTTGAGTTCGTCGCTGCCACGGTCTACGTGGTGCGCTGTCGGGACGGCCCGAACCCTGCGAGGACATCTACGAGGCGGTCCCGTTCCCCGAGTTCGATGGTCACGTCTGATTGAGGAAAAGCCCGGCAGGGGAGGCACTTCTGCTGACCGGGCTCGCGGTCGGGGCCGTCGACGACGGACGCGCTCACCGGGGTGCGGTAGTCGACCTCTCCATCGACCAGCGTGGCGCGGCAGGCTCCGCACCCGCCTCGCCTACATTTGTACCGGGACCGGTATCCCTGGCGGCGCAGGGCATCGACGATCGATTCGTCTGGCCGCACGCTGATGCGAATCCCATTCGGAAGCACGGTGACCTGATGCTCACCAGGTGGGGTTGGTGAGGCGGCGGCGGGGGCGAGTGGCGTGTCAGTCATGGCTCCTCCGCAGTGCTGCGGTGTCCGACCTCGCGGAGAGGCGGTACCCGTTGCACGTGCTTTGGCCGGCCATTCCGGAGGACGAGCCCCGGATCCGCAGTGCGCATCGGGTGTGCAATGCGCCGCGACGAGTGTCTTCGCGTTGTGGGACAGGTCGGCGTCGGTCATGGCAGCACGTCAATCGCTAGGGGTGGTGGTGGGTGTCCCGGTTGTGATGGGTGACGGACTTTCTCGGGCCAGAGAGAGCCGGGCCGGAAAGGTTCGCCGTGCCCGGCGGCGACCGGGCGGGTGCGCCGATCGCCGCCGGACGGGGGCGATCCGGGCTACTTTCGGGCGAAGTAGGACACGTCGTCGTTGCCGATGAGGTCGGGGACGGTCCAGCCGTCGAGGTCGTACTCGCTCATGAACTGCTCAGCCAGACCCCTCATACCCGACACCACCCCCGTCGCTTGCGCGCCGAACAGCAACTCCGCCTTCACGTTCTCGTGGTTTCCGGAGTAGTTGCGCTCGTACAGTTCGTGGCGTCCACCGAACTCGGATCCGATCGAATCCCACAGGGCCTTCATGACCTTCACACGGTCGACGGCCGTGATGCCGTCCGAGCCGCGGACATACTTGTCCAGGTATGGGCGGATCTCCGCGGACTTGAAGTCGGCTGCCGAGGACGGCAGGTAGATCAGGCCGGATGCGACATCTTGCTCGATGATCTCCTTGATCCGCGGGTAGCCCTGCATCATGAACATCCGGTACGTCAGCCCGTATTCGAGCTTCGGGATGACGGTGTCGCCGATCCACTGTTCCGGATCGCGGGCCATCGA
>SEEV01000338.1 GCA_004211695.1 Rhodococcus sp. (in: high G+C Gram-positive bacteria)
GCGGCGAACGCCCGCGACGCCGTCGACGCGGACGTGATTCCCGAGCACATCACCGCGAACGCGACCATGTACGTGAGGAAGTGCACCCCGAACGCCTTGTGCGTGTACAGCGCGGCGCCCGCGGCCTTCGGGAACTTGGTGACCAGCTCCAGATAACTGAACGCGGTGATGATCGCGACGACGAACGCCACCAGGAACGGCAGCCACACCGCGCCCCCGACCTGATTGGCGACCTTGCCGGTGAGGGCATAGATCCCGGTGCCCAGGATGTCGCCGACGATGAACAACAGCAGCAGCCCCGGGCCCATCACCCGTTTGAGGCTCAGCTGTTCGGGCGAATTCGAATCGGGCGCGTTCGAACTCGTGGCGTCCGCTGTCGATCCCATGACCCACCGCCTTTCGCTACCGCCTGCGTCCCTCGTTCGAGTGGACGCGTGTCGCTAGGGGAGCAGCCCGAGCCTGCGCGCGGTGACCACCGCCTCGTGCCGCGACCGAGCGTCGAGCTTGCTCATGGCACTGCGCAGGTAGCTCTTCACCGTCTCCGGGCCCACCGAGAGGCGCTGTGCCGCTTCACTGTTGGTGCATCCCAGTGCAACGTGGGACAGTACGTCGATCTCGCGCGGAGCGAGATGGACGCCGGGGTCGTCGTCGGCGCCCTCGGTGCCGGGCCGCAGAATCCCCGCCAGGCGCTGCGACAGCCCGCGGAGGCGGGCCTGCAACAACGAATCGGTGACGGTCTGCGCGACGCTGCGCAATTCCGCGTGGATGTCGCGGAGTTCCTCGGAAGTGGCACCTCCCGCGGTGTTCACGTCGAGCGTCTTCATCATCTCGAGGCGGCGATCGACCTCGTCGCGGATCGCGATCTCGATGCCCAGACGCCGCGACGCTGCGACGACGATGTCGGCGGTACGGTCACCGATCGGCGCGCAGTCGCGGATGGCGGCGTACAGGACGGCGCGCGAACTTCCCCGCACCATGACGGGCACCGCGAGGATGGACCGCAGTCCCTCGCTGAGGACGGGCCGGTCGTAGTGGTGGGTGATGGTCGAGGAATTGCCGTAGTCGTGGACCGACACGGGTGTGCGCTGGGCGACGACCCGACCGCCCAGTCCGGAACGCGGGGGGATGGCCAGGCCCTTGAGGTTGTTGGTGCGAGTGCCGACGAACTCGCTGAGGTGCAGGGTGTCGTCCTGGACCTCACCGCCGAAGAGGACCGGCGCGACGCCGTGAGCTGCGATGGAGCGCAGCTCACCGCGGAGTGCGTCCCCGTCCCGGGGGCGCAGCAGCGAGGGTGCACGAGCAACCAAGTCGGTCACCCCTTTCCGGGGGTAGTCATGGCGGTCTGTGAGCTAGATCATAACCGTAGAGAGTTCGGGCGACGGCCCGACCATCTGTACCGGGCCATGAGAACACAAGGAGTACCGCATGACCACCGATCCCACCGCACGCGTTCGTGAGCTGCTCGACCAGTACGACACACCGACTGCGTCCGCCGCGGAACTGCTGTGTGATCGTCACCCCGCAGACGACGTGGCGTTCACCGTCGTCGAATCGGACCTGTCGTCGACCGACCTGACCTTCGGATACCTCCGCGAACAGTCGACGCGGTTCGCGGCCGCGCTCGCGGACCTCGGCGTCGAGCCGGGCGACCACGTCGCGACGCTGATGGGCAAGTCCGCCGAACTCGTTGTCGCGCTGCTCGGCATCTGGCGGCGGGGCGCCGTCCACGTCCCGCTGTTCACCGCGTTCGCACCGCCCGCGATTGCGTTCCGGCTGGGTGCGAGCGGTGCGAAGGTCGTCATCTCGGACGCGGGCCAGCTCGACAAGCTGGCCCCCGGGGAGGACATCCCCGCGGATGCGTCCTGGCAGGTGGTGGTCGTGGGTGGAACCGCGACCGACGAACTCGACTTCGCGACGCTCGTGGACGCGCACGACGCCGCGGACGCGAAGGGTGCGGCCGTCACGGTGGGCGGCGACGGTCCCCTCGTCCAGTTGTTCACCAGCGGCACGACCGGGACGCCGAAGGGTGTGCCGGTGCGGCTGCGCGCACTCGCGTCGTTCCACGCCTACCAGGAGTTCGGGCTGGACGTCCGCAAGGACGACGTCTTCTGGAACGCCGCCGACCCCGGGTGGGCGTACGGGCTCTACTACGCACTGCTCGGACCGATGGCGGCCGGCACAAGCAGCATTCTTCTGCACGCCGGGTTCTCCGCGCCGCTGACGTGGCAGGTGATGGAGCGTTTCGGCGTCACCAACTTCGCCGCCGCCCCCACCGTCTACCGCAGCCTGCGGGCCGACCCCACGCCGATCCCCGAGACGGTGAAGCTGCGCCGCGCGTCGTCGGCGGGTGAACCACTCACCCCCGACGTGATCTCGTGGTCCAAGGCGAACCTGAACGTCCTCGTCCGGGACCACTACGGCCAGACCGAGCACGGCATGTTCATCTCCAACGCCTGGGCCGACGGCCTGCGGGAAGAGGTGCGCGAAGGGTCCATGGGCAAGCCGCTGCCGGGCTGGGCGTGCGCCGTGCTCGAGGACGACTCCGACGCCATCGCCCCGCCGCGGACCCCCGGCCGGGTGGCGATCGACACCCACAACAGCCCGCTGATGTGGTTCACCGGCTACGTCGACGCCCCCGAGAAGACCGCGCAGCGGTTCACCGCAGACGGTCGCTGGTACCTCACCGGGGACGCCGGGCAGACCGACGAGGACGGCTTCTACTTCTTCTCCGCCCGCGATGACGACGTCATCATCATGGCCGGCTACCGCATCGGGCCCTTCGACGTGGAGAGTGTGCTGGTGATGCACGACCACGTCGTCGAGGCCGCTGTCGTGGGGATGCCCGACGAGTTGCGCGGCGAGGTGCTCGAGGCGTTCGTCGTCCTGCGTGACGGCGTCGACGGGACCGACGAACTCGAGGTCGAACTGCAGACGCTGGTGAAGAAGAAGTTCGCCGCGCACGCCTACCCGCGGACCGTGCACTTCGTCCCGAACCTGCCGAAGACGCCCAGCGGCAAGGTACAGCGGTACCTGCTCCGCCAGAAGTAGGCGGCTCCGCCGCTCGTGAGTGGTTGACGAGTCCTGAGACTCGTCGACCACGCACGGGTGCGTCAGCGCCTCCGGAGGCGGCCGACGACCAGCAGTGCGAGGAGAGTGACGGCCAGCAACAGGGTGGTGTCGGCGGCGGCGAGGAACACTTGTCCGCGGTCGGTGAGACCGAAGATGCTCACCGGCAACGTTTTCCAGGTCGCCGGATAGACCATCACGGTGGCGCCCAGTTCGCCCATCGACAGTGCGATTGCCAGGCCCGCGGCGGCGCCGAGCGCGGGGAGCAGGAGCGGCAGCGTGATTCGCACCAGGACGCGGGTGGGACCGGCGCCGAGGGATTCGGCGGCCTGACGGTAGGCGGGATCGAGTCGGTCCAGCGCCGCGGAGACGGCGCTGAACGCGAAGGCGAGCACGAGAACGGTGTGCGCCAGGATCACGATCCACTTGGTTCCGCCGAGCAGGAACGGTCGCTCGTTGAAGGTGATCAGCAGTCCCAGACCGATGGCGACGGAGGGGACGGCGATCGGCAGGTGGAACACCGCGTCGGTGAGGCGCCGCAACCAGGCCGGCGCCTCCCGCGCAGCCAGTGCCGCCCACGTCCCGATCGCGAGCGCCACCGCGCCCGCGATGAACGCCGTCTGCAGGCTGACGGTGAGACTGGCGAGATTCTCGTCGGACAGCGCCGCCTCGAAGTTCCGGCCCCCGAGGTCCGAGGGCAGCGGGCCGGTCCAGGCACCGGCCAGCCCGGCTGCGACCACGGTGGCGATCGGTGCCGCGAACACGACGGTCACCACGAGGGCGAACACCCCCAGGACCAGCGCCCTAGATCTTCTCGTCCACAGCAGCACGGCTGCCTCCCGTCAGTTTCGCGAATACGAATCGGTACGTGCAGTACAGGCTCAGCGACAACGCCACCTGGACGGTGGCGATCATGGCCGCGCCCGGCAGGTCGAACGTGACGATGCCGCGCGTGTAGATCAGGACGGGCAGTGTCACCACGTCCTTGGCGCCCGTGAACAGGACGATGCCGAACTCGTTGAGGGTGAGCAGCAGCACCAGCGAACCGCCCGCCAGGAGTGCGGGCCATGCCTCGGGCATCACCACGGTCCGCAGGACCCGCAGCGGCGACGCCCCGAGGCCGGCGGCGACGTCGAGTTGCTCACGGGGGATCTGGGTGAACGCGGCGAGCAGCGGCCGGACGACGAACGGGGTGAAGAACGTGATCTCGGCGGCGATCACCCCGAGCGGGGTGCCGAGGAAGTTCAGCGGCCCGGTTCCGTCGCCCGTGATCCCCGAGATGAGCGCATTGACCGCACCGGCCGTGCCGTAGAGGAACGTGAACGCCAGGGTGATCAGGAACGACGGCAGCGACAGCACCGCGTCGATCAACCGTCCCACCACCTTGGATCCCGTGAACGGCACGAACGCCAGGACCAGTGCGAGGAAGGTGCCGAGGATCAGGCAGCCGAGGGTAGACAGGGCGGCGATCTGCACGGTCCGCCACAGCGCTGTGCGGAACAGTTCGGAACCGAGCACACCGGACCACGTGTCCAGACCCGAACCGGTGTCGGAGTGGAGTGATTCGGTGAGGACCCGCGCCATCGGGTAGACGGCGAACCCGAGGACGAGCAGCAGCGGCGGAAGCGTCCACGCGATGCTCCGCCAGTGGAACGGTTCGGGTCGGGGCGGTGCGGTCGCGGCGGGTGGACGGTCGAGGGTCGCGGTCATGTCGCGGGCACCAGGACGCTGCCGTCGGACGGGAACTGCACGCCGACGACGGTGCCGGGTGTGCGCTGGTCGTGACCGGACACGTCGGCGTCCACCTGCACTCCGGCGACGCCGTCGACGGCGAGCGTGATCCGTGTGGTCGACCCGCGCCACACGCTGGAGACGATCCGTGCCGAGAACGATCCCCGGGAGCGGGGTGCCGTCACGGTCACCTCGTGCGGCCGGACGCAGAGGAACGCGCCCAGGTCCGATTCCCACTCGATGTGGCCGATGTCGGGTTGCGGGGCGGTGGCGGTGACGGGAACGCCGCCGACCGACACGAGTGCCGACGTTCCGATCACCCGGGTGACGGTGCACGGCAACAGGTTGGCTCCGCCGAGGAACTGCGCGGTGAAGCTGCTCGGCGGCCGCTTCCAGAGGTTCTCGGCGGTGTCGACGTCGGCGAGCCGGGAGTTCCGCATGACGGCGATCCGGTCGGCCAGCGCGAGCGCCTCGCTCTGATCGTGGGTGACGTAGAGCATGGCGGTATCGGGGAGGGCTGCCCGCAACCCGGCGAGCTCACCGAGCATGCTCTCCCGCAGCTGAGCGTCGAGTGCGGCGAGCGGTTCGTCGAGCAGCAGGACCGCGGGGCGGATCGCCAGTGCCCGGGCGATCGCGATGCGCTGCTGCTGTCCGCCGGACAGCTCGCGCGGCAGACGCTTGCCGTAGGCGGCCATGCCGACCATGTCGAGTGCCTCGGCCACCCGTGTGCCGATCTCCGCGCGTGGCACCCGGTGGGAGCGGAGCCCGAACGCGACGTTGTCGGCGACCCGCATGTGCGGGAACAGCGCGTACGACTGCACGACGACGCCGATTCCCCGTTTGGCGGGCGGTAGGTCGGTGACGTCGCGGGTTCCGAGACGTACGGAACCCGAAGCGGGACGGACGAATCCGGCGAGCGCTTTGAGCGCGGTCGACTTCCCGGAGCCGCTCGGGCCGAGCAGGGCCACCGTCTCACCGCGGGCGACGCGCAGGTTGAAGTCGATCAGGGCGTGGGTGAGTCCCTTTCCGCGCCCGTAGCCGACGGTGACGCGGTCGAAGGTGATGGCCGGTGCGGAGTGGTCGGTGGCCCCGCGGACCGCGGAAGTGAGTGACGGGTGCGCCCGGCTGGATCGAATTCCCGACACGATCAGCTCCCGGTGACCTTCTGGTATGCGGCGACGTCCGAATCGAGTTCGGTGAGAACGTCGTTCCAGTTCGGCGACCACACCTGGACACCCTGCAGTGCGCGCGCCGGTGCGCTCTCGCCTGCCGCGGCGCGCACGTCCTCCCGGACCGACGCGCCCAATGCCTCGTCGGCGATCGTCTTCTGGGATTCCTCGGACAGCAGGAACTCCATCAGTTTCGTGCCCTGCTCACTGCGCGGTGCGCCCTTCGCGAGGCCCATCACGTAGGGCAGGGCGACGGTGGTGCGGGTGCCGTCGGCGGCGGCGGGGAAGAAGAGGTCGAATTGAGAGCCGTCCTCGGCGATCGACGTGAGATTCATCTGCACGTCGCCGTTGGCCACGAGCAGCTCGCCGTTGCTGACCTTCGGCTGCAGCTTGCCGGTCGACGACGACGGCCCGACGTTGTTGGTCTGCAACTTCGCGAGATAGTCGAGTGCGCCGTCCTTGCCCATCAGGTGCTGGAGGAGCAGCAGGACCGCGGTGCCGTCGCCGGCCTGCCCGGGCGTGGAGTACTGGAGTTTGCCCTTGAACTGGTCGGACAGAAGGTCGTCCCAGGTCCGGGGAGCGGGCGACGCCGAGGGGTTGGCGATGAACGACAGGTAGTTCTGGACGACGGGAACGTAGTGACCGGCTGCGTCCTTCTCCTGCGCAGGAACGGCGGACGTGTCGACACCGCTCGGCACGAGGAGTCCCTGCGAGTCCGCCTTCTGGATGAACGGCGGCAGCGTCACGACGACGTCGGCCTGGGGGTTGGACTGTTCCTTCTCGAGCCGCGACACGACCTCGCCGGATCCGGCCTCCACGAGGTTCACGGCGATCCCGGTCTGTGCGGTGAAAGCGTCGAACCGTGACTGGTACCAGCCGGACAGGCCGTCGGCGCTGTACACGGTGACGGTGTCGGTGCCCGAGTCGGCGGCGGTGCCCGTTCCGCCGCACGCGGTTCCGAGGGTGAGGACGGTCGCGGCGAGGGCGGCCGCGGCGATCCGGGGGCGAAGACGCATGGCGTGCTCCTGACGATGAGGGGGACTGTGCGAGGAAGCATGCCGTTTGGTCTGACACGAAAATTGGGTGACCACCACGGGTGAGGACAGGGGTAGGCGACCCGCCGATGTCCGATGGGGTGGCGTGGTCCGGCGGGGTTGTGGTTATGCGGTGTCGGGGAGGGGC
>SEEV01000038.1 GCA_004211695.1 Rhodococcus sp. (in: high G+C Gram-positive bacteria)
AGACGAGATGCCTTGTCGGGATTGTAGTTCCACAGCTTCTCGATCTCGGGATTGAACGCGAGGTACCCGTCGGGGAACGGCTGGCTCGTGGTGCTGCCCAACCCGTTCGTGATGACGTCGACGAATGCCTGGCGGTCGAATGCGTAGCGGAACGCCTCGACGACCTTCGGATTGTCGAACGGGGCCTTGTTCAGGTTGATGGAGACGTCGTTCGCGGCCAGCGACGGCTTCACGGTCACATCGAGACCGGCGGCCTCGGCTTCCTTGGACTGGAGTGCCGGCAGCGTCGCGAAGTCGATGGAGCCGGACTGGACACCGGCGACGAGCGTCGCCGGGTCGGGGGCGACGCTGAGTTCGAAGTGGTCGATGTGGATGTTGTCGGCGTCCCAGTAGTTCGGGTTCTTCTCGAAGTACGCGTGGTCCTCGGCGACGAAATCGGTGATCGTGAACGGGCCCGCCCCGACCGGCCACACGCTGAGCTTCTGCGGGTCGGCTGCCGCGGTTGGGCTGGCGATGGCACCGGTGCGTCCGGCGACCAGGTACGGGATCTGGTAGTCGGCGTCGGTCAGGTGCAACGTCACGTCGGTGGCGCTGTCGGCCGAGACCTCGGCGACGCCCGCGAGCTGATCCCGCAGGAACGAATCGTCCTGCGTCTTGCCACGATCGAAGAACGCCTTCACGGCCTGGGCGTCGAGCGCGGTTCCGTCGGAGAAGGTCAGACCGTCACGCAGGGTGAAGGTCACCGCGGTGCCGTCGCCGTTGTATTTCCAGCTCTCGGCGAGCGAGGGTTCGACGTTCCCCTCGGCGTCGAGCCTCGTCAACGACGCGTACGCCAGGCTGATCGTGTTGATGTCGTTTCCGGTCCGGCTCGTCACCGGGTCCCAGGAGGTCGGGAGGCTGAACGCCCACTTGACCTCGGCGCCGTCCGAACTGCTGCCGCCGCCGCATGCGGTGGCGACGAGACCGACGATCACTCCGAGTATTACGGCGCCGACGATCCGCCGGCTCTTCTTGCTCACTGGGTGCTCCTGACCATGCCAAAGGGGGTGGTGTTTCAGACGCTCGCGGACAGCGATGCGGTGGTGCCGGGCAGCGGGGCGGGGTCGATTCCGTCCCTCCGGGCACGGGTGTACCGGTTCTCCGCGAAAGGGAGGCCGAGATTGCCGCGCAGGGTGTCCTGCTCGTAGTCGTCCCGGACGACACCGCGCTCACGCAGGATCGGCAGCACCTCGTCGACGAAGCGGCGGAACTGTGCCGGGTGACCGATGTGGATGTTGATGCCGTCCAGGGCGTGACCGTCCAGCCAGCGCTGCAGCTCGTTCGCGACGGTCTCTGCGCTGCCCGTGAACGGCGACACCTTCGGCGCGCTGAGCGCCTCGACCGTCTGCCGCAGCGTCAGTCCCCGATCGGCGGCGAGGTCGGCGATCTTCTTCGCCTGCGTGTAGAAGCTCCGCTCGGCGTGCTGCAGTGCCTCGGTGGGGAACGGCGCGTCGAGGTCGTACTGCCGGAAGTC
Organism: Rhodococcus sp. (in: high G+C Gram-positive bacteria); assembly: GCA_004211695.1. Taxonomy (GTDB): domain Bacteria; phylum Actinomycetota; class Actinomycetes; order Mycobacteriales; family Mycobacteriaceae; genus Rhodococcus_F. The sequence goes on from SEEV01000038.1 coordinate 1,514, forward strand.
GTGCCAGCCGAAGGGGCGGCCAAGCTCCCGGAGGGACTTGCCGAAGTCGTTGTCCGCCAGCTGGGTTGCGCGTTCGATCTCCCGCGCGTCGGCGTCGGTGTCGCCCACGGTTACAGTGACCCCCGGCAGGATCACGATGTCCTCGGGAGCGCGACCGTAGGCCGCGGCGCGGGACTTGATGTCGGCGTAGAACGCGGCACCGGCCTCGAAACTCGGCGCGTGCGTGAAGATCCCGTCGGCGATCCGCGCTCCGAGGTCGCGGCCCTGGTCGGAGTCGCCGGCCTGGAAGATCACCGGCTGCCCCTGCCTCGAGCGTTCGATGTTGAGCGGGCCCACCACCGAGAAGTGCTCACCCCGGTGATCGAGGGTGTGCAGCTTGTCCGGGTCGAGGAAGCGGCGGGCTTCCCGGTCGCGCGGGAAGGCATCGTCCTCGTAGGAGTCCCACAGCGCCTTGACGACCTCGACGTGCTCGAGTGCCCGGCCGTAGCGGGTCGCGTAGTCGTAATGTTCCTCGAGACCGTAGTTTCCGGCCGTACCCGAGTCGCCGCTGGTCACCACGTTCCACCCGGCGCGGCCGCGGCTGATCAGGTCGAGGGACGCGAACCGCCGGGCGAGGTTGAACGGCTGGTTGAACGACGTGGTCAGTGTTCCGACGAGACCGATGCGCTCGGTGGCCACCGCGAGCGCCGACAGCAGTGTCAGCGGCTCGAGCCGGTTGAGGTAGTGCGGGGGCGAGTCGGGGGTGATGAACTGGCTGTCGACGATGAACACGAGATCGAACTTCGCCTGCTCGGCCAGACGCGCATAGCGGATGTACCAGTCGATGTCGACGCTTGCGTCACCGGCAATCTCCGGGTCCAACCAGGTGTACGGGTGCCCCGGCCCACCGGTGGGCGTGAGGACAGCACCCAATTTCAGTTGCCGTCTCGTCATGATCTCGCTCCTTCGTCGTCCGCCGTCAGGCACCTGCCTCGGCACGCCGCGTTGAAGTGTATGGAGCAAAAAGCCGCGTGCAGAGTATTAAATTCTCGATGTTTCAAAACATATTTCGTATGTCCGGCAACGCTGTCGAACAAAGTCCGATCAGTCGAAGAACTCCCGCGACGACTCCGCGACAGCCGTCGCGACCACGTCCGCGAGCTGCCCGATCTGCTCCGCGTCGTCCGGTAGCTGGGTGGCCGACAGACGGAGAAGTGGCCGTGCGGGTGTCTCGACGAACGAACGGGAACCCGCCCCCACCGAAATCCCCTGCCGCGCCAAGGCGACGAGCGCCGCGGTCTCGTCCGAAACCGCGACCCACACGACCAGACTGTGCGGGCCCGCGAAAGCGTCGATGCCACGGTCGATCAGGGCCGCCAGCAACGACGCACGCCTGGTGGCGTAGCGCTCGCGCGCGGCGGTGACCACGCGTTCGGCGTCGGCGCTGCCGACCAGGTGGGCGAGGGTGTTCTGCAGGATGCGGCTGTTCGAGCCCACCCCGTGACTGCGCACCTTCATCGCCTTCTCGATCAGGTCGCGCGACCCGGCGAGAACCGAGGTCCGCACATCGATCCCATATGCCTTGCAATAGCTGCGGATCCGGACCACCCGTTGCGGCAGTTCGCCTCCGACGGACGGGGGTTGTGCGGGTTCGAGTGGACCGATCGAGTCGTCCTCGACGACCCACGCCGCCGGATGCCGGCGCAGCACCTCGGCGAGTTCACGCGTGCGCTCCGCGCTGACCGCATGATCGACCGCGAACGGCGCACCGGGCTGGAACACGAACGCCACCGCACCGGCGGTCAGCGCCGCGTCGAGAGCGTCCGGCCGGGGTCCGTCGCGGTCGGCGCCGACACCGATCGCATCCAGCCCCAGGTCGCGGAGGGTGTCGAGAACGCCCGGGCCCAGGGGCTCGTCGACGGCCACGATCGATCCGGGCGGAGCTGCCGCCTCCACGGCCAGCAACAATGCCTCGGTTCCCCCGCCCGCAGTCGCCCAGGCCTCCGGTTCGAACGGCCACCCCGGAGCGACGGCATCCCTCAAACGCTCGGTCATCAGTTCACGGCCGAACACATTCAACGTCTCCGCGTCCAGACTGGACAGCAGGGCGTCGGACAGGGACGGCTGGAGTGCCAGATCGGGCGCATTCTGTGCCAGGTCGACGCCACGCCAGTCGGGGATGCCGCGCTCGGGCACGCTGTCGAGAGGGGGAAGGACGACGGTGCCGCCACGGCGGCGGGTCTGCACGAATCCCTGCTCCTGCAGCCGGCCCCAGGCGCTGACGATCGCACCGACACTGAGATCGGTCGATTTCGCGAGTGCGCGGACGGTCGGCAGTCGATCACCCGGGCTGAGGTCGCCCGACCGGATGAGGTCGGCGACGGCATCGGCCAGTTCCCCGGTGCGGCCGTCGACCCGTTCGAGCAACCACTTCGGAGAAATCGTCTCCGACTCCAGCACCGCTGACATCCACACCCCTTCGATCGACAACCACTACCGGCCCCGCCCCGCGACGCGGTCAGGACGTGAGTGCGCCGGCCGGTTCGCGGAGAATGACGTCCGGCGTGCCGGGCAGGCGGAGTCGCTCGAGGAACTGCACGATCTCGGCGGCAACCGATCGGTGCGACACGTCGTTGAGGACGTCGTGGCGCCCCTCGTGAACGACGACGACCCGAGCGTCGGGCAACGCGGAGACGACGGTGCGCACGTCCGCTGCCCGGCTCAGGACGTCGGCGCCTCCGTGCACGACGAGGACGGGAACCTGCACGTGGGCCAACGAGTCTGCCGTGGCCACCGGCGTTTCCCCACCGAGCGCCCCCGGATGGAGGGCGTCGGTCGAGGACAGGACGCCCCGGTGCACCGGACAGGCGGAGCGGATCTCGAGTTCGCCGTCCCACTCTCCCGAGAACGTATCGGCACCCGCGACGAGGAGACCGGCCGCCACCACCCCGGTGACCGCCGGATGGCCGGCGGCAACATCGAGGGCGGTGAGGGCACCACTGTCCGACCCGACCACGACGAGAGGGAGATCGGGCTCGGCATCTGCGATCACCCGACCGGCCGCCCCCGGGTCGTTCTCCACCACCGCGACGCGGTAACCGTCGAATGCGATCCGGCGGGCGAACCGGCGGTACACGTGAGCACGCTCGCCGCGGCCGGCGATGACGATCACCGAGCCTCGTGTGGTCGCTTCGGGGTCCAGCCAGTCGATGTCCACTGATTACCTCATTCGGGGTGCTTGTTCACGGAATTGACAGCGTCACCCTGACCCACACGCGCGAGGCGGAACAAGACTAATGCTCGAGCAGAACAAAACACGTGCCTTCTCGGCGTACTTCGTGTTTTGTTCCGAACATATTCGTTTTGCTCTGCCATTCACCCGCTTTGCCATTCACCCGGCACCAATCAGAAGTATCGACGAAGGGACAGGCACACCGATGCCCGAGACCACAGGGTTCGCGACCCGGCAGGTCCGCACCGGCTATCAACCCGGAACTGCGCAGAACACCGCGATCCCCCCGATCTACCAATCGGTTGCCTACGACTTCGGCAGCTTCGAGCAGGCTCGCGACATCTTCTCTTTGCGGCGGAAGGGAAACCTCTACAGCCGCACCGGGAATCCGACCCAGGCCGTGTTCGAGCAGCGCCTCGCCGACCTCGACGGCGGGGTCGCGGCACTGGCCACGGGTTCCGGGCAGTCCGCCATCGCGGTCGCACTCCTGACGCTCGCGAAGTCGGGACAGCACATCGTCGCGGCACGGCAGCTGTACGGCGGGACGGTCGATCTCCTCACCGACACGTTCGCGGACTTCGGGATAGAGGTCACGCTCGTCGATCAGGACGACCTCGACGGCTGGCGTGCGGCCGCGCGCCCCGAGACCCGGGCCTTCTTCGCCGAGACGATCGGCAACCCCGTCGCCTCCGTGCTCGACGTCCGGGCCGTGGCCGACATCGCGCACGAGGCCGGGGTCCCGCTGATCGTCGACAACACGATCGCCACCCCGTATCTGCTCCGCCCGAAGGACTTCGGCGCCGACATCGCGGTGTACTCGGCCACCAAGTTCATCGGTGGGCACGGTACGTCGCTCGGCGGCGTGATCGTGGACCTCGGCACGTTCGACTTCGGTGCGGAACCCCAGCGGTGGACCCAGTTCACCGAGCCCTACCCCCGGATCGGCGACCTCGTGCTGTGGGAGGAATTCGGCCGCGAGCGGAGCGCCTACCTGGTGTACGCGAAGACCAAGCTCGTCCACGATCTCGGTCCCGCACTGTCACCGTTCAATTCGTTTCAGCTGCTTCAGGGTGTGGAGACGCTGGACCTGCGCCTGGACCGACAAGTCGGCTCCGCGCTGGCGATCGCCCGGTTCCTCGACGGTCATCCCGCGGTCGCCAAGGTCAACTACCCCGGCCTGACGGACAACCGGTGGCACGCCGCCGCCCAGCGGTATCTGCCGCGAGGCGCCGGGTCGGTCTTCTCGTTCGATCTCGCCGTCGACGACTCGAAGGTGGCGAAGTTCGTCGACTCGCTGCAACTGTTCGCCATCGTCGCCAACATCGGCGATGCCCGTTCCCTGGTCGTGCACCCCGCCACCACCACGCACAGCCATCTCGACGACACGCAACTCCGCGACGCCGGATTCGGCTACCGCACCGTCCGGCTGTCGATCGGACTGGAAAACCTGGAAGACCTCGTCGACGATTTGCGTGCTTCGCTCGACGCCATCACGGAGGAATGACATGCACTTCGGCTATTGGACCCCCATCTACGGCGGATTCCTGCGCAACCTCGGCAACGAAGGGATGCCCGCCACCTGGGACTATGTCAAGCAGCTCTCGCAGCTGGCCGACCGGCTCGGGTACCACACCACGCTCGTGCCCGAGCTCTATCTCAACGACCGCAAGGGCGTCGACGCGCCCAGCCTCGAGGCCTGGTCGCTGTCGTCGGCGATCCTTGCGGTCACCGACCAACTCCGGGTGATGACGGCGGTGCGACCCGGGTTCCACCTGCCCGCGGTCACCGCGAAGGAGTCGGCGACCATCACCGACATCGCCGGAACAACCGAAGCCGGTGCGGCACGGTTCGCGCTCAACGTCGTCGCCGCGTGGTGGGAGGAGGAGGCGCGGCAGTACGGCGGCGCCTTCACCCGGCACGACGACCGGTACCGGCAGGCCACCGAGTTCGTCGACGTTCTCCGCGGACTGTGGGAACACACCCCGTTCACCTACCAGGGCGAGCACTTCACCGTGCGCGACTCGATCCTGTCGCCGAAACCCCCGATCCACCCCCCGGTCTTCGCGGGCGGTGAAAGCGAGAGCGGCCGTGAATCGATCGCGACGTTCGCCGATTCGTACGTCCTCCACGGCGGCACCGTCGACGAGGTGCGGTCGAAGATCGCAGACATGAACGCGCGGTCGCAGCGAATCCACCAGCGGGACATGGCCGAATTCGGCATGTCCACGTACATCATCGTGCGCGACACCGAAGCCGAGGCCCGCGCCGAACTCGAACGCATCACCACCGTCGATCCCCACTCGCCCGGGTACGCGTCGTTCGAGGAGTTCGTGAAGAACTCCGAACTCGACGTCGAGCTGTCCAGGCGCGAATACTCGGTCGGCACCCGCGGACTGCGGCCCGACCTCGTCGGCACACCGGAGCAGGTCGCCGAGAAGATCCGCGCGTACCAGGACGCCGGTCTCACACTCCTGCTCATCCAGTGCTCCCCCGCGCACGAGGAACTCGAACGCATCGCCGAGCAAGTGTTCCCGCTGGTCCCCGCCCGTGAGTACTTCTTAACCGCCCGCGGTTAACAAGTACTCACGGGCGCAGCATTGACCGCACTACTCGCCGCGAGTAAGGATGAATACGTTCTGTGCGCGGCGGTTTCATTCCCGGAGAGAGGAATTCACACCCCCAGGACTAATCGCGACGCATCCATTGCATACGGCCGCACGAGGGCCGCGGGGCGAGCGCGAGGGGATTTGTCATGGCAGACATCGAGGTCGACTATTGCGTCGTAGGCGCAGGGTTCGCGGGACTGACTGCGGCACTGCGCGTGAAACAGGCCGGGCAATCGGTCGCGCTGCTGGAGGCGCGTGACCGGATCGGCGGGCGAACCTTCACCGAGGTCCGCGACGACGGTTCGTGGATCGATCGGGGCGGCGCATGGGTCGGCCCCGGGCAGGACCGGATCTACGCCCTCATGGACGAATTCGGCGTCAAGACCTACAAGCAGTACACCGACGGCGAAGCGATGATGGTCGTCGACGGCAAGCAGTACCGGTACCAGGGCACGATCCCGTTGACGATGAGTCCCTGGGCCGCCGCAAACCTCGGCGCCGTCTTCGTCGAACTCGGTGAGATGTGTAAGACGATCCCGCTCGACGCGCCGTGGGAGGCGAAGAAGGCCGCCAAGTGGGATTCAATCAGCCTCGCGAAGTGGCTCAGCGACAACACGTTGTCCAAGCCCGCCCACGACCTTCTCGAAACCGCCATCGCCGGCTGCTACACGTCGGCGGCGTCGGAGGTGTCGATGTTGTTCGTCCTGTACCAGATGGCGTCCGGCGGCGGTCCGGGTTTCGTTCTCGGTGTGAAGGGCGCCGCGCAGGACTCCCGGCCGGTCGGCGGAATGGGCGCCATCTACCGTCCGATGGCGGCCGAGATCGGCGACTCGCTCCACCTGTCGCAGCCCGTCCGCGAGATCGCGCAGGACGGCGACGGTGTGACCGTCCGCTCCGCGGACATGTCGGTGCGCGCCCGGCGGGCGATCGTCGCGGTGCCGCTCGCGATCGCGAGCCAGATCCTCTACGAACCCATGCTCCCGATGGATCGATCCTTCCTGCATCAGAGAATGCCGAGCGGCGCCATCTTCAAGATCGCCGTCCTCTACGACGAACCCTTCTGGCGCGCCGACGGATTGTCGGGGCAGTCGGCGGCACCGGAATCCCCGGCCACCATCACCGTCGACGCCGGCACCGACACCGGACGTCCCGGAGTCCTGTGTGTGATCGTCGAGGGTCCCGTGGCCCGCAGGCTGGGACGACTGTCGGAGGCGGAGCGGAAGAAGGCGGTGATCGGCGATCTGACCGCGAGGTTCGGAAGCAAGGCGGCGTCACCCGTCGACTACATCGAGCAGAACTGGAGCGTCGAGCGCTACTCCGGCGGCGGCATGCTCAGTCACGCGCCGACGGGCGTCCTCACCCAATTCGGTTACACCCTCCGCGAGCCCTGCGGTCGCATTCACTGGGCCGGCACGGAGAGTTCGTCCGTGATGTGCGGCTGGATCGACGGAGCCGTCCGGTCCGGTGAGCGCGCCGCACGGGAGGTCACCGAACGCGACGGCGCGCTGTCACTCGCCCGACCTCAGTAGTAGACGGCCCCCGGAACACCACCGCCGACGGCGACCGCGTCGCCGGTGATGGCGACGCTGCGCGGCGACGCCAGGAAGGTGACGACGTCCGCGACCTCGCCGGCGTCGATCAGCCGGTGGATCGAGTTGGTTGCCAGACGCGACTCCAGTTCGGCCACCGGCACACCTTCGTCCTCGGACTGCTTGGCCAGGCGGTCGACCAGTCGTTCCGTCCGCGTCAGTCCCGGATGCACCACCGTGACGTTGACGCCGTGCGGTCCGAGCTCGTCGGCAAGGTTCTTCGTCAGCGCCGACACACCGACGTTTCGCACGGTCTGGGCGATGGAGTTGGCTTGGCGTGCACCGAGTCCGCTGATGTTGACGATCCGGCCCCACCCCTGCTCCACGAGGTACGGTGCCACGGCCCGGGCGGTCCGCAGGTATCCGAGTACCTTGATCTCGAGCTCCTCGCGCACCACGTCGTCGGTGGTGGACGCGAAGTCGCTCGGCTTGCCCGCACTCCACGGGGTTGCGGCGGCGTTCACGAGAATGTCGACGCCGCCGAGTTCGTCCACCGTTCGCTGTACGAGGGCGCGCACCGAGTTGTCGTCGCCGGTGTCGGTGGGAACCCCGAGCACCCGCCGTCCGGTCTCCTGCGACAGCGTCTTCGCCGCCAACTCCAGCGCCTCGGCACTCCTCGCCGCCAGCACCACGTCGACCCCCTCCGACGCGAGACTGCGCGCTATCGCGAGACCGATTCCGCGACTGCCGCCGGTGACGATCGCCCGCTTGCCGCCCAGACCGAGATCCATGTCATTCTCCTCGTTTCCGCTGTCCACCCCTTACCTCGAGGGTAGATCCAGTCGGAAGTGCGGTCACGGATTCGGTTCAGTGTGAGGCCAATTGCGCTCCGCGCCCGTGCGTGGTTAACGAGTCCAGAGGCTCGTCAACCACGCACGGGCGGCAAAGCCGCCTACCGCTGGATCGACTTGATCTCCAGGAACTCCTCGAAGCCGAGGACGCCCGCTTCGCGGCCGATGCCCGACTGCTTGTATCCGCCGAACGGGGCGTTGGTGTTGAACGCGCCGCCGTTCACCTCGACCTGACCGGCGCGCAGCCGGCGTGCGACGCGGTCGGCGCGGTCCTGGTCACCGGACCAGACGCCGGCGGCGAGCCCGTATTCCGTTGCGTTGGCGATCCGTACGGCGTCGTCCTCGTCCCGGTATCCGATGATCGACAGGACGGGCCCGAAGATCTCTTCCTTGGCGATGGTCATGTCCTCGGTGACGCCGGAAAACACGGTGGGGCCGACGAAGTAGCCGGAGTCCTGGCCGGTTTCCCGGCCGTCGAGGACCGGACGGGCGCCTTCCGCGATGCCCTGTTCGATGTAGCCGCGCACCCGCTTCAGCTGGTTCGAGTTCACCAGCGGCCCCAGCACGGAGGTGGCGGCCGTCGGGTCGCCGACGGAGTAGTTCTGCGCGACCTGCGCCGCGATGGCGGCGGCCTCGTCGACCTTGTCCGACGGGACGAGCATCCGGGTGAGCGCCGAGCAGGTCTGGCCGGAGTTGAGGAAGCACTTGGCGACGCCGTCGATGACGGCCTTCGCCAGGTCGGCGTCGTCGAGAATGACGTTGGCCGACTTGCCGCCCAGTTCGAGCGCCACCTTCTTCACCGTCTCGGCCGCGACGACCGCGACCCGTTTGCCTGCGCGGGTGGAGCCGGTGAACGAGACCATGTCGACCTCCGGGTGGCCGGCGATCGCCTCGCCGACGACGGGTCCGTACCCGCTGACGAGGTTGAACACGCCTGCCGGCACACCGATTTCGTCGAAGATGTCGGCGAGCGCGTACGTCGCGAGCGGCGCCACCTCGGTGGGCTTGAGCACCACGGTGCACCCGGCCGCCAGTGCACCACCGACCTTGAGCACCACCTGGTGGAGCGGGAAGTTCCACGGGGTGATCGCACCGACCACCCCGATCGGCTCACGCACGATCAGCGAGTTGCCGACCTCGTGGGCGTCGAAGTCGTAGGTGGCGGCCAATTCGGCGAAGGCGGCAAGGTTCGCGAGCGGCATGCCGATCTGGATGGGCTTCGCGAATCCGAGCGGCATGCCCATGTCGCGGGACACCAGCGCGGTGAAGTCGTCGAGCCGTTCCTGGATCAGAGCGGCCGCCTTCTGGAGGTACTCGCCCCGTTCCTTGCCGCTGAGCGCGGACCACGCGGGGAAGGCTGCCCGCGCGGCCTGCGCGGCCCGATCGACGTCGTCGGCGGTGCCCTCGGCCACCACCGCGATGACGTCCTCGGTGGCCGGGTTCACCACGTCGATGCGGCCCGTCCCCTGCGAATCGACCCAAGATCCGTCGATGTAGATCTTGGTCCGGTCCAGAACTTCGCTCATCGGTCAGCCTCCAGTGAAAGTGTCGCGGATCGTTGTCCGCCCAGAGCCTACGGCCGGAATCCGCCGGCACGGGGCGATTGCGATCTCCCGGAACCACATACCGGGATGCCGCCGATCGCGGACCATCGACGTACGCCGCACGTTCAGCAGGAGGAGTGATCAGATGCGCACGCAGTCACCGGCACGCACCCTGCTCGGGGTCGTCGCGGTCGCCGCCGTGCTCACCGCCTCGGCGTGTGGGTCGACGGACGAGTCGGGGACCGCCGAGCCCTCGCCCGGCGGCGGCGCCACCCCGACGACGGCGGAGGCGACCACCACGACCACGACATCGGCCTCCGCATCCGAGTCCGCATCGTCCGAGACGACCGCCCCGCACCCCGACCGCTGCCTGATCGGCGAACTGCGGGTGACGCTCGGGGAGGCGAGCGGGGCCGCCGGGTCGCAGGAGATCCCGATCGTGTTCACCAACACGGGCACCCGCAGCTGTGTCCTCCACGGATACCCCGGGGTCTCGTACGTGGCGGCACCGGACGGTCCGCAGGTGGGGGCCGCCGCAGCCCGGGACGGCGGGACGGAGACTCCTGTGACGGTGGCTCCGGGCGCGCGGGCCACCGCCGCGGTGCGCGCGACGGTGGTGCAGAACTACCCGGCCGAGACGTGTGGACCCACCCCCGTCGCCGGGTTCAGGGTGTACCCGCCGAACGACACGGGGTCGGTGTTCCTTCCCTACCCCACCACCGGATGCGCGCAGACCGGCGTGAAGCAACTGTCGGTGCAGCCCGTGACCGCGTGACCTGGTTCACCCGCCCCGGGTGAATCGGCTGCCCCTGTTCCCGACCTACCGTCGGGCTACAGACCGTGGTCACACCGAGGGAAGGGCGGAGGCATGTTCGAGATCATCCGCGAAGTGCATTCCGAGGTTCGGCACCGCCGCGGTCCGCGGCACCACCACCATCATCTTCTGACCCGCGCCGAACGCCGGTCGCGGATCCTGAGACACCTCTTTCAGTGACCGGCCGGGACCGGTAGCGCTCTGACCAGGTCGGTTCCTTGCCTTCGCTCACCATCGGCGCGGATGGGTACTATCCGACGTCGTGACTGACAGCAGGCTGGAATCGGCGAATGTGTCCAGAGGCGACTCGGACGAGTCGCCGATCGGGACCTCGCCGCAGTCGTCGCCCCGTCGGCAATCGGTCCGCTCCGCTCGCCTTCTCGCCGTCATCGCGTCCGTCTTCGGAATCCTGCTGACGCTCTCGCTGCCGTTCCTTCCGGTCGAGCAGGACAGCGCCACCCTCACGTGGCCGCAGAACGGCAACACCGGAAGCGTCGAAGCGCCGCTCGTGTCCTATGCGCCGCTGAGCCTCGACGTCCGGATCCCCTGCTCCGCGGTCGTTGAGCTCGCCGACAGTGGCGGGATCCTGACTTCCACCGCCCCCGCCGGAGCCGCCGACGCCGCGAAGTACGGACTGCTTGCCAAGGTGAATCCCGCGACCGCGGACGGTCCCGCCGGCGTCGAGGTGCTGCTGCGGAACCGGGTGCTCCTGTCGTCACCGCTGGACCAGCTGCCCGCCGGCTGCACGCTCGCGGTGTCCTCGGATTCCGCGCGAACTGCCGCCGGATTCGTCACGGCGGGCCGGGACGCACCGACCGTCGTCGACGGTGACCTCCGCCCGCAGATGGTGGGAATCTTCAGCGACCTCGACGGACCGGTGCCCGACGGGCTGCAGGTGACCGCGGAGATCGACAGCCGTTTCTCGTCCACGCCGTCGACGATCAAATTCGTGGCCATGGTGGTGGGCGCGCTCGCAACGATTCTCGCGCTGGTGGCGCTGCACCGCCTCGACAACGTCGACGGCCGCCGGGCCCGACGATTCCTGCCCACGCGCTGGTGCTCGTTCGGGGCGGTCGACGCCGTCGTCCTCGGCACGCTGGTGCTGTGGCACTTCATCGGCGCGTCCACCTCCGACGACGGCTATCAGTTCAACATGGCCCGCACGTCCGAGGCCGCCGGCTACATGGCCAACTACTTCCGCTGGTACGGCGTCCCGGAGGCGCCGTTCGGATCTCCGTACTACGACGTCCTCGCGGTGCTGGCCAACATCACACCGGCCAGCCCGTTCGTGCGTCTGCCCGCGCTTCTCGCCGGCATCGTCGGGTGGCTGGTGATCAGCCGTGAGGTGGCGCCGCGCCTCGGCGCCGCCGTCCGCGGCAACCGGCTCGCGCTGTGGACGGGCGGTCTGGTGTTCCTCGCGTTCTGGCTCCCCTACAACAACGGTCTGCGGCCCGAACCGATCGTCGCGGTGGGCGTCCTGCTCACGTGGTGCTCGGTGGAACGCGCCGTGGCCACCCGGCGTCTGCTGCCCGCCGCGGTGGCGATCCTGGTCGGCGCGGCGACGCTGACCGCGGGCCCGTCCGGATTGATCTGCTTCGGCGCCCTCGTCGCGGGCGCGCGGCCGATCCTGCAGATCGTGATTGCGCGGGCCAAGACCGTGGGCTACCTGGCGCTGCTCGCGCCCCTCGTCGCCTCGGGGACCGTGATCCTGGTCGCGGTGTTCGCGGACCAGACGCTCGCCGCCGTCCTGGAGATGCAGCACGTGCACGCCATCGGCCCGAACGTCCCCTGGTTCGACGAGTACCTCCGCTACCAGTACCTGCTGAACATTTCCGTAGACGGTTCGCTGTCGCGCCGGTTCGGGGTGTTCGCGATGGTGCTGTGCCTGGCGGTGACGGTCCTGGTGATGCTCCGCAAGGGGGGCCGGATCCCCGGGACCGCGGCGGGACCGTCGCGGCGGCTCATCGGCATCACGCTGGCCGCGATGCTGCTGATGATGTTCACGCCCACCAAGTGGACACACCACTTCGGCATCTACGCGGGTCTCGCGGGGTCGCTCGCGGTGCTGGCGTCGGTGGCGGTGAGCACCGCCGTGGTGCGCTCGCCGCGCAACCGCGCCCTGTTCGCGGCCGCCCTGCTGTTCCTGCTGGCGATGTGTTTCACCAGCACCAACGGGTGGTGGTACGTGTCCAGTTACAGCGTCCCGTGGTGGGACAAACCGGTGTCGATCGCCGGTCTGGGCGCGGGCACGATCCTGCTCGGCGCGACGCTGCTGATGTTGCTGATCGCGGCCTGGTGCTACTTCCGCGAGCCCTACACCCGGAACGCAACCGCGCGGCCGGGACAGCTGTGGGCGATCCCACCGTTGACGGTGGCGGCCGCCGCGATGGTGCTGTTCGAGGTGCTGTCGATGGCGAAGGGCGCGGTCGCGCAGTACCCCGCGTTCTCCCTCGCCCGCTCCAACGTCGACGCCGTCACCGGTTCCCCGTGCGGCCTCGCCAACGACGTCCTGCTCGAAACCGATCCCAACGCGTCGCTGCTGCAACCGCTGTCCGGTGACGCGGCAACCACGCTCGCGGGCACCGGCAGCGTCGGCTTCACCCCGAACGGCGTCGCCGGAGATCTGAGCGCCGACGAGGAATCGTCGGATGCCGGCGTCGCCAACTCCGTCAAGACCGACAACACCGAGCAGACTGCGTCCAGCAACGCCGCAGGCACCGGCGGCGGCGCCGGCGCGGTGGGTGTCAACGGCAGCGCCGTGGCCCTGCCATTCGGACTCGACCCTGCGAGCACGCCGGTCCTCGGTAGTGACGGCATCGAGGGCGATGCGTCACTGACCACCGGCTGGTACCGACTGCCGGATGCCGACTCGGATACCGGTGCGGGTGACATCGTCTCCATCGCCGCCGCGGGTCGCATCCGGTCCGTCGACGCGGACGGCGTCGTCACCTACGGCCAGAACCTCGAGGTGGAGTACGGCACCGCGCTGCCGGACGGCACGGTCACGGCGGCCGGGCGGGTGACGCCGATCGACATCGGCCCGGCGCCGTCGTGGCGCAACCTGCGCGTCCCGCTCGATTCGCTGCCGGGCAACACGGACGTCATCCGCCTGGTGGCCTCGGATTCGGACAGCGAACCGCAGCAATGGCTGGCGGTCACACCGCCTCGTGTTCCGCGGACGCAGACGCTGAACGACGTCATCGGATCCGAGGCGCCCGTGATGATCGACTGGGCTGTGGGACTTGCTTTTCCGTGCCAGCGACCGTTCGATCACCGCGCGGGCGTCGCGGAGGTTCCCGAGTACCGGATCCTCCCGGACCGTCCCGGCGCGATCATGACCAGCCTGTGGCAGGACCGGTACGGCGGCGGGCCGCTCGGCTGGATCGAGATGACGCGGGCGAGCCGAACCATACCGTCGTATCTGAAGGACGACTGGGACCGCGACTGGGGCGGAGTGGAGCAGTATTCCCCCCTCGACGCGGGCGCGACAGCAGCGGAGATCGACACCACCCGGACCCAGCGGTCGGGACTGTGGAATCCGGCGCCGATCATCACCGCCTACTGAGCGTCGGTGACGCGCCCTGCACCGGGCGCGTCACCGATCACCTCAGAGTTCGAATTCCTCCGGAGCGATGCCGACGGCGAAACAGGCGTCGCGCACCACGTTTCGCTCGTGCTGGTCGAAGTTGCCGTCGGCGCCACCGATGACGATGCCGATCTGAATGACTGCCCGGGCCTGATCCTGCTTGGACTTCAGCTTCGCGATGGTGGCGGTGGCCTCGATCTTGCCGAACTCGAAATCGGACTGCAGCTTGCTGCAGTACCAGTCGAACTTCTGACTCAGCTCGTCCGAGGGGAACACGCTCAGCGCCTCGTTGCTGGTGATCAGCGCCGAGGTCTTCTGCCGCTCGGAAGGGTCGATGGTTCCGTCCGCCGCGGCGATGAGGGCGCACATAGCCATGCTGGCGTTGGCGAACTCCTTGTTCTGGAATTGTGCCGTCTTGGTCTTGAGCTGGCCGTTCATCTCGAACGCCTTTGCCTTCAGCTGATCCCAGAAAGCCATTGGACTCCTTCTTCATGTGCCCACGCACGGTGCGTGTGGTGTCCAATTTGCCAGGTTTCGCCGGAGGGCGTCGCCGCGGGCGGTCTACCAGCGAGGTCTCCGGGATCCGCGTCACGGCCGCAGCGACTCGAGCGCCCCCTCCGGCAGGTGAATCCACCCCTCTCGCTCGCCGGTCTCGCGGTCGTCGCCGTCGGGTAGCGCGGTGCATCCGACGGCCGCGGCCCGAGCGATGACGGCGGCCAGTACGGCGTCGAGGGCGTCGTCCGATTCGCGGCAGATCGTCTGGAATGCACCGAGGTCCAACCAGTCCGCGGCCGCGAGCAGCGCATCGACCAACTCCCCCAGGGTCACCCGGTTCTGCGCACTCTTGTATCCGCGCGACACCAGCCCCCAGATGCGCAGCGCGGCCGCCGGATACACCTCCACCACCCGGCCGTCGACGCGTCCGACGTCGACACCGCGTTCGCCGAGTTCCGCCAGGAGTCCGGCGCAGCGCAGCGCCACGTGCGCGATGAGATCCGCCGACACACTGAGCGGCGAGATCCCCGTCGCGGCCTGCACCACGAGGTCGGTGCGGCGTTTGGTCAGCGGTCGCCGGCCGTCGCGGTTCGCGAGATCGTTGGTCGCGGGAAGCCGCCCGGCGTGGTGCTCGGACACCATCCGGACGAACGCGTCGGGCCAGCCGAACGGCGCATCGATACCGGTCCTGCCGGATGCCAGGACCGCCTCGACGACAACGTCATTCCCGACGCCCAGCCGGACGGACTCGACGCGGGCGACGCCGTCGGTCCAGTCGATGACAGCGAGAGCCGTCTTCTTCGGCTCGGCGGCCAGGTCGACTCCGACGGTGCGCACCGACTCAGGCTAGACCTACCTGCTGAATCAGAAGAAGAGATGCAACACATCAGTTAGTTGTTCTGTACAGATTCAGCGCCTCCGACCATTGTGGTCTCCACTACTCGCCTAGAAGTGGCGCACCGGCGCCCCGTTCGGAGGATTGATGCCCGACAACCACGTCGCCCCGATGCTGGAGAAGCACACCATCGGGTTCGTCCCGGAATCCGATCGCCACGGGAAGGTGCGTGACCTGTTCACGCTGTGGTTCGGCGGCAATCTCGCCCCGCTGCCGATCGTGACCGGCGCCCTCGGCCCCAGCCTGTTCGGACTCTCGCTCTGGTGGAGTCTCGTCGCGTTCGTCGTCGGGCATCTGGCCGGCGGCGCCCTGATGGCGTTGCATTCGGCGCAGGGACCTCAGATGGGGATTCCCCAGATGATCCAGAGCCGCGGACAGTTCGGCACGTTCGGGGCGCTCATCATCGTGGTGATCGCCGCCGTCATGTATCTCGGGTTCTTCTCGTCGAACATCGTGCTCGCCGGCCAGTCCATGCACGGGATCGTGAACGGCATCCCCGTGGACGTGGGGATCGTCGCCGGTGCTCTCGGCTCCGCCGTCATCTGCATCATCGGCTACCGGTTGATCCACATCCTCAATCGCATCGGCACCTGGGTGCTCGGAATCGGAATCCTCGTCGGCTTCGTCGCGATCCTCACCGGCGACCTGCCGTCGGACTTCCTCACGCGCGGCGACTTCAACTTCGCCGGGTGGCTCGCCACCGTGTCGCTCGGCGCGCTCTGGCAGATCGCGTTCGCTCCCTACGTATCCGACTACTCGCGCTACCTCCCCAAGGACGTGGGGGTGCCGTCGACGTTCTGGGCTACCTACCTCGGCTGTACCCTCGGTTCCTGCCTGGCCTTCTCGTTCGGCGCGGTCGTCACGCTCGCCGCACCGGTCGGCATGGGCACGATGGACGGCGTCAAGGACACGACGGGACGCCTCGGCAGCGTCATGCTGGTGCTGTTCCTGCTCAGCGTGATCAGCCACAACGCACTGAACCTCTACGGCGCCGTCCTCGCCATCATCACGTCCGTCCAGACGTTCCGCGCCCGCTGGATTCCGACTGCCCGCGCCCGGGTGATCCTCTCGACGATCATCCTCGTCGCGGCGTCCGTCGTCGCGATCGCGTTGTCGGCCGACTTCGTCTCGCACTTCGTCGATCTGGTGGTCGTGCTGCTGGTGGTGCTGGTGCCGTGGACGGCCATCAACCTCATCGACTTCTACATCATCCACAAGGGCGTCTACGACCTCGATTCGATCTTCCGATTCGACGGCGGCATCTACGGCCGGTTCAACTGGACGGCCATCACCGCCTACCTGCTCGGCATCGTCGTCCAGATACCGTTCATGGCCACCTCGCTCTATACCGGTCCGGTGTCCGCGTTCCTCGGCGGCGCCGACCTGTCGTGGGTGGCCGGACTGGTCGTGACCGGGCCCATCTACCTGCTTCTGGCGCGGCGCGGTTCCGGTCGCCCCGCCGGCGCGAAGGCCACCGCCGCCGCGCGTGAACCCGCGCGGCTCTAGAAGTCCGAACACCGCACCGCCCGAGCCTGTTACAGGCTCGGGCGGTCTGTGTGTGCCGCCAAGGTCGGTGTTCGCGTCCTGTCCGCTCGGGCAGGGTTTCCTCGTTGTCGACCACACGGCGGTGCCGGCTCGTTAGGGTCGAAAGAGGAGACAGTCCACCGGAGAAGAAAGTTGTTGCAGATGTCCAGTTTCCCGGGCCTCACCCACGTCGCGATCACCGTGTCCGACCTGTCGGCCAGCACCGCCTGGTACACCGCTTTGTTCGGGTCGGCGCCCGTACTCGACGAAGACGAGGAGTCGGGGACCTTCCACCACACCGTGTTCGCGCTCGACGGCGGAATGCTCTTCGGTCTCCACACGCACCCCGACAGCGGCGCACCCACGAGATTCGACGAACGACAGGTCGGACTCGACCACATCGCGTTCCAGTGTTCCCCCGACGCACTGCCCCGGTGGGTGGAGCGCCTCGACGCCCTCGGAATCGAACACGGGGGCATCAAGACGGCGCACTACGGCTCGGGCATCTCGTTCCGCGACCCCGACAACATCGCGCTCGAGTTTTTTGCTCCGCCCGTGAGTACTTAGTAACCGCCCCAGGTTAATAAGTACTCACGGGCGGCGGAGCCGCAGAAGGATGGCGTCGAGCTGGGCGGGTGTGAGGAGACCGCGCTCGAGGACCAGTTCGGTGACGTTGCGGTCCGTGTCGAGGGCCTCCGCCGCCAGACAGGTCGCTGTCTCGTAGCCGAGGTAGGGGCTCATCGCCGTGACCAGTCCTATCGACCGCTCCACTCCGGCGCGCATGTGGGCGACGTTGGCGGTGATCCCCACGACGCAGCGCGAGGTCAGCGCCTCGCAGGCCGCGGCGAGGTGGCTGAGTGAGGCGAACAGGCTGTGCGCGATGATCGGTTCGAACGCGTTCAGCTGCAACTGGCCGCCCTCGGCGGCGAGGGTGATGGTGACGTCGTTGCCGATGACCTCGAACGCCACCTGATTGACGACCTCCGGGATGACCGGGTTCACCTTGCCGGGCATGATGGACGAGCCGGCCTGCACCGCAGGCAGATTGATCTCCCCGAGCCCGACGCGCGGCCCCGACGACAGCAGCCGCAGGTCGTTGCACATCTTCGACAGCTTCACCGCGGTGCGCTTGAGCACCCCCGACAGCTGCACGAACGAGCCGACGTCCTGGGTGGCCTCGACGAGGTCGGTCGCGGTCGCGAGCGGCAGCCCGGTGACGGCCCGCAGTTCTTCGCACGCGAGCCTCGCGTAGTCGGGGTGGGCATTGAGTCCGGTGCCAATGGCGGTGCCGCCCAGGTTGATCTCGGCGACGAGCAGCGCGGCTTCCTCGAGCCGTTCGGCGTCCTCCCGGACCATCACCGCGAACGCCCCGAATTCCTGCCCCAGGGTCATGGGGACGGCGTCCTGCAGCTGGGTCCGCCCCATCTTCAGGTGGTCGGTGAACTCGGCGGCCTTCGCGGAGAAGGCAGCCGCAAGCGCTGCCATCGCCACGCGCAGACGGCGGATCGCGAACTGCAGCGCCACCTTCAACGCGGTGGGGTACACGTCGTTGGTGCTCTGGCTCATGTTCACGTGTTCGAGCGGGTGCAGGAACATGTATTCGCCGGGCCGGTGACCGAGCAGTTCGAGACCGCGGTTGGCGATCACCTCGTTGGCGTTCATGTTGGTCGACGTGCCCGCCCCGCCCTGGATGACGTCGACGACGAACTGATCGTGCAGGGCGCCGTCCCGGATCTGCTCGCACGCGGCGACGACGGCGTCGGCGCGGCGGTCGTCGAGCAACCCGAGCCGCTGGTTCGCGACCGCCGCCGCCTGCTTGACGCACGCCAGGGCCGCGACCAACTCCGGGTAGCGGCCGATCGGGGTCCCGGTGATGGTGAAGTTCTCGCGCGCCCGCAGGGTGTGGATCCCGTAGTGGGCGTGGAGCGGGACGTCCCGCTCTCCCAGCAGGTCGTGTTCGACGCGTGTGCGGACGGGCTGGGCGATGCGGGACATCGGGCTTCCTTCGGGGTGACTAGTGGAGCAGACGGGCGCGGAGACCGGGGTCGGTCGCCGCGTCGAGCAGGGTCAGGGCGAGGGCCAGGGCACCGTCGACGGCCGCCCGGTCTGCCGCGGGCGCGGCGCTGGCCGCGGCGAACTCGGCCTGATGGTTGACGGCGGGCGCGGAGTCGATGCCGATGTACGGGTGGATTGCGGGCAGCACCTGCGACACGTTGCCCATGTCGGTGGACGCCCGGTTCATCAGCGAGTCCGCGCCGGTGCGGAACACCCTGCCCAGACCCTCCGCGTGCCGGACGTACGACGCGAGCAGCGCTTCGTCGGTGCGGAACTCCGAGTACGGTTCGCTTTCCGGGGCGATGGTGAGTTCACAGCCGGTGGCGACGGCGCCGGCCTCGAAGCAGCGCACCACCCGCGGTTCGATGCGGGCCAGCTCGTCGAGCGTCTCCGCGCGCACGTACCAGCGACCTTCGGTGCGCTGGGGAATCGCGTTGGGTGCTTCTCCCCCGCGGGTCATCATGCCGTGCACGCGTGTGCTCGGCGGAAGCTGTTGCCGGAGCAGTCCGATGGCGACCTGCGCGACAGTGAATGCGTCGGCCGCGTTGACACCCCGTTCGGGGTAGGCCGCGGCGTGTGCCGCCTTGCCGTCGTACCGGATGTGGCTGTGGGACACGGCGTACGGCTCGGCCCGGGCGACGTCGACCGGGCCGGGGTGGGCCATGACGGCGGCGTGCACACCCTCGAATGCTCCGCGTTTCAGCATGTCGATCTTGCCGCCCCCGCCTTCCTCTGCGGGGGTGCCGAGCACCGACAGGGTGATGCCGAGGTCGTCGACGAGCGGCGCGAGGGCCAGCGCGGTTCCCACCGAGACGGCGGAGATGACGTTGTGCCCGCACGCGTGCCCGAGCCCGGGGAGCGCGTCGTATTCCGCGCAGACCGCGAGGTGCAGCGGACCGGAGCCGAGGTGCGCGCGGAAGGCGGTGGGCAGCCCGACGTACTGCTGCTCCACCGCGAACCCGGCGTCCGACAGCACCCCGGCGACCCGCGCGCACGAGCGTTCCTCCTCCCACGCGACCTCCGGGTGAGCGTGGAGATCGTGCGACAATGCGAGGATCCGGTCTTCCGCCCGCCGGGCTCCGTCACGAATCGCGGCGTCCGCGCCGGCGGTCACAGGTCACCCGGCACGCCGTAGGACGGTGCGGCCGTCGGGTCGACGCCGCGCACCCGGTAGTCCCGCTTCTGCGGTTCCCACACCGTCCACAGCCGGCGCAGTTCGCCGACCGGGTCGTCGTGCCAGTCGACCCGCAGGTCGGTGACGGGCCAGGGCACGTCCTCGACCACCTGAAGTCCCGCCGAGTGCACGGGCCCGGCCTCGCCGCCGGCGGTATCGGCGGCGGTCAGACCGTCGAGCAGTCTGCCCTCGAAGGTGGGGTCCGTGCTCGACACGTAACCGAACAGCAGCGACCGGATGACCCCCTCGTCGCGGAGCATGTTGCCGGCGACGGCGGCGCCGCTGCCCTGCGCGCTGCTGTGGATGCCCAGGGTATGGGCCCCCGAGTGCACGGCGGTGCCGCCGTCCGCATCGATGACGACGAGCTGCCGGTACTCCGGGAACTTCTCGTGCGCGAGTACGGATTTGAGGGCCGTCTCGGCGTTCTCGCCCGCCGCGAGCGCGTCGAGTCCGACCGGCCCGAGCCGCGGATTGGTGACGTTCTGGGAGGCGACGACGCCGACCCCGGACCGCACGTGCAGGCAGCGTGAGGCCACGGCGGGGCTGGAGGAGCACACGACCATCCCGAACGCGCCTCCGGAATCGCGGGCGACGAGGGAGAACGTCATGAGCTGATCACGGCCGTCGCGTCGATCTCGACGAGCCACTCGGGACGGGCCAGGGCGTCGACGACGATGCCGGTGGAGACGGGATGCACGCCCTTCAGCCAGCGCCCGACCACCCGGTAGACCGTTTCCCGGTACCGGACGTCGACCAGGTAGACGGTGACCTTGACGACGTCCTCGAGTCGGCTGCCCGATTCCTTCAGCAGCATCGCGATGTTCGCCATCGCCTTCTCGGCCTGGGCCTCGACGTCGCCGATCCCGACGGACTCGCGGGTGTCGAGGTCCTGCCCGATCTGGCCGCGGAGGTACACGACTCCGCCGGCGACGACGGCCTGCGCGAGGTCGTTGTCCAGGTTCTGTTCCGGGTACGTGTCGCGGGTGTTGAACGGGCGGATGCGGGTGTGGGTGGTCATGCCGCACCTCCGTCGACGTTGTCCGACAGCCCGGCGACGGCCTTGACCAGCCCGAGGGGTCCGTCGAAGTCGAAGTTGCGGTACACGGCCGCGAGCTGCGCGAACGGCGGTGACTGGGCGAAGAGCTGGAAGGTCAGGCGGTGTCCGGCGTAGTCGCTGTTGAGCAGGTCGCGGGCGAACGCGAGGAGCTTGCGGCGGTCGTCGGCCACCCAGTTGTCGTTGATGGAGTAGAACTTCTCCAGCCACGGCGCGACATCCGGGTCGGCGAACGTGGCGGCGTCCGGGGTGATGCAGATCTGGCCGCCGCACAGCTCCCGGGCGATGTGCATCATCGCGGGCAGCTGGCTGAGCGCCATCACCCGGCCGGTGTAGAGCAGGGACTGGTTGGGCATGAGCAGGCCACCGGGGCTCGGCTCGGCGAGCGAGATCGCCGCGGTGAGGTGGGCGTTGATCGTCTCCCGGTAGCAGGCGAGCTGGGCGAGCTTCTCCTGCACCGCCTGCTGCTTCTCGAGGCCACTCTGCTTGACGTTCCACAGCGCGGATCCGATCATCAGATCGGCGAGGTGCAGGGTGCGCTGCACGAACGGGAACGCGCTGTAGCGGTGCAGGGTGGAACGGATGAACGTGGCGGCGCGGGTGTGCCGGTAGAACAGCACGTCTTCCCAGGGGATCTCGACGTTGTCGAACACGACGAGGGATTCGACCTCGTCGACCCGGTTGGCGAGGGGGTAGTCGGCGGACGGCGCCCGGCCGGCGAACCCGTTGCGGGAGATGTACTTCAGCCCGGGAGCGCCCATGTCGAGCACGAATCCGACGGCGTAGTCGGACAGTTCGCTGTTGCCCCAGTTGGCGATGGTGGGTTTGGTGAACGCCTGGTTGGAGTAGGCGGCCGCGGTCTCGTATTTCGCGCCGCGCACGACGATGCCGTTGTCGGTCTCCTTCACCACGTGCAGGAGCATGTCGGGGTCCTGGTCCTGCGGCGCCTTCGACCGGTCGCCCTTCGGGTCGGTGTTCGCCGACACGTGGAACGGGTCCTCGCGGACGGAGCGCTCAAGGTGGCGGCGGATGTTCTCCGAGAAGCGCGGGTCGACCTCGTTGAGGACGTCCTGGCCGTCGAACAGCGACCACATCTCGCCGATGGTCTCGTCGCCGACGCGGGTGACCACTCCTCGGGTGTCGTCCAGAACCAGGTCGACGGCGGCGCGCTTGTCGAGCCAGTCCTGCCGGGTGCGGGGAAGCTTGTTGGCGATGGCGTTGCGTTCACCGGATTCGGGGTCGACGTAGGTCATCGCGTCCTGCGTGGCCTCCTCGTGCGCGAGGTCGTAGATGCGCGCCCGCACGTCGACGATCGGCTTGAACATGGGGTGGTCGGCCACGTCCTTGACGCGTTCCCCGTCGACCCAGACCTCGCGGCCGTCCCTGATGGACTCCCTGTATTCGTCTCCGGTGCGGATCATTTCGTGCTCCTGGTCCTCGGCGCGGGGTGTGCGTCCGGGTAGTCGGGGAAGGTGGACGGTTCGAATGCTGCGGGCTTGCTGTAGGTGTGGGAGGCGTACACGAGCGGATCGCCGGGGTGGGTCTCGACGGCGGCGACCCGGCCGATGTAGATGCGGTGGGTGCCCGCATCGATGACCTCGTGGACGGTGCAGTCGAAGGACGCGATCGCGTCGTGCACGCGCGGTGAGCCGGATTCGGCGACTGTCCAGTGCCCGCACGTGAAGTCCCACCGCTGCTTGCCGGGCCAGGGCCGGCCGGCGAAGGTGTCGGCGACGTGATCATGCTGGGTGGCAAGCACATTGACGCAGAAGACGCCGTTCTCGGAGATCGCGTCGTTGACGGGGCTGCGTCCGTGGAGGCAGACCAGCACGAGCGCCGGATCGGCCGAGACGGAGCACATCGCGCTCACGGTCTGCGCCGTCCGGCCGCCGGGACCGTCGGTCGCGACGACGGTGACTCCGGTCGCGACGGCGCCCATGGCCGTGACGAAGTTCGCGGTCGAGCTGTCCGGAATCGGTGGGGCCACCGATGTTCGGGCCGTCGTTTCGACGGCTGCGTGACGGTCAGCGATCGGCATGACGGGCTCCTTTCTGTGTGCGGTGAGCGAGGAGTTCGTGCCGTGGAACCAATCTTGGGGCGCACGACGAAATCTGTACAACACAGATAAGTGGCGCACTGCATAAGGAAAACCGATGCCGTTGAGAGGGATGTCGATCACGGCGCCGACCAGGGATAATTCCTTACATCAGCCGATGCGGACGGGGACGATCATGACGCCACTGCAGCGCTACATCGCCGAAGAGATCGCGATCGACCATGCGGACGGACTGTTGTCCCGCCGCGAGGCGCTGCGAAGACTCGGACTCATCGGCCTCGGTGTGGCGGCGGCGTCGTCGTTACTGGCCGCGTGCTCCACGGACGGCGACGGGGAGTCGTCCACCTCGGCGCCGGTGACACCCGGAGGGGCGACGCCGCCGCCACCGGGTATGGCCGAGGCCGTCGGAACCGAAGCCGTGACCTTCGCCGGTCCGGACGGGCGTGCCCTGCAGGGGGCCTGGGCCGAAGCGGCCGAGCCCCGTGGAGCCGTTCTGGTGGTGCACGAGAACAAGGGCCTGACCGACCACATCCGTTCGGTGGCGGGCCGATTCGCCGGTGCCGGCTACTCCGCACTGGCCATCGATCTGCTCTCGGAAGAGGGCGGGACGGCGACCTTCACCGACCAGGCTCAGGCCACCGCTGCGCTGGCCACCGTCCCGCCGGAGCGCTTCGTCGCCGATATGAAGGACGGCGTCGACGAACTCGCGCGCCGGGTACCGGACGAGAAGTACGCGGCGGTCGGGTTCTGCTTCGGCGGCGGCATGGTGTGGCGACTCCTCGCGTCCGGCGAACCGCGACTGGCGGCCGCCGTCCCCTTCTACGGTCCCCTGCCCGAGGGCGCGGACTTCTCCGGCTCGAAGGCCGCGGTCCTCGCCATCTACGCGGAACTGGATGCCCGGGTGAACGCGTCCCGCGACGCCGCGGCCGCGGCACTCGCGAAGGCGGGGCTGCCGCACGAGATCGTCACGGTTCCGGGTGCCGATCACGCGTTCTTCAACGACACCGGGCCCCGCTACAACGCGGCCGCGGCGGCGGCGGCCTACGAACGTGTCCTCGCCTGGTTCGGCGAATACGTGGGGTGAGTCGGGCGCATCAGCAGTGCGGCGACGAGGAAACAGACCGCGCCCACGAACGTCCCCAGGTCGGCGACCGTTGCGTTCTCCAGCGCGCCGGTGCCGGGCACGATGAACGCGGCCACCGCGGACACCCCGAACGCCACCGACCCGAGCATGTTCAACCAGGTACTGCGCCAGTTCCGGGCGTGCGGATCCCACAACTTGTCGGTTTCGGTGGTGGCCACCACCGCCAGAGCGCTGGCGACGAGGAAGGCCGTCGACCCGAAGATGTCGGGCCGCCACCCCCACACCCGATCCTGTTCGACGGTGAGCCCCTGGATGAGCGCGACGCCGGTACTCACGTTGAACAGGAGGGTGCCGACGAACTGGATCAGCGCCGCCCACCAGTCGTAGCGTTCGACCGTCTCGGATTCCTCCCCGGGGACCGGTCTGCCACTGAGCAGCAGCTGGATGAACCCGGCGGTGGTGAAGAACAGCGATCCGACGAAGTAGGTGATGTTGTCGATCTGGGGGCCGACCGCGTCCCCGTACATCCGCGTGGCCGCCATCCCGAACAGGAAGGAGCCTATGACGAATCCCCAGGACTCCCGGCGCAGCCGGAGCGTTCGGCGCGGCGCGGAAGAGGTGTGGTCGTTCGACACCGTGACGTCACCCCCTCACCGCCCGGGTCGGCAGGATCTCAGACTCTCCGAAGACACTCACCGGGTCAAGGCCGGGCACGGAAATTCGGCTGCGAGTCCGCGCGGGGTGTGTCAGTGTCGGATGATGACGAGCGCCGACGGAATCACGATCAGAGCTGCGACCGAACAGGACTGGCCGAAGATCACCGTGCTCAACGAGATCTGTTTCCTGACACCGCAGACCGCCGAATTCACCGCGCACTGGAAACAACTCGTGAGCGGCGAGCCGCCGATCATCGCGCTCGACGGGGACGAGGTGGTCGGCGCCACCATGGACATTCCCATGATCGTCACCGTCCCTGGCGGCGGAAGCGTCGCGGCGGCGGGTATCACGGCGGTGACGGTCGCGCCCACCCACCGCCGGCGCGGCATCCTCCGCGCCCTCTACACCGAGCACCACGCTCGCATCCGGGAGTCCCGGGCGCCGCTGTCGATTCTCACCGCCAGCGAGGGCGGGATCTACGGACGGTTCGGTTACGGGCCCGCGACCGTCGAGGCGAGGGTGAGCATCGACCGCCGCTTCGCGACCCCGCATCGGAACGCACCCGACCCGGGCGGGGTGCGCATGGTGCATCCGGCCGAGGCGCGACCCGCCTTCACCGACGTCTACGACCGCTGGCAGGCGATGACTCCGGGAGCGCAGGTGCGGCCGGAGATCGTGTGGAATCGGATCTTCACCGACCGGGAGAGCGAGCGCGGCGGCGGCACAGCCCAGTTCGGACTGGTGCACCCCGACGGCTACGTGCTCTACCGTCGTGTCTCCGGCGACAGCGGATCGGTGGCCCGTGTGGAGGAGATCCGGACCGTCAGCGCCGCGGCGCATGCCGCGCTGTGGCGGGCGTTGCTCGGGCTCGACCTGGTGAGCCGCGTCGAGGCGAATCTGACCCCCGAGGACCCGTTGCCGTATCTGCTGAGCGACGGCCGGTTGGTGCGCACGACGTCACGCCACGACGAGTTGTGGGTGCGGATCATGGAGGTTCCTGCCGCACTGGAGGCCCGCACCTATCGCCGCGACCTCGACGTGGTGGTCCAGGTCGACGACGGGTTCCTGGACGCGGGTGGCCGATTCGCGCTCACCGTGCGGGACGGCAAGGCCGTGTGCACCCGGACGGACGCAACTCCCCACCTGGTGCTCGACCTCGACGTGCTGGGCAGCCTGTATCTCGGGGCGCACCGGGCGCGGACGTTCGCGGCCGCGAACCGGCTGTGGGCCGCCGACGCCGACACGCTCGATCGGTTCGACAGCGCGTTCGGCTCCGACCGCGACGCCCAGATGGGGTGGGCGTTCTAACCCCAATACCGTTCAGTTAGTGAACAAGGATGGTGCATTTCGGCGGTTGGGTGGGTTGTGGATGGTGTTGGTGGTGTGCGCGTTTGGCGGCCCATTTGAGGACTTTGCGTTTGACGACGC
>SEEV01000857.1 GCA_004211695.1 Rhodococcus sp. (in: high G+C Gram-positive bacteria)
GTGAGCATCATCTTCAGCACCGACACCGCCACCGAGATCCGCTCCGCCTCCGCGGCTCGCAGATCCGCCTCGTACTGCGACTGCGCCGCGGCGACCGGATCGGCGTCGTCGGTGTAGTCCGGGCTCGTCGGGTCGTACTCCGGGTCGTCGGGGCGGGGGTCGACGATCACTCGGTAGGGGTTGAGCGATCCCGGACGAGAGGTGCGACCGGTCAGCGCCTGCACTTCGGCGATACCCCGGAACTCGGGTAGCTGCGCAAGCTTCTTCAGCGGCCCCGACGGGTCGAGCACCACACCGTAGGCGCCCGCCCGCACCGCCTGGTAGACGAGCATGCCGGCGAGGAATGTCTTACCCGAGCCGGGCACCGCGACGATCGGCGTCAGACCGGACTTGTGCTTCTTCTCGTGCGCGGCGAACAGATCCCATACCGCGGGCCGCGGAGCGATCGACGCGGTCTGCCCGACCACGACGCCGGTGCGGTCACCGATCCGGTCACCGACCGCGGCCATGCCAGCCGACAGCGCCTCGACGTTCATCCGCCGGCAGTGCGCGATGTTCGCCAGCGGCTCACCCGGGATGAACTCGCGCAGCAACTGGTACTGGCCGTGCTCGGGTTCCAGGCGAATCCGCTGCGCGTACATCTCCTGCAGCAGCGCGACTTTCTCCTTGGCCTCTTCCGGCGACGAACCGACGACGAGGACGCGGTACCAGCCCTGGGTGCGTACCGACAGGCCCGAGTGGTCCTCCTCGATGTCGGAGATCACCCGTTGGGCGAGTTTGTGCTGTTCGGCCAGTTCCTGCGGCGGGACCTGGTCGTGTTCGACGGTGTAGTGGTCGAACTGGGCCTCGATCTTCGACGTCAACCGGCGCAGGCTACGCAGCGTCTGCCCCTTCGTCTTGAGCGAGATGCGCTCGGACCATTCGAGGGGTTCGCCTGACGGATCACCGATCACCTGCCACGGCAGCATCTTCTCCGGGATCGGCAGCGGTGCCATACGCCCGACTGTCAGAACGATCGCGTAGCCGGTGTAGTCCCTGCCGCCGACCTGCCCGCGCACCGTGGTGTAGCCGTCGCCAGGAGTCAGCTCGAGATTGGTGAGGTCCTCGAGTGTGGCGACATCGGATTCCTCCCAGTCGCCGGCACCGGAGATCACACCGTCCGCATCCAGCGGCAGCCCAAGCGTCGCAGAGCGCAGCAACAGGTAATCCATCTGGCCTGGAGTTGCAGGTTTAGCGTTCACACCCTGACCGGACAGGTGCCGCTCGATCGTGGAGAGGTGATCGGCGATCGCCTTCTGCTCGTTGAGAAATGCATCGCGCGCCCACTTGCGCCACAGCTGAGCGAACCTGCCCAGCAGTGGCCAGTCGACGACAGGAACCAGCCACTGCCCGACCGTGTCGAGCCCCTGCGCGAGCACCGAGCGCGGCGGCAGCTCCACGCCCCAGTAGCGGCCCTTCTGGGTCGGGTTGCCCCACAGCATCGCGTGCTGTTGCCCGCG
>SEEV01000339.1 GCA_004211695.1 Rhodococcus sp. (in: high G+C Gram-positive bacteria)
GAACGTCTACGCGGCACTCTTCCTGCACACGCTGAAGAAGATCACGCGCGAGGAAACCTTCGCCCAGGAGATCCCCGCCTCCGATGTCATGGACGAGTCCGACAGTGCTGAGAACGAGCCGGAAGCGGATATCTCTGCTCCGGCTCTGCTCTCCTGGGCGGTCGAAAAGAAGGTCATCAACGACCTCGATCGCACCCTGATTCAGCGGGCATACCTCGAACAGACCGATTGCGACCTGGCCGTGATTGCCGCGGAGATTGGGATGACTCCGGCAGCGCTTCGCCAGCGGCTCTACCGCGCGGTCACACGCATTCGCAAAAGTGTCGTCGCCTCCAACCAGCCGACTCCTCGACCCCGGTTTGCACGCGGTCGTCGTCGGACTGCAACGACGACCGCGGCGATCTGATGACCCGTAGTCTCGCGCCTCTGTTCACCGTCATGGTCTTCATCGCGGCGGCGTTTCTTCTGACCGAAACGTCCGTGCTCCTCGAAGCGACGCGAGGATTCGATGCTGCACTCACCCACCCCACAATCGCTCGTCTCGGACTGCTCGCCGAGTCCTCGCATGCGATGAGCAGAGTCGCTCTCACTGTCGCTGACTTTCTCCCCCGCGACATCACCACTCATATCGACAGCGGTCGGGTCATCGTGCCGGCGCTGTATCGCTGACGAAAAGAGAACACTTATGACGCACCTTCACGCACCAACTTCTGAGGACGGTCGCACCAACTCTCGCGCCCGGGTGCCCCTGCTCGTCGCCTCCTTGCTCACTGCACTCCTCGCCTCCCTCATCGCGGTTGTGTCGCCAAGTCAGGCCGAGGCGGCGCCGGCATCCTCGGGCTGCCCGGCAGTGGAAGTGGTGATGATGCCGGGGACATTCGAAACGGACTCGACCGCTAATCCTGACGTCGCGAAGGGTCTGCTCAAGCAGGTCACCGATCCTCTTTCCCAGCTGTTCGGCAGCTCCATCAAGATCACCTATCCGGCGTACGAAGCGTCCGCCTTCAACAAGGGCAAGACCTATGGCACCAGTAAGGCATCTGGCATCGGAGCCGGTGCGCGCGTGATGCAGACTCATGCAACGCAATGCCCGAACACTCTGTTCGCACTCGGCGGCTACAGCCAGGGTGCGGACGTTGCCGGCGACTTGGCATGGTTGATCGGACACGACAAAGGTCCAATCCCGGCAGAGAAGTTGATCGCTGTCGGTCTTGTTGCCGACCCACGGCAGAGTTCGAATGGCGACAACACTCTCGTCGGTCCTCCCGTCGACGGTGTCGGGATCGCGGGGGCCAGGCCGGGCGGGTTCGGAAAGACAGCTGCAGTCACGCGTTCGTACTGCGCCCCCGACGACCTCTACTGCTCGACCAACGCCGGCAAGGATGGATTGCTCGCAGGACTTGGGCGAGTGCTTGCCCAGCCTCCGACTGCTTCCGGTCCGCAGCAGAGCGATGGATCTCAGCCCACCACCGCGGGTCTGCAGAACGCCTTGGTGTCCGACTACTCGAAGGTCAATCTTCCGGGATTGGCCGGCAACATCGAGACCCTGCAGCAGCAGCTGCAGTCCGGCGCTCCGGACCTGGAGAGCATGGAATCGGCGGCGACAGATGTAGCCAACACCCTTGTTCCGGTGGCCGATACGACCAGCTGGGTAACACAGAATCCGGCCGTGGAACAGACGCTCATGACTGCGGACGCTTCGACTCCCGAATACGCCGCCGGCCAGATCGTCGACAAGGTCAAGGGCATCGACCTGAAGAGTGCATTTCAGGCCGCGGACACCATCGCGCGGACGGTTCAGAATGCCTCCACGCCGGGTCAGGTGCAGCAGCTGCAGACATCGGTGGACACCTTGTCCACTCAGGTCTCCCCCTTGGCCGCCACTCCGGCTGATGGTCTGTCACTCGCTGCGGACACACTCTCGATCATCAAGCCGAGCGTGCTCATCAACCAGGTCACGCACATCGGGACGAACGCATTCGACCTCGCCAACAACATCCCTGCAGTCCTCGACATCTTGTTCAACCGGATCCCGCACATTGTTCTCGATCCGGGTCTCGATCCGATGGCCAAGGTCAAGGCTGTCCACGCCGAGTTCGACCGCATCAACGTCCTATTCGAGCCACTCATCAAGCTCGCCGCCGGACTCGACTACAAGACTGCTGCGGCCCTGATCGCGATGATTCCCGACCCATCCGGCGCCGCACAGATCATCTCGATGATCGTCGGCCTCGTCGGGAACCTCGACATCATCGGTCTGGCCAACACCGCCGGCGAACTCCAAAAGCAGCTCTGGCACGCCATCGAGACCGGCGACATCATCGGAGCCGGCCTCAGCGCACTCCCCCACATCCTCGATTTCGCGAAGATCGCGGTGGGCACACTCAACGGTGGCCAGAAGACCGAGGCGCCCAAGCTCGGTTCAGTGTCTGCGTCCACGACGACCGGACAGCAGATCACCCAGCAGTCACACGCTGGGGACCTTGGAGGGCTCGCCTCGAGCCTCACCGCATTGGCAGGCTCTGACGGTGCAGACGCCCTCTCCCAGATCGGTGCTGAAGGGCTCAAGTTCGCCTCATTCATCGGGTCCGGAACTCACCAGAACTACGGGGAGCTCGTCGTCGATTCATCAGGCACAACGGCCCTACAGGACATGACCAACCACTTCCGCGATCCGATCGCCAAGGCCGTGGCCTAAACCGGTCGTTCATCATCGAAATGGCGGTCGTCCGACATACGTCGACAGAACAATGGCCGGCCACCCCGACACTGCGTCGCTGCGTCCCGCCTCGTCCGGTCAACGCATGGGATCAGTCGTGAAGTATAGGGATATGCGCTAGTTCGAGTGTCTCTCATTCGAATCGATTCCGAGACAGACAGGCGATCACTCGATACCGTCCCGCCTCGGGGTCCGCCGTTCTCGGCGTCTCGGGGTCCCTCGCCGCTAGCGCTCGCTGTCTTCCGGGAGAAGGAATTTACGCAGCAGCTTGAGCTGTTCCAGGATCTCGTCGTACGTCACAATCTTCACGTTCCGTGAGTTTGCTCGGTACATCTCGAACGACTTTTGCTCGTCATCCGAGGATGGAGTTCGCCCGATAACGACGAAGCACGACACCGCGTATGCCTCCAGATCCGCCCGCGAAGCCAGTTTCAGGCCCGCGAAGGAAGTCATCAGTTGATACGCCTGATCCATCACCTGCGTCACGGCGCCGCCGAGATCTTTGGACGGACCGAACACACCCCCTCGATACTCCTTAGTGTTGAGCAGTGACGTCGACGGCTTCTTGATCTCCACCAGCGCAACATTATTGGTCAGTGGATTCTTGAGGAGGTAGTCGGCAACCTTGCCGCCACTACCGGCGAATCCGACACCACCGACAGAGGCACTCGACTGAAAACTGACCATTGGCGTGCCGAACACCTGCTGGAGTGCAAAGGCGTTGTTATCGAAGAAGTTCTGCCAGAACCCCTCCTTCTTGCCCCTAGCCAGGGCATCTTCGTAGGACTGAATGAGTCGATCAAGATTCACGAGCTCGATGTCACGGTGGAGCTTGAGAAACGTCTCCGGCCGTGTCCGCGCCAGTGCAGCGGACTCGGATGCGAAGGTGTCGATCAGCGCGTCCTGCTCTTGCTCGGTCAGTTCCTTGACGCCATCAGCGGCCTTCGTCAGCACCTGCGACACCGGGTGGCGGCCGAGGCTGTATACCGCCGGCTCCAGGCTGAGGGTAGAGGCCAGTGCGTTATGAACGAATGCATCTTTGACGCGCGCAGCACCGTCGTAACCGCGGCTGTTGATTCGCCGGATCTCTGAAAGAATTGCCTCGAAGCGCTCCAGGCCGAGGAGCAGCTGCTTCCCGGCCACCGCGACGTTCGTTCCTCCCATGAAGTAGATTTCGTCGCACTCGGTGTGCTTCTCGATCAGTCGCACGAGGCGATTGCAGTCCTTGACCAGCCCCAGACCAAATTTGTAGTCCGTGACGAAACCGCTCGGCAGCCACTCGAGAAGAAGCTCCCTGAAATCAACAACGCCGACGTCCGTATCCGGCACGCTCATCGTCAACGTGTGAATCTGTGGGTACTTCGGCTCAAGATACTTCTCGTTGTCCGGAAACGTGTAGATAGGGAAGATACGCAGCTCCGAACTGTCACCCGAGAAGTTGAGTATCCGCGTCCCGTCAGCAGCACTTGGGTCGTCGTCGGGAGGATCGAGCGGGACGAAGAATCCGTCCACCTCATTGTCATGATGTCGAACGTCAAGTCGGGCCTTAACATCCTGGTCACTGCCGTATCTTCTCACCACGATGTGAGTGTCTCATCATTCGGCATCCCCGAAGCCGTCGTTTCTGATGGCGGTGATCGCAAGCGTAGGTCAGGCCGCCCGCCCTCTATTCCTCTACTCTCCGACCATGGGAAACAGAAAGAATCAGGGTGAAGAGAACCGACACGGGTTGCGCCAAGGGCTGCCACCGGGATATCGCAATGCCCTGGCCCCGCAAAGAGCCGAGGGTGCTTTGACCGCCTTCCAGACGCCTTGTGACTGCACTGTGCGATACCCAACCGTCCTTGTCGAGGACGCTATTGCAGCGAGGGCTGCCCATGCCCTACCCGCATTGTGCGACCACGGCACTGGCCACATCCTCACCACTGAACCGGATGGAGCCCACATTCGCATCTCTGGCGGCGCAGATGCAGTCGCCGAGATCTACATTGCGATCCCCTGGCCGCAGCAGGTACTCCGTTTCCTCGGTGGGTATCCGGACGGTCATGCCTGTAAGCGAGCACCGTCCACCGAAGCCCTACGGTCGTACTTCGCGAACCTCAAGAATCCTTAGCGGCGCCCGCCACTTCGAACAGAATGGCCGGAGGAGGACCCCGCCGAGTGCCGACGGGGTCCTCCTCGCCCGGGCCATCCGGGGCAAGACCCTGTTGTACGCAACGCACCCACTGCCAGACTGAGTAGATGGGCGACTCCGCCGTCAACGTGAAGCAGCTAGATCTCGCGAACCTCGTCTCCGTTCGGCTCAGTCAGCTCGGCGACAGATACCAGGCCGCGTCACATCTCGTATCGTCCGCGGCTTTCCAGGTCGGCTTCGTCCGGCTCGCGGCCGGGATGGCCGAATGGTCGCACGAGCCGGAGGGACACAAGCAAATGCAGGAGCGCCTCTCGAACGAACAGTTCAACATCCTGATGTTGGCGCCGGTCGACTACGCCTCACGTACAGCGATGACATGTCTGGACCTCTGTGCCGCAGCGGCCTATCGGCTGCGAAAGTCTGGCCAATACGACGCCCACGGGGGCAGGGAATCAGATTTAGATCACCTACGTGATGCTAAGAGCCATGGTGTTCGGCTGCACGCCGAACAGGAACGCTGGCGCGCGGAAGTCACTGGATCGGCGGCTCGGAGCCTTCTAAAGCGGACGCGTGACATCGTCCACCCATCGACCGATCTCGGAGTACTCAATCGTCGGCAGCGATCAGCCGACCACCTCGATCGAGATCGATGGACAACGATACGACGGAGTCGCTCTAACTTCTCGTTTCGCTCGATTCGCCGAGACTCAATACGAGGCGTTCGTCCAAGCAGTTCTTGCTGACTTTCCCACTAATCGGACGAAGACAACGGGCTAGTCGGGCACAGACCCCTCTGAGCCCCGGTGGGCAAGACACCAATTGAGAACGAAGCAGTCCAGAACCGCACCTACCCTGCACGCCATGGCTCTCCCTTCACAGTTCGAATACCGTGGTCGCGATCTGTTCGTCGTACACGTGACGACGTCAGTAGGCGGTGACGGTATTCCCCAGGTAAGGGACATCGCTGCCATCGACACGAGCACCGGAAGGTACTGGAACATCACCTCTCCGAGTCACAGCGAGCCACAGAGGACGCAACTGCGGTACTCGGTCTCCGGACTCTCGCGAGGAGCATGGAGGGGCACATCGCCGGCGGATTCCACCCCGACGAGCACGCGCAATTGCTCACCCGACTGTTCGCCGAGGTCAACCTCTCCCCCACCTGGTATCAGAGCGCTGATATCAGGCAATTGACAGCTGGCGCTCTAGGGATACCACCGACTCACACACCCACTGCCGAACAGACGAGCAACCTCTGGGGCGTTTCGGTGAAGAACGCCCGCCACAGCGCCGCTCAGATGGCAAAGGCGGCCGCCGCTTGCTTCGACGCGCTCGAACATTTCGCAGCTGGGGGGTCAGACTGCCAGTGTCGACCCGATGACGAACTGAGAGCCAGATGCTCCGACGCGATCTCCAGATCCCACCGCGAATCCTCGGAATCTTCCGGCGCCTTCGCGGCCGTCATATTGCACGGTGGTGGGTTCTTGCGGCCCCTCTCGTCAGTGCGATCGATGGTGTCGCCGCAACCGGGACGACCGTCCACTCACTTCTGGCCGTCCCCGTCGCTGTTGCGCCGATGATTGTGCGCTTCGAATCGCGTCCTCCGCAATCGCAGCCTGGACCTCGGGGGCAAGGAGTAACAGCGACAGCCGCCTGGACCGCCAGCAGCGCGGGAACCTTGATGCCGTTCGCCCTGGCGCCGTTGCTTGCGCTCTGGGTAGTCGCGAACAAGAAGTAGGGCTCGTCGGCGCTACTCTGCCGCCTGTGTGCGTTCGTCGTCCCCGAAGAAGTACCCCGTCAGGGCCGCTGTGATCAGATGCGACCGCGACTTCGCGGCAAGATCGATGACAAGTTGATCGATGACATCGAAGTCCGCCTTGAACAGGCGGTATGTCACTTGCGTCTCGGAATCGTCACGTGACGTTTTGGCGCGAATACCTCGGGGTGCGAATAGCCCTCCCCCGATTCGGCCACCGGGATACAACAACTCGGGCAGACGGTCGTGCGTCGCCTCGATCGCGACAATGAAGATCTGACCGTTGGTCATTCCTGTCTGCTCGCGAAGCTGCTCGAGTTTCGCGTGGCACTTTGCCGGCACTCGAACGCTGGACGACTTCCCTCCGCTGTCCGGATCCGTCACCACGGGCCCTCGTTCGGGTGGCGCTTCTCGAGACGGCTCGTCAACTCCCGAATCCTCCCCACCCTCAATGAACTGGGATGCGATGTGTTCGACCGATCGAGCAGCCGGTGACCGAAAGGTCGAAGCTAACGGACGGTGTCCCCCGGTGGCTAATCGGCCTCAAACTCGTCCCAGACGCGTCCCATAACCGTCTCAGTTTTGTATTTAGATGGTTTTGTTAGAGCTATGGGGACGACTGACAGTCACGTTGACTTGTACTAATAATCGAGTGTGGGACGCTGTTGGTATGCATCTTGGACGCTTCAGGGAGGCACATGTTGCACTAGTTGCGCGTTTTTCTAGATGCTTTGATTTCATGCTCGGTATCTATGTGTTGTGCGCTAGAACTACGCCTTAGAAACGTTTGGGACGATTGCATAACTATGGATGACACACCTATCGCCCGATGTCATCATGTTCGTATGACGGTGCCAAACGGTGAGGGCCTCGAGCTTGGCCGTCCGTGGATCGAAGATCTGCGCTGGCACCGCGATCAATACAGACAGTCTCGCTTTCAATGGAGTGGCAGTGAGGCGCTCCTCGCGGCTACAGAATTCACCCACGGGCGCCAGGACTTCACCTCACTGATGGATCTGCGCGAGCTGAATCTGGGCCGGCGTGCTGCCACTGAGTACGCCGCAGTCTGCCAACGCGCGTTCGGAGAGGCTGCAAGGCAGGCGCGTCGGTCCATCTGCCCAACTTCCTGGGTCGCTGTCGCCATCGAACTGGACTCGACAGTCGACGACTGTTCGGCCAGCTCTCACTTCGCGACCTGGTCGAGCCCTGCAGATAGAACAAACACCCAGGTGGATCGGGTTCAACGGATTGTCGACGGCCTCTACTTCTCGAACCCTTTGATCCGGGCCTGGGAGCTCAAGCAACTCTGGGACCTGTACACGGCCGCCGAGAACATTCTCGAGGACACCTTGATCGACCTCGTTGTCGAGCTCGACGGACATCGTCGAGCTCAGGACATTGCCGATGCGATCGGCGTCTTCACTGTGGCGGGCCTCAGTCATCGGGTAGACCTCCAACGAAACCAGCGCGGCGTCGTCGGCGATCCCCGCAGAACACCGCATCAGTACAGGTAGAGCGCAAGTCTGTACCTCTTCACGCATCTGTTCACGCAAAGGCTTCCCCATACGTTCACGCGCGTAGACCCATCCCAACGGGGCATTTGCCCCGTGCTGCACTCGACGTTCGATCCGCAGAGTTTTCCGCTCGGGCGCCAGTGTGCTCTCACGCACTGTGCCTAGCACCGAATTACGGCACCCCATCACGCATCTGATTCAGTTCACCCCCTCGTGCTCGAACCAGCAGCGGCGCACGGAACTGCTCACGTATTACAACCAGTGGTGTTGCCCGCATTGACGACAGGGTCAAGTTCACGCGCACGTACCGGCATTGCCTCCCGGGTCTGATCACTTACTCCAACACGCGTGGTTGCCGGGCATGCAGTCACGTGCAATACATCGCGGTTAATCACGCCTACGTCCACGTAGGTTGTCCCGCTCAGCATCCTGCATGACACCATGCGTGGCTTCACGCAGATCTTCACGCATGATGTCACGTAGCCGTCCATGCAGCTTCACACGCGTTAACCACTGCATTATTTCCCGCTGCCTTTCCAGCTTGTCGACACGCGAATTCACACGCATGCATACCCGCGTTGCTACCTACAGTTAGATCCGCGTGTTTCCCCACTGGCCTACACGCCTGTCGGCACGCTTGAACTCACGCTGTCTGCCATGCCTGTTCACGCGCGTGTTTTCACGCTGGTCGCCATGCCTATAAGCACGCCGGACATCACGCTTAAATCCACGCTTGACCACCCGCCTTACCTCATACGGTTGACCCCGTCGCATCTCACGCGTTTGCTCACGCAGATCTACCTACGGTTCACCCCGCGTGGCATACAGCAAGTTGTCCAGGAATCCTGCTAGCTTCACTGGGAACCACTCGTCACAACCAAAGTCCAATGGGAGAACTGCCATGTCCATGCATGTCGTCGAGACCTCAACTGCGGAGCAGCAGGAACTGCCGGTGTCGTTCGGATTCTTCAACGGCAATTCTGATCGGTGACTTCGACCCCCAGGGGAACCTGTGCCGCGATCTGGGCTACGACAAGCGAGACGGATCTGAACTGTTCACTGCGCTCCTGCAAGGGTCCGCGCCTCCGATCGTCCACAATGTCGGGGGCCGCGAGAATCTCGACGTAGTGCCGGGTGGTCCCGCGATGTTCGACTTGGCGGCCGTCATGGTTTCCCGGCAGCAGCGTCAGGGTGGTAAGCGGCTTGGACAGCTCGTTCGCGCCATGCTCCTGCAGGTTGCGCACAACTATGACGTGATCATCTTCGACACTCCGCCCGGCGATTTGACCATCATGGAGGCACTGATGGAGGTCGTCCAGGCTGTGGTCATCCCGGTCAGGGCGGACGACGCAAGCCTCGACGGGTTGGAAACTATTGCCGGCCAGTTCTCGGCGACACGGGATGGTGATCCAGACCGTAATCTGCCGGCTGTCAACCCGCGGCTGCAGTTGGCAGGTATTTGCTTGTTCGGTGTGGGCTCGCGTTCAACCAAGCTCACGGCGAAGATCCGTCAATCCGTCAACGAGATGATCGGGGATGCCGCCCCGATCTTCGAATCCCGGATCCGGACGATGGAATCTACTGCCTATGATGCCCGCCGGGAGGGCTTGTTGGTCCATGAGCTGGAACAGCAGACCGAAGTCGCCAAAGTCGCACGTTTCGCCGCTTTGAAGAAGGGCGCCAAACCGACGGATCAGATACTTTCTCGCAATGCGTCCGGGTTGGCCGAGGACTACGCAGAACTGACACGCGAAATCCTCGTGCGCCTGTCGACCATCAGCGAGGAGGTGGCTTCGGCATGACCGAAACCAGCACTCCTCGTCGCAAGAGCCTTGCCAGTGCTTTCGCTCCGAAAGGTAACCGAGCGGAGGGTTTGGCCGG
Organism: Rhodococcus sp. (in: high G+C Gram-positive bacteria); assembly: GCA_004211695.1. Classification (GTDB taxonomy): domain Bacteria; phylum Actinomycetota; class Actinomycetes; order Mycobacteriales; family Mycobacteriaceae; genus Rhodococcus_F. The sequence continues at coordinate 10,005 of SEEV01000339.1, forward strand.
CCTCCTTCCGACTGCTGGCAGCCCCACCCAGCCGCGGCGTTCTACCCCGGTCACCGAGGTAGAACCAGCCGCGGAGGAGTCGCGGCCTGTCGAGAAGGCGCCTGCAGCGCAGGAGCCGCCACAAGCTCTGGCCGAATCACCCGCGCCTACTTCTACGGTGCCCGTGCCCGTTCGCTCCGAGCCGGTCAGTAAGCCAGAACCAACCCCACCACCCGCACCCACACCGACCGAGAAGCAGGCTCCCATTTATGAGCCGGCCCCGGACCCGACCCCGGTCACCGACGATGATGTCGAACCTCCGACGGAAATTGGGAAGGTGACCGTGACGGCTTACCTGGATCGCGCCACGCGTGATGCACTGCAGAGCCGCGCGGCCGAGCGTAGATGTGATCACGCTGATGTCGTTATCGAGGCCTTCGATTCTGTGGGGATCGCGGGACTTCGTAGCCTGTTCCAGCCGGTGGCCGGGCGATCCGCGGCCGGGATCCCCGTGCATCAGGAGCCATTTGCGGTCAAGGGTCCCGTTGAGACGTGGTTCCGGTTCACGACGGCTCAGCGGGACTGGCTTGATGCTCAGGTGAAGGTGGTCGGGTCGAAGTCCCGGAGCCGGCTTCTTGCTGGTGTCTTGTCGCTACATCTTCGGACGGTGTCTCGCTAGTGACGATGGGGTAGGGCGACGGGGGAGTAGAACCTCGCCGCCTACCTCTCAGTCGATTCCCGACAGCTCATCGGTGGTGCACGCGAAGGCACTTCGGGTGTCTTTGAACCCGCTCCCCACCGATTGGCCCCACAGGTCACACGTAGGGGTAGTTGTTCATCTGAATGTCAGCGGTCATGTAATTCCCCAGGTTGAGGGGTTTGTCCGTCACGTAATTCCCCACCCCGCCGTCACGTAATTCCCCACCCCTGGGGCGTGTCGGCCGGGGTTCGGGTGCTGCTGC
>SEEV01000340.1 GCA_004211695.1 Rhodococcus sp. (in: high G+C Gram-positive bacteria)
TTCGCCCGTTCCGCGGTCTCCACGGCGGCCTTGATCAGCTCCTGCTCCGGGGTGTGGCTGAAGCCGTAGTTGAACGAGGAACCGCCGAGTCCGTCGCCGTGGGTGACCTCGATGACCGGGACCCCGGCGGCGTCGAGCGCACCGACGATCGAGCGGACGTGTTCGACAGTGAACTGGTGTCGCTTGGCGTGGGAGCCGTCGCGCAGCGACGAATCCGTCACCCGGATGTCGAGATCAGCACTGTAAGGCATCGGTATTCCTTCGAAGAGTGAGTGGGGCGGACGCGCTCAGACGCTTGCGCCGAGGATCTGCGTCGCGAAGCTCTCGCCGACCTTGGTGGCGGCGGCGGTCATGATGTCGAGGTTGCCGGAGTACGGCGGCAGGAAGTCGCCGGCGCCCTCGACCTCGAGGAAGATGCCGACCCGTGCGAGTCCGGCGCTGATCGGCGTCGGGTCGTCGAACTGCGGTTCGGCACGCAACCGGTAGCCGGGGACGTACGCCTGCACGGACGCCGCGACGTCGTGGATGGACGCGGTGATCGCGTCCCGGTCGGCGTCGGCGGGGATGGAGCAGAACACGGTGTCCTTCATGAACATCGGCGGTTCGGCCGGGTTCAGGATGATGATCGCCTTGCCCTTCTTCGCCCCGCCGATCGTCTCGATGCCGCGGCTCGTGGTGATCGTGAACTCGTCGATGTTCGCGCGGGTGCCGGGACCGGCGGACGGCGACGCCACGCTGGCGACGATCTCGGCGTACGCCACGTCGGTGATCCGGGAGACGGCGTGGACCATGGGGATGGTCGCCTGGCCGCCGCACGTGATGAGGTTGACGTTCGGCGCGGTCCGGTGCTCACCCATGTTGACGGCGGGCACGACGGCCGGTCCGAGCGCGGCCGGGGTGAGATCGACGGCCTGGATGCCGAGTTCCCGGTAGCGGGGGGCGTTCGCCCTGTGCACGTACGCGGACGTGGCCTCGAACACGATGTCGGGGCGCTCGTCCTGGGCGAGCAGCCAGTCGACGCCCTCGGCGCTGGCGATCACGCCCCGGTCGGCGGCGCGTCTGAGTCCCTCGCTCTCGGGGTCGACGCCGATCATCCAGCGCGGTTCGATGATCTCCGAGCGAAGAAGCTTGTACAGGAGGTCGGTGCCGATGTTGCCGGATCCGACGATCGCGGCGAGAGCCTTGGTCACAATTGTCACCCTTACTTGAATTCTACTGATACGGAACCGATGTCACTGAAGTCGGCGCGAAACACGTCACCGGGACGGGCGTCGATCGCGCGGGTGCACGAACCGGGCAGGATCACGTGACCGGCCTCCAGTCGCACACCGAAGCTCGCGACCTTCCGCGCCAGCCAGGCCACGGCCTTCGTGGGGTTGCCGAGCACCGCCGACGCCTCGCCCCGTGCGATCTCCTCGTCGCCCTGGAAGAGCACCGCGGAGATTCCTCCGATGTCGACCTTCGACGGCTCCACACGTCCGGTGCCGAGGATCACCCCGGCCGACGACGCGTTGTCGGCGATCGTGTCGGCGAGCCCGATCTTCCAGTCCGTGATACGGGAGTCGATCAGTTCGATACCGGGAACGATGTATTCGGTGGCCGCGAGCACGTCCGCCTCGGTGCACCCTTCCCCCGGTAGCGTCGCGCCGAGGACGTACCCGATCTCCACCTCGATGCGCGGGTAGCAGAACTGCGCGGTGTCGATCGGGGCCCCCTCGGCGTACACCATGCTCGACAGCAGATGTCCGTAGTCGGGCTCGTCGACGCCCATCATCCTCTGCATCACCTCGGACGACAGCCCGACCTTGTGGCCGTACACCGTCTCCCCCGCCGCCAGTCGCTCGCGGATGTTCAGCAGCGCGATCTCGTACGCGTCGACGACGTCGATGTCCGGAAACACGGTGGTCAGCGGGTCGATCGGCGCGCGGTCCCGTTCGGCGTTCCGCAGGAGGTGGGCGGCGGACAATCGCTGCGAATCGCTCAGCATCACGCCCCCTCTCCCGCATGTGAGTGCTGTCGTATGTCCGGGGACGCTTTGCCACTCACGTGGGCGACGTGCTGCGCGGCGATGTACCCGAACACCATGGCGGGACCGATGGTCGCGCCGGCGCCCGCGTATTCGTTGCCCATCACCGACGCCGACGTGTTGCCGGTGGCGTAGAGGCCGTCGATGACGGAACCGTCCTCGCGGAGCACCCGCGCGTCGGCGTCGGTGACGAGACCGCCCTTGGTGCCCAGGTCGCCGGCCTCGCAGCGGATCGCGTAGAACGGTCCCTGCGTGATCTCGTCGAGGCACGGGTTCTTCATCGTCGGGTCGCCGTAGTAGCGGTCGTAGGCGCTGTCGCCGCGTCCGAAGTCCTCGTCCTTGCCGGTGCGGGCGAATCCGTTGAACCGGTCGATGGTCGCGACGAGGGTGTCGGCCTTCACGCCGATCGCGTCCGCGAGGTCGCGCAGCGTGTCCGCCTTGTGTACCACCCCGGAGTCGTAGAACCCCTGCGGGAACGGCACACCCGGTAGTACCTGCGCGAACGGGTACCGCGACTTCGCCTTGCTGTCCATCAGGAACCACGCGGGGACGTGTCCGCCGGCCAGTTGGTCGTGTACGAAGTTCACGTACGGCGACGACTCGTTGGTGAAGCGCTCGCCCCGGCCGTCGACGATCACCGACGGCGGAATGCACCGCTCCGACACGAGCGGGATCACGGCGCCCATCGGGTGGAACACCGACGGCATCCACCAGGCGTCGTCCATGAGGTCGACTGCCGCGCCGAGCTTCTGGCCCGCGACGATGCCGTCGCCAGGCCGCCACCAGTGACGCCTTGCGTCCCTTCCAGGTGCGCTTGACCATGGCGAGGTCGTGGTAGTCCTTGGACGTGACCCACAGTCCCAGCGGGCCCTTCATGCTGTTCGGACGCTGGAACTGCTCGTTCTCCTTCAGCGCCCGGGTGTCGAACGGCTTGCATTCGATGGTGCGCCCCAACGGGCGGCCGCCCTCGTATTCCGGGTGGTAGTCGGAGTAGCCCTTCACCCAGTAGAGCTTCATGTGCGGGCTGCGGCCCAGGAGTTCCATCAGCTCGGGCCCCTTGTCGACGAACGCGTCGAGTCGGTCGGCGGGAACGGTGCCCTCGGTGATGACGTCGAGGTAGCGTCGGATCGATTCCCGGGAGTCGACCACACCCTTCTCCCGCAGTGTCGGCGCGTTGGGGATCCAGATTCCGCCTCCGGAGATGGCGGTGGATCCGCCGAACGTCGCACCCTTGTCGATGACGAGGGTGTCGATGCCCCGGTGGGCGGCGGTGATCGCCGCGGCCATGCCGCCGCCACCGCTGCCGACGACGAGGAAATCGACTGTGGTGTCGAAGTTTTCTTCGGTGCCGCTCATCGTCCGCTGCCGTCCTTGCGGAGGAGGAACGCGAGGACGGCACTCTCGAACGCCGTCTTCTGCTCGATCATCGCCCAGTGCCCGCAGTTGGGGAACACGTGCAGTTCCGCCTTGGGGATCAATCGCATCGGGATGATCGCCATGTCCATCGGACTGACCCGGTCGTCGCGACCCCACGTGAGCAGTGTCGGCGCCTTCACCTTGTGCAGCTGAGCCCAGTACGGGGTCGCGTCGGACTCGAGTGCGGCCCGGGTGCCGGCCTCGAACGCCGCCTTGCTGTACATCTTGCGGGCGCTGGCGAGGGTGCCGGGATCGGTGGCCTGCGTCCAGCGTTCCTCGATCAGCTCCTCCGTGACCATGGCCGGGTCGAACACCATGGAGTGCAGCCACTCGATCAGCCGTTCCCGCGTGGGGTCGTCCGTGAACTCCATCAGGAGGTTGATGCCCTCACCGGGGCCGGGGCTGAAGAGGTTCCTGCCGATGCCGCCGATGGTGATCAGCTTGCTCACCCGGTCGGGGTGCGCGATGGCGAACTGGGTGGCGACGATACCGCCCATCGAGTTTCCGAGTACCGCAACCTCGTCGAGTCCGAGCCCGTCGAGGAAGCGGAGCACCGCGTCGCCGGCGGTGAGCATCGGATGACCGCCGAAGTCGTCGCTGACCCCGAATCCCGGGAACTCCAGGATGAAGGTGCGGAAGTGCTCGGCGAAGACGCCGAGGTTGCCGCGGAAGTTGCGCCACCCCGTCACGCCGGGGCCGGAGCCGTGCAGCAGCAGAAGCGGCGGGCCGTCGCCGGCCTCGTGGTAGCGAAGCACGCCGAGGTCGGTCTTCAGCTCCTTCAGGGTGCCCTCGTAACTCGAGTCAGTCGTCATGGTCGATCACGTTGCCAGCGCGTCCGCGACTCGGACAGGAGCGATCCCGGTCAGCGAGACATCGCCCTGCACGGGCGGCCCCCGGCCCCGGACTTCCACTGACCGAGACGGCATCTCGTGACCGTTTCGGGGTGTCCCTAGCCTCGGTGGAGTCGTCGAATCGGTCGGCGACGCAAGAGCAATCGGAGGCGGTCTGATGTCACCCGAACCGGCCGAGGCCCAGCCCGGAACACGCTCGGACGCACCGTCACCCGACGAGATGCGCCGCGCCCTCGGCCAATTCGCCAGCGGGGTCACGGTGGTGACCGGGCTCGATTCGGACGGTCCGGTGGGGTTCACGTGTCAGTCGTTCGCGTCGGTGTCGCTCGAGCCGCCGCTGATCCTTTTCTGCGCCGATCACCGCGGTCGGGCATGGCCGCGCCTCCGCCGGTCGGGGCGGTTCACGATCAACGTGTTGCGCGAGGACCAGACGGACCTGTGCTTTCGCTTCGGCTCGAGCCGGGGCACCAAGTTCGACGGACTCTCCTGGGAGTCGTCCCGGTGGTTGACGCCGTCGCTGCCCGGGGTCCTGCTGCGCGTGCACGCGGACGTGCAGTCGGTGCACACCGCCGGCGATCACGACGTCGTGATCGGACGCGTTCTCGAACTCGAGTCGGTGTGCGAGGAGCGCCCGATGGTGTTCTTCCGGGGCGGTTTCGGCCTCGGTGCCGCTCCGCGACCCGTGCGCGCGTAACGAGTCCGGAGACTCGTCAACCACGCACGGGCGCTAGAGCCATTGACCCGACTGCACGGCGAGGAGCTGGTCAAGGGTCTCCGTGGACCACGAGCCGTCGGGGATCTCCGCGGTCCTACGGCCGCGACGGGGGGTGCCCAGTTCGGGGTGCAACGTCCGCGTGACCTCCCGCGCGGCGTCGACGACGAGCGGTGCGACCCGTTCGAGCTGGACGGTGCGCGCATCCCCGCACAGCGAGATGCCGGCCACCGGCCCGTCGGCGCTGCGGACCGCGACACCGACGCAGCCGATTCCGCGTACCGCTTCACCGCGCTCGAACGCGAGACCGCGGCGCTGCCGAATCCGGTTGAGCTCCTGGTGCAGTGTGGACAGTTCGGTGATCGTGCGGTCCGTGCTCCGGTTGAGCCGCGGCCCGTACATGCCGTCGACCTGTTCCGGGTCGACCCACGCGAGCATCGCCTTGCCGCCCGCGGTCGTGTAGGCGGGGACACGCCCACCCACCCGCGACGGCAGGGTGGCGGCCATCCGCCCGCCCACCTTGTCCAGGTACACGCTCTCCGCGCCGTCCAGCACGGCGAGGTGCACCACCATCCCGGTCTGCATGTGCAGCTCGTGCAGCAGCGGTGCCGCGGCCGCCCGGACCTGGCTGTGCCCGTTGTCGCCGCCGCCGAGCCCCATCGCGCGCCGTCCGAGGCAATAGCCGAAGCTCGCGTGATCGACCCAGTCGAGGCGGACGAGTTGGTCGAGGATGCGGTGCACGGTGGACCGCGGCAGGCGGGTGCGGCACGCGACCTCCTCGAGGGTCAGACGCGACGTGCGGCCGTCGAACGCGTCGAGGATCAGTGTCATCCGCTCGACCATCGACGGGGGCAGATCCTTCTTCGCAGCGGGTACCGACAGTGCATCATCCGAATCGACGACAGTCATCGACGCCTCCAAATATCCTGGTCACACGCATACGTCCGACGAAAATTGAAATGAATTCTTAAAATACTAACAGCCGTCCGCGCCGCTGGGAAGAAATCGGACAACCACCGCGTCCGGTCACCGGGAATACCCGCGCAGCCCTCGGGTACCTCGAGTACAACGGTCACCACACACCGATCCCCGACAGCGGAGTCACCCACAGATGCACATAGGAATCGCGCCGCCCATCGTCATCGCGCACCCCTCCGTCCGCGCCGACTGGGAACTCGGCGCCGGAATCGCGGAGTTGACCGTGATCGCCCGGACCGCCGACCACCTCGGCTACCACCACCTCACCTGCAGCGAGCACGTCGCCGTGCCCACCGACGTCGCCGTCGAACGCGGCGGCACCTACTGGGACCCGCTCGCGACGCTCGGCTTCCTCGCCGCCCACACCACCGGCATCCGCCTGGCCACGCAGGTTCTGGTACTCGGGTACCACCATCCGCTGGAGATCGCCAAGCGGTACGGCACGCTCGACGTCGTCAGCGGCGGCCGGCTCGTGCTGGGGCTGGGCGTGGGCAGCCTGCGCGAGGAATTCGACCTGCTGGGCGCCCACTTCGACGACCGCGGTGCCCGCGCCGACGACGCCCTCGCTGCGCTGCGTGCCTCACTGTCGCGGTCGCGGCCCGAGTACCACGGCACGTTCTACGACTTCGATGCCGTCGTCGTCGAACCGCACGCCGTCCAGCCGCGAGTCCCGCTGTGGGTCGGCGGGCGGACCCTGCGGTCGCTGCGCCGCGCCGCGACCCTCGGCGACGGGTGGGTGCCGTTCGGCCTCTCACTCGACGAGCTGTGCGCTCTACTCGGCAAGGTCGAACTCCCCGAGGATTTCGAGGTGGTCCTCAGCGCGGGAGCACCGCTCGATCCGATCAACTCCCGCGACGCCGTGGCCCGCGCCCTCGAACGACGCCGCGACGCCGGCACCACCGTCGTCAGCGCCACCCTCGCGTCCACGAGCGCGTCCCACTACTGCGAGCAACTGGACGCTCTCCGGCAGCTCGGCGACCAACTCGGACTCTCGTTCCGCACCCCCACCGAAGACAGGATGCGCCCGTGACCGGCACCGAAGAACTTGTGCGCACACTCGCCGAACGCGTCAGCGCGCTCGAGGACAAACTCGCCATCCTCGAATTGATGACCGCCTACGGCCCCGCCATCGACAGCGGTTCCGCCGACGCGGTCGCCCGGCTGTGGACCGAGGACGGCGTGTACGACGTCGACACCGGGGTGATGCGCGGGCATGCCGCGATCACGGCGATGGTGCAGTCGCAGGCACATCAGGGATGGATCGGCGGCGGTTGCGCGCACATGCTCGAGCCCGGGCACGTGCGAGTCGACGGCGACACCGCCGTGGCCACCTGCAAGTCGCAGTTGATCATTCACGACGAAAACGGATTCCGGGTCCACCGGATCACGGCGAACCGGTGGGAACTCGCCAAGATCGACGGCGAATGGAAGGTGACCCGCCGGATCAATCGGCTGCTCGACGGCCGCCAGGAGGCGCGCACCCTGCTCGCCGAGGGGGTGCGCGCCTGAGCGCCGTTCCGTCACACGAAACGAGGCCCGCACCGCTGCGGGCCTCGTTTCCGTCGACGCGAGGGTCAGGCGACCATCTCCGTCTTCGGCGCCGCCACGTCGGCGGGGCGGTCGATCTTGTTGCGGGTGAGCAGAAGTCCCATGACCGCGGCCAGCAGTCCGGCGACGGCCAACGTGCAGAAGGCATAGACGAAGCCCTTCTCCGAGTACTGTGCGGCGCGGCCCACCAGCACGACACCGGGGATGGCGACGATGGCGATCATCACCTGACTGCCGATCGCGCTGCCCAGCGAGCCCGACAGGTTGAGCATTCCGCCGGCGATGCCCTGCGTCTGCGCGGGCACGGTGCGCATGATGAGGTTCGGCAGCGTCGCCGACGCGGAACCGAGGCCGAGTCCGATCACCAACTGCCCGAACATCATCTGTGCCGTCGAGTCGTGCAGGGTGGCGAGCAGGACCGAACCGAGCGAAAGGGAGGCGCCGCCGAACACCAGAACCGGCGCGGGGCCGATGCGGCGGGTGAAATACCCGCCGACGGGGCCGGCGATCATCGACACGACGCCCGTGGGGACGGTGTAGATCGCCACGGCGAGAGCGGTGACACCGAATCCGTAGCCGAGACCGAGGTCGGGATCGGTCATCACGAACATCGGGATGAGCATCGAATGGCTCACCAGCACGAATTGGACGAAACCGCTGGCCGCCAGGGTTTTCGCGACGGGACCGCGCTTCAGCATCTGCAGATCGATAAGCGGTTCCTTCGGCTTGCGCTCGTACACCAGCCAACCGGCGAGGATGGCGAGACCGCCGCCGACGCAGAGAAGCGTCTGCGGTGCCGTGTACCCCCACGCGGTGGCCTTGCCGATGCCGAACAGCAGCACGAAGGCGCCGAGGCCGAGGATTGCCGCGCCGAGCACGTCGAGCTTCGACTTGGTGCGCAGGGTGGTCTCGGGAACGAAGATCGCGACCGCGATTCCGACGACCACCACATGGAGGAGTTGCGCCCAGAACACCCCGGTGTAGCCGAAGTGGTCGATGAGGTAGCCGCCGATGATCGGACCGAGGATGGTGCTGGCGCCCATGCCCGTCGCGACGAAGCCGACGGCCACCGGGATGATCGCCGGCGGCAGGATGTCGCGGATCAGACCGTAGGCGAGGACGAGGATCGCCATTCCCGCACCCTGGAGTCCGCGCCCGACGAGGAAGAGTTCGAAGTTGGGGGCCAGCGCGCCGAGTAGTGATCCGGCGCCGAACACCGCGGCGGACACGAGCATCATCCGCTTCTTGCCGTAAATGTCGCCGAGTTTGCCGACGAGGGGTGTCGAGGCGGCGAGCATGAGGGTGACGATCGTGATCACCCACCCGACGTTCGCGGTGCCGAAGTGTTTCGCGATCTCCGGCAGCGCCGGGGTGACGAAGTTGTAGGCGAGCGGGATGACTTCGACCAGAAGGATGATCAGGGCCAGGAGGGCAAACGACTTCCCGCGCGAGAGCGGCGCGCGCTCCGCCTCGCCTGGGGACAGGGGCATGTTATGCATATGTGACTCCGGGGGATTCGTGAGGATCAGCACGCCCAACCTGGCATGCCGCCCAGTGACGTCGACCACAGTTCCCACTCACCGAGACCTGCCCGCAGCCGGTGCCTCCGGGGACGAATCGACACGTTAATTAGAAAACATTCCTGCACTAAATATCTCCTGAGTAGTGACTGATCAGTAGTTCATGCGCTACAACTAGAATGAAATCTAATTCTCTTGACACAGGAGTTCCCATGACGGAATCACTCAGCCTCGCCGGACGCACCGCCGTCGTCACCGGTGCCGGTGCAGGTCTCGGCCGGGCCGAGGCCCTCGCGCTCGCGGCCGCCGGTGCGGCAGTCGTCGTCAACGACATGGGCGACGGCGCACAGGAGGTGGCCGCGGAGATCATGGCAGCAGGCGGCCAGGCCACCGCAGTGATCGGCGACGTTTCCGACTGGGCGCTGGGCGAACGCCTCGTGCACGAGGCCGTCAGCACCTTCGGATCGATGGACATCCTCGTCAACAACGCCGGAATCCTGCGCGACAAGATGATTTTCAACCTCTCCGAATCCGACTGGGACGACGTCATCCGCGTCCACCTCAAGGGGCACGCCGCACGGCCATGACCGCCGACGCGTTCGGCGACAACACGGCCGACGCGGGACTCGACCCCCTGTCCCCCGAACGGGTCGCCACCCTCGTCCACTACCTGTCCTCCCCCGCCTCCGACGAAATCAACGGCCAGGTCTTCGTCGTGTACGGCAAGATGGTCGCGTTGATGGAGGCACCGAAGGTCGAGAACCGTTTTGACGCAGCGGGTTCCGAATTCACCCCGGAGGAGCTCGACGGCCTCCTCACGCCCTACTTCGCCGGCCGTGGGCCATATGAGAACTACGCCGCGTTCAGCGTCGCAGAATTGGAGAAGGTCGCGCTGGCGACCGGCGACACGGCCGGTGTCTGAGCCACACTCGCAGAAGGAGCACAGGATGAGGCTGCACGGAAAGACGGCGATCGTGACCGGCGGCGCCGGCGGAATCGGACGGGCGATCACGACCGTGTTCGTCCGCGAGGGCGCGAACGTCCTGTTCGTCGACATCGACGACGGACGAGGCAAGGACCTCGAGAGGGACCTGGGAGCGACCGCCCGCTTCCTGAAGGTTGACATCTCCCGGCGCGAATCCGCCGAGCAGATCCGGGACGCCGCCGTCGACGCGTTCGGATCAGTGGACGTCCTCGTCAACAACGCGCACGCGTCGCGCCAGGCACTGCTCGTCGACCACACCCAGGAGATGTTCGACCTCTCCTTCCAGACCGGGTTCTACCCCGTGGTGCACCTGATGCAGGCGTGCTACCAGCAGTTGAAGGCGGCGAAGGGTTCGGTGATCAACTTCGCGTCCGGGTCCGGGCTCGACGGGATGCCCACCCAGACGTCGTACGCCGCGGCGAAGGAGGCGATCCGCGGGGTCAGCCGGGTGGCGGCCAACGAGTGGGCGGCCGATCAGATCAGGGTCAACGTGATCTGCCCATTCGCCGCGACTGAGGGCGTCCTCGCCTGGCAGGAGAAGTTCCCCGAACGCGCCGCCGCGTCCGTCGCGAAGGTCCCGCTCCAACGCATCGGCGATCCCGAGACGGACATCGCGCCCGTCGCGGTGTTCCTCGCCTCCGACGATTCCCGGTACATGACCGGACAGACACTGATGGCGGACGGCGGCAGCATCAAGCTGCGCTAGTTCCTCCGGACAGGAGAACAACGATGGAAGGCTTCGAGGGCCGAGTCGCCCTGATCACCGGCGGCGCCCGCGGCCAGGGCCGCAGCCACGCGGTCGCGCTGGCCGAACGCGGAGCAGACATAGTTCTCTGCGACCGCTGCGAAGACAGCCCGGCGGTGAACTATCCCCTGGCCACCGCGGCCGATCTCGACGAGACCGCCGAACTGGTCCGCGCCGCCGGTCGCCGGTGCCTCACCGCCAAGGCGGACACCGCCGACCGCGGCGCGATGGACGCACTGGTCGCCGAGGCCGAATCCGAATTCGGGCGGATCGACATCGCGGTCGCGAATGCCGGGGTCTCGGTGGCCGCCCCGGTGCAGTCGCTCACGCAGGCTCAGTGGTCGGAGGCGATCGGTTCCAACCTCACCGGCGTCTTCAACACCGTCGGAGCGGTGGCGCCCGGCATGATCCGGCGTGGATACGGGCGCATCGTCACCATCTCGTCGATGCTGGGCCGGGCCGGCAACACCAACATGGCCGCGTACGGTGCGTCGAAGTGGGGCGTCATCGGGCTCACCAAGAGCGCGGCGCTCGACCTCGCCCCGCACGGGATCACCGTGAATGCGATTGCACCGGGCAATATCTCGACACCGATGATTCACAACGACGCCCTCTACCGGATGATGCGGCCCGACCTCGAGGCGCCCGGCGCGGAGGATGTGGAACCGGTGTTCCGCAGCCTGCACGCCCAGCCCGTCGCGTGGTTGGACGCATTCGAGATCACCCGGGTGGTGTTGTTCTTCGCCGCGGAGGGCAGCGCACACATCAGCGGCACCGTGCTGCCCGTCGATGCGGGCAATGCCGCGCGGGTGACTGGCTAGCCCCCCGTGCGTACTTATTAACGTGGGGCGGTTAATAAGTACTCACGGGTGCGGAGCACGCATGGTCAAGGCTTTGATTAAACAGGAACGGCCGTTAATCTGAACCCATGCCCGAGGAGACGACCGACCAGAGCAACTTGGACTTTCTGTCCTTCGTGGACTACGCGGTCGGCAAGACCGTCGACGAGTTGCCCGAGGTCGACCCGGTGTCGATGCGGCTCGTCCTCGCATTGCACCGGGTGACCAGCGCCCTCGTCTACGACCTCGAGTCGGCGGTCCACCGGCCCAGCGGGTGGAGCTGGCCCGGATTCCGAGTGCTGTTCGTGTTGTGGCTCGCCGGACCGTGCGAGGCCAAGCGGGTGGCGTCGCTGTCCGGGATGAGCAGGTCTGCCGTGTCGGCCCTGGTGAACACCCTCGAGCGGGACGGGCTCGTCACCCGGAGCCCGTCCGCCGAGGACCGTCGGGCCGTTGCCCTCGAACTCACCGAGGCCGGCCACGACGCCATCGTCAGTACCTATTCGGCGCACAACAAGCGCGAGCAGGCCTGGACCGAGACGCTGACACCGTCGGAGCGGCTGGTCCTGATCGGCCTGCTCGAGAAGCTGGCGTCCGGAACGGCGGCGCAGGAAGCCATCAAACGCAGCTGAAGTAGGTGCAAAGAATATGAACAGCCTCCTTCCTCCCGAAACACGAAATCTCGTCACGTTCGACGAGTTCCGTGAGTCGGTGAGCGACGCGTTCGTTCCCCTCGAGATGACGTCGGACGCCCACGACGACTTCCGGGGCGTCGTTCGCGGCGCGACGGCCGGGGCGGTCCGGGTCACCGAGGTCGTCGCCGCCGCGCACACCATTCGCAGAACACCGCGGACGATCCGCGCCGCCAACCCCGACTACTTCAAACTCGGGCTGCAGGTGCGCGGTCGCTGTGTCCTCGCCCAGGACGGCCGGGAAGCTGCGCTCACTCCCGGCGACTTCTCGATCTACGACACCACCCGGCCGTATCAGCTGTCCTTCGACGACCGTTTCCAGATGCTCGTCGTGATGTTCCCCCGACAGCTGCTGCGCCTTCCTTCCGACGGCATCGCCCGGCTCACCGCGTCGCGGGTCTCGGGCACGCACGGGCTCGGCGCCCTCGTCACCCCACTGCTGCGCGGGCTCGGCGAGCAGATCGCCGACGCCTCCCCCGCCGTCGCCGTGCACCTCGGCGATGCCGTCCTCGACCTGGTCGCCGCCGCGTTCGCGGAGCAACTTCACCTCACCGACGCGTCGGCCCCGACGTCACGTCGGAACGACCTGCGGGTCCGGGTCACCGCCTTCATCGACGATCGGCTCGCCGACCGGGAACTGGACCTGCATGCGATCGCGGCCGCGCATCACATCTCGGTGCGGCACCTGCAGAAGTTGTTCGAAGCCGACGGCGACACGGTGAGTGGGTGGATCCGCCGCCGCCGGCTCGAGCGATGCCGACGCGACCTGGCCGACCCCCGTTTCGGCGATCTACCCGTCTCGGCCATCGGTGCGCGGTGGGGGTTCGCCGACGCCGCACACTTCTCCCGGCTGTTCAAGAGCACCCACGGGTCGACACCGGGCACCTACCGCGCCGAGTCCACGCCCCTCACGGAGTCGGCGAGCCCGATTCGATGATCTCGGCCACCTCGTCGACGTGGACGGGTCTGCGCCAACTGTCCCAGCCGACGTGGATCTGCCGTGGATGAACGGACGGGTCGAGCACGCCGGACTGGTGAGTGTGCCCGTGCAGCAACCAGTCTCCCTCGTCCTGCAGGCGGTATTGCACGCCCCGGTCCTCCGCGGTGTGGTCCCCGGTGTACGGGAAATGGGAGAGCAGCACCGTCCGGCCCGCGATCTTCCGTCGCGCGAACAGCTGCACCGACGCGAACGTGTCCAGGAAGGCGCGTTGCCTGACATGGCTGTTGCGGTTGGCCATCGGATGGCAGGAGTCGTGGTTGCCCGGGATCAGGTGCAGTTCGACGTTCCGTTTCTGCGCGAACTCGCCCAGCTCACGGAGCGCCCAGTCCTCGGCCGCCCGACCTCCGACGGTGACGTCGCCCAGGACCCAGAGTTGATCGCCACACGCGACGGCGGTGCCCATGGCGTCGAGGATGGACTCGTCGTGCGCGTCGATCTCCGTGTCGAAACCCCGGATCTCCACCAGCCGTGCATGACGAAGGTGCAGGTCGGACGTGAACCAGACGCTCATGTCAGGAACCGTGACTTCAGTTCCGCGAAGAACGCCGACGCCAGCCGTTCGAAGTCGTCCGCGCCGAGACGGATCCGGTCGCCGATCTCGAGCTTCAGAACGGACTGGTCGGGAACGTACCTGATGACGTTGATTCCGCACAGGACCCCGGTGTTGTTCATCAACGAGTCGGCGATGATCTCGACTTCGTTGAGTGGGTTCCCGTCCTTGCCTGTCACCGCCCGAATCCGGTGGACGAAGTAGCGGTCCAACACCAGGACCATGTTGTTGAAGAAGAGTGGCTCGAAGTCCTCCGACGCGGCGAAGACCTCCTTGCCGGTGACCTCCCCGGCAATCGCGTCCGTCAGCGCCGTGTAGGCGGCGATCTGCTGCGCGACGGACTGCTCGGCGTGGTCGACTTCTTCCTGCGTGTAGTTCTTCCGTCCGAGCATTTCACCGTCTCCTTCGATGCACCGGGTGCCGGATCGACACGCTGAGAACTCCCGGACAGGCGGTGTTCCGCCGTCCGCATCCCCACGGATACCCGTTCGAGGTGCAATACTCCCGGTGGCTCCTGCCTCGTATCAACCGGTAACCGAGAAGTCCGGAAGGATGCACCGATGAAGGTCACGATTGCACGAACCGTAGGAATTGCCGCCGCAGTCGCCGGATTGGGTCTGCTCGCCGCACCCACCGCGTCTGCCGTACCCGACGACCTCGGCGTGGATATCGCCGTCGAGGGCAACGCGATAGTCATGGACGTCGAATACGACGTCCCCGGGGCCGTGGTGTGTGTGCTGAACGTCCTCCCTGTCGGCGGGACGGTGCCCGCCGCCGTCGTGGGACCGACCGTGGTGATGGGTGAGGACGACGGCGAACTGCGAGCCACCGTCGATCCCGGCGAGTACACGGTGCAATGGTCCTGCTCGAGCGTGCCGTCCTTCGAGCAGTGGGGAACCGCCCCGCCGCTGACCAACGGCACCGAGGACCCCGTCACAGTCACCGTCACCGACACGTCCGGACCGGGCGGCGGAGGCTCGTCCGGCAGCCGTTCGGCAGCTGACTACCGCGCGGTAGGCAATCCGGGGCGAATGCGTAACGAAATCGCCGTGAGCGGGGATTGACAGTACGGAATCCCGCAACGGACAGGAACCCTCCGCCATGGCTACCGTCACGCACATCGATATCGCTCGCGCCCGCCGCTCCCGTCGGGTTCTCTTCATCGGCAACGCTCCAACGCGCGCGTGAGCAGGGTGTGCCATGCATCAGCGTGCACGACAGCACCCAGATCTGGCAGGCCACCGCCCGGGTCCGAGCAAGCATCGCGCGATCCGGGGGCGGCGCACAGTCGAGCCCGCACCACCAGGGAGCCTGAGCGAACCGGGTCCGCCCTCATGGTCGACTGGGACGGCGAAGGGTACGCGGACGTCGGCACACTCCAGCGGGCCGTCGCGGAGAACTCGATCGCGGAACTCACCCTCACGGGCGGCGAAACCGTACTCGACGTGGGGTGCGGCGACGGATACGTCACACTCCGGATCGCCGAACGACTTCCCCGAGGTTCGGTGATCGGAGTCGACGCGTCGCCGCGGATGATCGAGAAGGCCCGATCGCGGGCGGTGCCGGACGGTGTCCGTGCAGAGTTTCGTATCGCCGACGCCCTCGACCTCCCCTTCGACGGGGTGTTCGACGTCGCGGTGTCGTTCAACGCGCTCCACTGGGTCCCCGACCTTCAGGTCGCGCTGGCCGGGATCGCCCACAGCGTCGTGGACGGCGGACGCGTGGTCATCCAGATGGTGTGCGCGAGCCCCCGCGGCAGTGTCGAAGACGTCGCGATGGCGGTGTCTTCGAGCCCGGCCTGGGCGGCGTCGTTCACGGACTTCACGGCACCGTACATCCACGTCGAACCGGACAGGTTCCGCGACCTCGCCGAGGCAGCGGGACTCCACACCACCGGCCTCGTCGTGCGCGACGTCGAATGGGATTTCGGTTCCCGGGAGAAATTCGCGCGGTGGTGCACCGTCGGATGCACCGACTGGACCTCGCACCTCGCCGACGCCTCCGTGCCCCAGTTCATGGACGACGTCGTACGTGAATACGAGCAGATCTCCGGACGGCCGGGGCTGTTCCTGTTCACCCAGATGCGGGCGGAACTCGTCCGGACGTCCTGATGGCAGCGTCGCTCCTAGGCGGACACTTCCTCAGTCAGCGCTCTGGGCTCAGGCGCTTGTTTGAACCTGTCGCGCCATTTCCGCCCGTAAACGGTGCTCATGCCGCCCCGCAGACCACGAATGGCGTCGAACAGGTAGCGGAGATTCGAGCAGACCGGCGAAGAACCCCGGCGACAGACGGGTGTCGTTGTTCAGCGTCACGGCATAGGTGTAGCCCTCACGAAACGCGATGCGAAATCCCAGGTTCGAACCGCCGGCCCATCCGAGGTTCGTCCCGGGCGTGATCACACGCTCGTCCCCGTAGGGCACGTAGTCGCCGCGATTGTCGACGACGAGAGCATCGACCCGATCCGACTCACGCAAAATCTCGGGAATGAGCCGCTGTGCTGACGCAAATGCCTGCGCGCCCCGGGCGGAAGTCACCAGCACAGTCAGGTCTTGCTATGTCGGAACGCCGAATCAATCAGACTGACTACAACCTGCAGGACGTCGGAAAGATTGCCGTGGAACCGATAATGGTGGTGCCCCCAGTCGGACTCGAACCGACACTGGGCGGATTTTAAGTCCGCTGCCTCTGCCAATTGGGCTATAGGGGCTACCGGTCGCCGAGTGCTGGGCTCGGCGACCGTGCGCAGATCACCCTAGCTCAGACGATCGACAATGCGATTCCGTCGAGGATGTCGTGTTCGCTGACGACGAGTTGGTCGATGCCGGCCTTTTTCTCGAACGCGTCGGCGAGTACTTCGGTCACGATCGCTCCGCCGCCGATGACGTCGACCCGTCCGGGATGCATCGGTCCGAGTGCGGCCCGTTCGGTGTGGGTCATGGCGATCAGCGAGTCGCAGACTTCCCGCAGTCGCGGCAGGGGGATGCAGGAGAGATGCACCTGCTCGGCGTCGTATTCGGGCAGCTCCTTGGCGAGCGCGGCGATCGTGGTCATGGTCCCGGCGACGCCCACCCAGGTGTGCGCCTGTTCGACGGGGACTCGGGCGAATGCCTCGTCGAGGCGCTCCTGCGCGAAGGCGCGGGCCTCCTCGACCTGTGCGGGTGTCGGCGGATCGTCGTGGAGGCAGCGCTCCGTGATGCGGACGCACCCGATGTCGGTGGAGAACGCCGCGTGGACGCCGGATTCGTCGCCCAGCACGACCTCGGTGGAACCGCCGCCGAGGTCCACGACCACGAACGGTCCCTGCGACGGATCCAGTTCGCCGACCGCGCCGTTGAACGACAGCCGCGCTTCCTCGTCGCCGGTGATGACTTCGGCCCCGGCGCCGGGAATGACAGCGCCGAGCACGTCCCGGGTCATCGAGAAGAAGTCCTCCCGGTTGGACGCGTCGCGGGTGGCGGAGGTGGCCACCATGCGGACGGCGGTGGCTTCGGCCTCGGCGATCATCCCGGCGTACTCGGTCAACGCGACCCGGGTGCGTTCGATGGCCTCGGGCGCCAGGCGCCCGGTGGCGTCGACGCCCTGCCCCAGCCGGACGACGCGCATCTCGCGACGCACGTCGTGCAGTGCGCCCCGGTCGTCGACGTCGGCGATGAGGAGGCGGATGGAGTTCGTGCCGCAGTCGACGGCCGCGACCCGCGTCACTGCTCGGAACTTTCGGCGTCGTCGATGCCGGGCCAGTCCGCGGGGATCGCGGTGCCTCGCAGCTTTCCGCCGGCCGCAGACGCGGCGAGGACCACCGACTCGTCGCCCAGCGGGTTGACGCCCGGCCCCTTCGCCAGCGAGTGCGCCATCAGCACGTGCAGGCATTTGACGCGCTCGGGCATCCCGCCGCCGGTGAAGTCTGTTCCGAGGGGCTCGATGGCGTCGCGCTCGGCGAGATACGACTGGTGGGCGCGCAGGTATGCAGCCGCGAGTTCCGGATCCTGCGCGAGGCGCTCGGTCATCTCACGCATCACACCCGCGGACTCCTGCCGGCTGGCCTCCGCGGTGAGTCGCGGGTCCGTCAGGTAGTACAGCGTCGGGAACGGTGTTCCGTCGGGAAGTTTGGGCGCGGTCTTCACGACGCCGGGCTTGCCGTCGGGACTGCGGTACGCAATCTCGAGCACTCCGCGCGGTTCGCGGCCCAACTGGGCGGCGACGGCGTCGAGGTCTTCCTGCGGCACGGGGCTGGACGGGTCGGACGAAGTGGTCACCCGGTGGGTTCTCCTGGTTCTGGCGGTACGGGCGGCGGCACCACGGGGGGCGCCGGCGCCGGTGCCGGCTGCACCTCGGGTGCGACCGGCGGTTCTGAAACGGTCTTCCACAGGTCGGAGTACCAAGGGCCCGCCATTTCGGCGTCCTTCTCCTCCGGCTTCTCCGGCTCCTTGTAGTCGCCGGGCAGCTGCACCTGGAACGGGGTGTCTCCGGGTTTCACCCACCGGAGCCGGCCCCGCGCCTGCGCCTCGATGTAGGCGGGGTCGGAGTAACGCTCCTCGAGGATACGCAGGTCCTGCAGCTCCTTCTCGAGCTGAACCTGTTCCGCCGCAATGCGATCCGCCTCGCTGCGCTGGGTGAGGTAATTGCGCAGCGGAACCGCGAGGGTGAGCGCGAGAAGCAACACGACCATCACGAGGATCAGTGCCCGGCCGGTCGACAGCCCGAGGATCGTGTGCTCGGACCGTGTGATGCGGGCGGCCCCGGTCGCGCCCACCCGTCTCGGGCGGGCGCGACCGGGAAGCACCTTGCCGGTGTCGGCGCCGTCGACGGAATCCGGTTTGCCGTCGGCCTGCCCCGGAGTCGTCGACTTGGTGGTGCGGGGGCGCCGCGCTCCGCCGGGAGCGCCGTCCGCCCGATTCCGGCGGGCGCGTTCACCACGCCCGGTTCCCCGGCCGCCCGGACTGGCTCCGGACGACCGCGGCCTGCCGCGCTGTGCCACCTACCCCAACACCCCTCAACTTCGACTGTCGAACGTCAGCCTTCGAACGCGAACCGCGGGAACGCGACCTCTCCGGCGTAGCGGGCGGCGTCGCCCAGGTTCTCCTCGATGCGCAGCAGCTGGTTGTACTTGGCGACGCGCTCGCTGCGGGCGGGGGCGCCGGTCTTGATCTGCCCACTGCCCACGGCGACCGCGAGGTCGGCGATGGTGGTGTCCTCGGTCTCCCCGGACCGGTGGCTCATCATCGTCTTGTACCCGTTGCGGTGCGCGAGATCCACGGCATCGAGGGTCTCGGTCAGCGTGCCGATCTGGTTGACCTTCACCAGCAGCGCGTTCGCGGCGCCCTTGACGATGCCCTCCTCGAGCCGCTCCGGGTTGGTGACGAACAGGTCGTCACCGACCAGCTGCACCTTGTTACCGATCTGATCGGTCAGGGCGACCCAGCCGTCCCAGTCGTCCTCGTCCAGCGGGTCCTCGATGGACACGATCGGGTAGGCGTCGACCAGTTCGGTGTAGAAGGCCGTCATCTCGGCCGCCGTCCGGTTGCTGCCCTCGAACTTGTAGCCGGTGCCGTCGGTGTAGAACTCGGTGGCCGCGACATCGAGTGCCAGCGCGACATCGGTGCCCAGCACCAGACCGGTCTTGCCGATCGCGACGCTGATCAGATCCAGGGCTTCCTTGGTGCCCGCGACGTCCGGGGCGAAGCCGCCCTCGTCGCCGAGACCGGTGGCCAGACCCTTCTCCTTGAGGACCGCCTTGAGGGCGTGGTACACCTCGGCGCCCCAGCGCAGCGACTCCTTGAACGTGGCCGCACCGATCGGGGCGACCATGAACTCCTGGACGTCCACCCCGGTGTCGGCGTGCGCGCCACCGTTGAGGATGTTCATCATCGGGACGGGCAGGACGTGGGCGTTGGGGCCGCCGACGTACCGGAACAGGTCCAGACCCGAGGACTCGGCGGCCGCGCGGGCCACCGCCAGCGACGCACCCAGCAGGGCGTTGGCGCCGAGGCGGGACTTGTCCGGGGTGCCGTCCGCGTCGAGGAGGGCCTGGTCGACGGTGCGCTGCTCGGTGGCGTCGATGCCGATGATGGCCGGCGCGATCTCGCTCAGCACGGCCTCGACGGCCTTCTCGACACCCTTGCCGTTGTAGCGGTCGCCGCCGTCACGCAATTCGACGGCCTCGTGCTCACCCGTGGACGCACCCGACGGAACCGCGGCGCGAGCGAAACTTCCGTCGTCGAGCAGCACCTCGACCTCCACCGTGGGGTTACCACGGGAATCGAGGATCTCACGGGCTCCGACCTGCTCAATGATGGACACTTGCTGATTTCCGACCGAGTACGCCGACGCCCGGTCGCGCACCAGGGTGAGGTACTCCCCCGACAGGTTGTAGGCCATCAGGGCAGACTGCCAGCCATCGGGAGCGGCCAGGTCGCCGCCCCGCTCACACAGGTAACGGGCTGCCGTCAACGACGCGTCGTCGATGTTGTCGGCGTCGGCCACACCGTCGCCGTTGGCGTCGACACCCCACCGATTCCAGGTCTCGGGAATGAACTGCAGGGGCCCCATGGCACGGTCGTGCACGGGATCGCCGTCCATCGCTCCACCGTCGGTGTCGGGGATCTCGGCGACGCCGGGTCCGCCGTCGAGGGGGATGCCCCGGATCTCGGGTGTCACCTGACCGGTGGGCCCGACCGTCGATCCGGCGTGGGTGCCGTGCCGGCTCTCCACACTCGCGATTCCGGCGAGGGTGGTCCAGCCGATGCCGCACTCCGGTCTCGTCTCGGCCATCACCGCCGCCGCGTAGCCGTACGCCTCGAGCGCGGTGTCTCCCACTCCGATCGAATCGGCCAGCCCGGCAGACCACTCGTGCAGTTGATCCGCGGACCGTCCCGGCGCGTTGATGTCCATGGGCGGGGTGGCCGCCCCGGGTCCGGGCGGGATGCCTTCCGGTATCGCGATCCGCGGTTGCTGGTCCCGGGAGCACGCGCCGTAAGCGAGAACCACGACAACCGTTGCCGCGAGAAGCGCGAACAGCGGGCCGGGCCATCGGCAACGACGCTTCGGCCGCGCGGGATATCGCTTCACGTCTCCATCATCCACACGAGAGTCGCCGATCCCGGCCGTGTGAGACGGCAGCCACGCCGCGTCGGTCCGACCTCCGAAAGTAAAGGGTTGCAAAAGTGCTGGTGAGGGGTTCTTCGGACACATAATCGCGGTGTATGTTTTTCAGAGGGCTAAGGTTCGCCTTGCCTACCGCAAGGTTGCCTAACCAACCTTGCGGAAAGCTCTGCTCGACCTCGCCTCGCCCAGGAGTGTTCATGTCCGTCCTCGCCGCAGGGTCCGCGCCGTCGATCGCGACACAGCTGTTCGGCAGTGGATTGATCGGTCTGCGCGAAGGGCTCGAGGCGGGCATCGTCGTGATGATCCTCGCCGCGTTCCTCGTGAAAGCGGAGCGCAGGGACGCCCTCAAATGGGTGTGGCTCGGCGTCGGTATCGCCGTGGCCATGGTGGCGGCGATCTTCCTTGCCATCCACTACGGAACGTCCACTGTCACCGGACTGACCGCCGAGATCATCGCCGGTGTCGCGTCCCTCGTCGCCGTCGCCATCGTCACTGCCATGGTGCTGTGGATGCGGAAAGCCGCACGGAGCATCTCCCACGATCTCAAGGCCGGGATGGAGAAGGCGCTGGTCGCCGGTCCCGTCGCGGTACTCACCCTCGCCTTCTTCGCCGTCGGCCGGGAAGGCGTCGAGACCGCGCTCCTGATGGTCGGGTACGCCGAGAACACGGCGGGCAGCGCCTGGCCCCTCGTCGGCCTCCTGCTCGGCATCGTCGCCGCCGCGGTCCTCACGGTGCTCCTGTACTTCGGGGCCGTCCGCCTCGACTTCGCGAAGTTCTTCAAGTACACCGGCATCTTCCTGATCATCGTCGCCGCCGGAATCCTCGGATACGGCATCCACGCCCTGCAGATCGGCGGCGTCTTGCCCGGCGGTTCCGCACTCGCCTTCGACATCTCCGACGGCTACGACGCCTCGAGCTGGTACGGCACCGTCCTGGCCGGCATCTTCAACTTCCGACCCGACCCGACCATCCTTCAGGCCGTTGCCTGGGTCGTGTACGTCGTCGTGGTCCTGTTCCTGTTCCTCCGGCCCGTCTCCGCACCGAAACCGGCCCGCTCGGCCGACGCTACCCCCGAGCGCACTGCCTCTCCCACCCCCGACGAAACCGTTTCATGAAAGGCACCTTCCGCCCATGAAGACCATGCGCCGAACCACCTTCGCCCTCGCCTCGGTCGCGGTGCTGCCGCTCGCGCTCGCCGGCTGCACCGAGAAGTCGACCGCGAGCACGGACGACATCACCGTCACCGCGACAGACGACACCTGCGACGTCAGCACCGACTCCGGAGCCACCGGGAACAGCACGTTCCAGGTCACCAACAACGGCAGCAAGGTCACCGAGTTCTACGTGTACGACGAGGGCGACCGGGCGATGGGCGAGGTCGAGAACATCGGGCCCGGGCTCACCCGCCAGCTCATCGTGTCCCTGCCGGACGCCGGCAAGTACCAGCTCGCGTGCAAGCCCGGCATGGTCGGCAACGGCATCCGCCAGGAGTTCACCGTCACCGGCGACTCGATGAGCGCATCCGACGAGAGCGGGCAGCTCGCCGAGGGCGCCGACGGCTACCGCCGCTACATCCGCAGTCAGGTCGTCGCCCTGCAGGACACCACGCAGCAGTTCGTCGAAGCCGTCAAGTCGGGCAACATCGAGCAGGCCAAGGCCCTGTTCCCGGTTTCGCGCACATACTACGAGCGCATCGAGCCCGAGGCGGAGAGCTTCGGTGAGCTCGACCCCAAGCTCGACCTGCGCGAGGCCGACCTCGAGCCCGGGCAGGAGTGGACGGGCTTCCACCGGCTCGAGAAGGATCTGTGGGTCACCGGTCCCCAGCCCGACACCAACGCGATCGCCGACCAACTGGTCGTCGACGTCCAGTACCTCGCCGACCAGGTGACCGACGAGGACTACACGATCGATCCCACCAAGATCGCCGGCGACGCCCAGGGCCTGCTCGACGAGATCTCGACGTCGAAGATCACCGGTGAGGAAGACATCTTCTCCCACACCGACCTGTGGGACTTCCAGGCCAACGTCGACGGCTCGCAGGCCGCGGTCGCCGCACTGCAGCCGATCATCGAAGAACGCAATCCCGAACTGGCCGCGAACATCACCCAGCGTTTCGCGGACCTCGATGCCGAACTCGCTCAATACCGCCAGGGTGACGGGTTCGTCTTCTACGACACTGTCAACGAACAACA
>SEEV01000858.1 GCA_004211695.1 Rhodococcus sp. (in: high G+C Gram-positive bacteria)
AGCGCGTTGATGGCGTTGCCGTAGCCCATCGCGGAGATCTTCTCCTGACCCGACGCGAGCATCGGGTCCATCATGAACTTGAAGCTTTCCTGGTTGTGCGAGTACGCGACGTAGCGCTGCGTGCGCTCGAGGTCGCCGTTGTACCGCAGCGGTCCCGGCTCGGCTTCGACCTCGGGCAGCGCCTCGATGGTCCGGCGCGCCTCCGCGACGAGCGTCGGGTAGTCGTTCCGGGAGGCGAGCAGTTCGAGCGCCTCGTCGGTGGAGTACGAGCGGCCCTCACGGTGGTCGAAGTACAGCATCCCGCCGGCCTCGATGCGGCCGCGGTGCAGGACGGTGGCGGGATCGAAGTCGATCTGACCGGCCTCGGACGTGACGCACAGGTACTCGTCGGTCTCCACCGAGCGCAGCGGACGCAGACCGAGCCGGTCGAGGCGGGCGCCGACGACGGTGCCGTCGCCGAAGATCAGCGCCGCCGGACCGTCGTTCTTCTCCTCGTACAGCGAGAAGTACTCGAGCATCGCTCGGACCTCGGGCGACAGGGTGGAATCGTTCTCCCACGCCGGCGGCATCATCGACACCACCGCGGTCACCAGGTCGAGACCGTCCTCCACGACACGGCTCTGCAGCGTCTGGTCGAGGCGACAACTGTCCGACTGGCCGTGCGGGCGGACGATCTCCCGGTTACGGGCACGGGCCAGCGCCGTCTCGGAGAGGCGGTTCTTCTTGTCGGTGTTGAGCTCACCGTTGTGCGCCATCAGACGGAACGGCTGCGCCATCGTCGGATGGGGGTCGGTGTTGGTCGAGAAGCGGGTGTGGAAGTACAGGGTGTGGATGGCGTGGGCCGGGTCGACGAGGTCCCGGAAGTAGGGCATCACCTCGTTCGAGTTGAGGCGGCCCTTGAGCACCTGGGTGCGGGCGCTCAGCGACAGCGGGTACAGCCCGGCCAGGTCCGGCTGGGTGTACGCGACGGCCTCGATCGCGAGCAGAGCGTCGTGGATGCGACGGTCGAACTCGGCCTCGTCGGCGCACGCGTCGGGCGCGGTGAACACCCACTGCCGAATCGGCAGCTGGTGCCGGATCGCGGCGGGCCGGAGCACGGTGGCGTCGACCGGCACGTCACGTTCGAGCAGCACGTCGAACCCCTGCTCGGCGAGAGCCCGCTCGATGACGGCCTCGGCGTCGCCGTGGAACGCCACGTCGGTGGGGAGGAAGAAGTTGCCGACACCGAAGCGGCCGGGCTCGAGAGCGTCCTGCCCCGTCAGGGTGCGGAAGAACGGCACCGACAGGTCGACGCAGACACCGGCGCCGTCGCCGACACCCTCGGCCGACATGCCACCGCGGTGAGGAACCGCACACAGGGCCTCATGGCCCCGGAGGAGGACGTCATGGGTCTGAATGCCGTCCTTGCGGGTGATGAAGCCCACGCCGCAGCTGCTCTTGTCGAGCGTCCTGTCGTACAGGCCGGACTCGGTGGCACTCGTGTTCAACCGACTGT
>SEEV01000859.1 GCA_004211695.1 Rhodococcus sp. (in: high G+C Gram-positive bacteria)
CTCGACACCGCGGGGGCGACGAGGGGGAAGATCACCCGGCGCAGCACGACACCTTTCGACGCACCGGAGACGCGTCCCACCTCTTCGAGTCCTTTGTCGAGCTGGAGCAGTGCCGTCTGGATCATGCGTGCCCCGCGCGGGACGTACCGGGTGGTGAACGCGATGATGATGATCCAGATCGTCCCGTAGATCGGGAAGGGCATGTACAGGTAGAGGAACAGCACCGCCATTCCCAGTACCACGGCGGGGATGGCGAAGACCAGGAACGAAATATCGAACAGCAACCGACCGATGCGTCCGCCGCGGCTCGCGGCCAGCGCCAGCCACAGGGCGAACCCGGCGGTCAGCGTCGCCGTGATCAGGCTGATCAGCAGGGTGTTGATGACCGCTTGGCTCAAGCTCGGGTTGGTGAAGATCGCGGTGTAGTTGGCGAGGCTGAGCGCACCCAGATTGTCCAGGCTGATCGGCTGGAGGTACGGGGTCAGGCTCGTCCAGACCAGGGTCAGGATGGGCACGATGATCGCGACGAAGACGTAGAGCGAGACGATGGTGAAGATCGGGAAGCGCCACCGTCCCAGCCGCACTGGGGTGGACCGGTAGCCCTTGCCCCCCACCACCTGGAACCGGTGCGACTCGCGGGTCTGGCGCCGGTAGACGGCGATCATCACGAGGGACAGCAGGACCAGCAAGATGCCGTAGGCGCTGGCCTGGCCGTAGTTGGCGAGTCCCGACGGCGGCTGCAGCGACGCCTGGATGAGGCTGCTGAACACGTAGATCTGGTCCGGCATCCCGAGGATGGCCGGGATCGCGAATTCCTCGAGCGCGATGACGACCAGCAGCATGCTGGCCGCGGTGATCCCCGGCATCGTGAGGGGCAGAACCACCTTGCGGGTTCGCGTCCACCACCCGGCGCCCGACGTCGCCGCGGCCTCCTCGAACTCGAGGTTGAGCCGGGCGAACGTCGGCGCGAGCATGATGTACATGCCCGGCACACCGAAGATCCCGGCCACCAGGATCATGCCTGCCAGCGAGTAGATGTCGATCGACAACCCGAAGATCCGCTCGATGACGATGGCGATCGGGCCGTTGGTAGGGTTGGCCGCCAGCACCCAGGCCACCGCCATGACCGTGGCCGGCACGGCCATCGGGGCCAGCGTGCTCGGTGCGAGGAATCGGCGTCCCGGGATGTCGGTCCGTTCGAACAGGTAGGCCAGGCTGACGCTGATGACCAGTGCCAGGCCCACGGTGCCGACCACGAAGATCAACGAGTTGAGCGCGACTTCGACCAGGCGTTTCGAGGACAGGATCGCTGTGAAGTTGTCGAGCGTGAACCCGGGGACCTGGAAGGGCAGCTTCGTCTCGCTGTCCTTGAGGCTGCTGAACAACAGCATGCCCAGGGGAAAGAGCATGAGATAGGCGATGATCGCGCCGATGACGATGTTGACGCCGATCAGGACACGGTCCCGCCGGTGCGGGTGTGCGTCGGTGGGCTC
>SEEV01000341.1 GCA_004211695.1 Rhodococcus sp. (in: high G+C Gram-positive bacteria)
TTCTTACGTCCGGTTCCACTTTCGTCGCCGTCGAAGGTCTCCGACGCCAGCACGGAGACGCCGCCGATGCCGTCGAGGCCGGTGCGCGCACCGAACAGGATGATCTTGTTGCCGGCACCCGAGGCGAACGCGAGGTGCAGATCCTCGACGCGCATCGCGCCGGCGCACAGCGCGTTGACCAGCGGGTTGCCCGCGTAGGACTCGTCGAACACGGTCTCGCCACCGACGTTGGGCAGGCCGAGCGAGTTGCCGTAGCCGCCGACACCGCGCACCACACCGTCGACGACGCGACGGGTGTCGGGGGCCTCGGCCGCACCGAAGCGCAGCTGATCCATGACCGCGATCGGGCGGGCGCCCATGGCCATGATGTCGCGGACGATGCCGCCGACACCGGTGGCCGCGCCCTGGTACGGCTCCACGTAGGACGGGTGGTTGTGGCTCTCGACCTTGAACGTGACGGCCCAGCCGTCGCCGATGTCGACGACGCCGGCGTTCTCGCCGATGCCCGCGAGCATCGACGACCGCATCTCGTCGGTCGTGGTCTCACCGAAGTACTTCAAGTGCACCTTGGACGACTTGTAGGAGCAGTGTTCGCTCCACATCACCGAGTACATCGCGAGCTCTGCCTCGGTGGGGCGACGGCCCAGGATCTCCTTGATGCGGGCGTACTCGTCGTCCTTGAGGCCCAGTTCCTTGAAGGGCTGTGCGACGTCGGGGGTCGCGGTGGCGGCGGTGACGGTGTCGACCGGGTGTGCTGACACTGGAGGTGGGGTCCCTTCCCTACGGGGTCGAAAGGCAAGCCGGGAGTCACGGGCGGCGCAAGCCGAGTGGCGACGAGCCGTACATCAGTCTATCCGGCGGCTCGTTCCGGCACCGACCTGGCGCTGCCCGCCCGCCTCCGTCACGCCGTCGGTGTGAGGAAGGCCGCAAGAGCGTCGGAATACGCCCGCACGTCACGGGCGCCCATCAGCTCCCGTGAGGAGTGCATTCCGAGCTGCGCCGCGCCCACGTCGACGGTGCTCAGCCCGGTGCGCGACGCCGTGATGGGACCGATGGTGGAACCGCACGGCAGATCGGCCCGGTGGACGTACCGCTGCAGCGGCACGCCCGCCTGGTCGCAGGCGAGCGCGAACGCCCCGGCTCCGGCCGCGTCGGTGGCGTAGCGCAGGTTCTGGTTGACCTTGAGCACCGGTCCTCCGTTCACCGCGATGTGGTGGGCCGGCTCGTGCCGGTCCGGGTAGTTGGGGTGCGTCGCGTGCGCCATGTCGCCCGACGCGCAGATCGAGCCGGCCATCGTCTGCAGGAATTCCTCGCGCCCGCCGCCGCGACCGAGGACGATGCGCTCGAGCACGGTGCTCAGGAGGTCGGAGAACGCACCCCGATCCGACATGCTTCCCACCTCCTCGTGGTCGAACAGTGCGAGCACGGGCACGTGGTCGCCGGGGTTCTCGGCCGCCGCCAGCAACGCCTGGGTGCCGGCGTAGCAGGTGCCCTGGTTGTCGAGCCGCGGCGCACTGACGAGGTCCTGTTCGGTTCCGACCAGCGTGCTGGGCGCGAGATCGTGGGTCATCAGTTCCCACCCGAGCACCGCGTCGGCCGGCACCTCAGCCCGGTCCGCCACGAAGTCGATGAACGATCGGCGTTCGGACCCGACACCCCATACCGCGTTGAGGTGGCGCTGCGGATCGAGGTGCACTCCCTTGCGGTCCTCGGACAGGTGGATCGCCAGTTGCGGCACGCGCAGGATCGGTTCGTCGACGCGGACGAGTTTCTCCTCCACCGCGTTGCCGGCCCGCACGCTCAGCCGTCCGGAGATGCCCAGGTCGCGGTCGAGCCACGAGTTGAGCCACGCGCCGCCGTACGGTTCGAGACCCACCAGCTGCCACCCCGCCGACGACAGGTCGGGGTGCTGCTTGACGCGCAGGTTCGGGCTGTCGGTGTGCCCGCCGACGATGCGGAACGGCGCCGTCCGGCCCACCCCTTCGGTACTCCAGGCGATGAGCGATCCGCCGCGCACAAGGAAGTACCGGCCGGGTTCGCCGGGCCACGAGTCGGTCTCGCGCAACTCGGTGAACCCGTTGCCGGTCAGCAACATCGACACCGTCGCGCACACATGGAACGGCGACGGTGACGCATCGACGAAGGTGCAGAGGCCCTGGGCGTCGGCCCACGTAGTGGAAGGCATGGCCTCAATCATGCAGGACCCGGTGTCACGTGTGGGGACCCGAGACGCAGAACTGGTTGCCGTCCGGATCGGCGAGCGTGACCCAGCGGAAGCCGCCCATCTCGTGCTGCGCGACCTCGGTCGCGCCGTCTGCACTCAGCCTGCCCACCTCGCCGTCGAGGTCTTCGGACGACAGGTCGAGGTGGATGCGGTTCTTGCCCGGCGTGGGATCGTCGACCTTCTGGAAGGCCAGTTTCTGCGCGGAGTCCGGCAGCGCGACGACGTAGAACCAGCCGTCGTTCTCCTGCTCGATCGTGCCCGCCGTCTGCTTCGCCCACCACGTCGCGAGAGGACCGGGATCGAGGGTGTCGAACGTGATCATGCCGAGTGTGAGTGCCATGCCCGGACAGTAGTCCGGGCCACCGACACGTTTCGGGGTGTCAGAGGAATTCCTCGATCACCCGGACGGCCGCGTCCACTCCACCCGCAGAACGCAACTCGGCGGCGAGTTCGGCGCTTTGCCGCCGCACCGGCTCGGCGTCGACGCGGTCGAGCGCGTCCCGGAGATCGGACGGCGACACCTCCGAACTGTCCACTCGCACCGCCACTCCCGCGGCCACGAGGGCGTCGGCGTTCTCGAACTGGTCGGTGGCCTGCGGCGCGGCGATCATCGGGGTTCCCGCGAACATTCCCTCGCTGGACCCGCCCATGCCGGCGTGGGTGAGGAACGCGTCGGCCTGACCCAGGATGTCGAATTGGCGCACCCAGCGGTGAACCTCGACGTTGCCGGGCACGGTTCCGAGTTCGGCGACCTGCACGAACAGAACGCGGACGGCCAGGAGATCATGGCGCTACCGGACACCGGCGACCTCGCCGCCGACATGCGCTTGGTGCTGCGGGCCACGGTCGACGAGTTCACGTCACCCGATTTCGAACCGCTGTTCCGGGCACTGTCCATCGAATCGCTGCAGGACCCCGACCTTCAGCAACAGATCGTCGAACGGATCTACCGGCCGCAGTTCGAGTTCGTCGCGACGCGGTTCCGGTCCGCGCAGGACGCCGGGCAGGTGCGCCCCGACGTCGACCTCGCCGTGGCGTTCGAATTGTTCATGGCACCCCTGTTCTACCGCTGGCAGAGCGGAGCGCATCACCTCACCCACGACCACGCGGACGCCGTCGTCGACCTGGCGATGCGCGCCCTCGCGCCCTGACGGCACGCATCAGCGGGAGTCCTCGACGAACCCGTAATCGCCGTGCGCCAGGTCCTCGACGTGGACGGCGCGACCGGACGCATCGGCGAGCGGGATCTTCCAGTTCGAATACTGGGTCTCGTCGGTGCCCGGCTGATTCTGGATCCGGTACTCCCCCACGAGGTCGGCGAGCGCCACGCCCGACAGCAGGGACGGGCTCCGGCTGATCAGGCGGTACAACGCCATCACGGTGTCCGGGATCGACGCGTCGGCCGCCAGCAACCCGCGGTCGCGCGCCAACTGCAGCACCGCCTCACGCTGGTGCGCGTCGTGTTCCTTCTCCAGTTCGAGGTCGCGTTCGAGGAGACCGAGTCGCGAGCGCAAGTCGATGTGTTCACCGGCGAGATATCCCGCGGTCGGCGGAAGATCATGCGTCGTAACGGATGTCAGACACAGGGTCCGGTACTCCTCCGGCGGCGTCGGACGCTTGTCGTCGTGCTCGAACCACAGGATCGACGTTCCCAGGATCCCGCGCTCGGCGAGATAGTCCTGAACGACGGGTTCGAACACCCCGAGGTCCTCGCCGATCACCACGGCGCCGGCCCGCTCCGCCTCGAGCACGAGGATTCCGATCAGGGCCTCGTGGTCGTAGGTGACGTACGTCCCCTCGGCCGGCGACTCCGCGTCGGCCGGTATCCACCACAACCGGAACAGACCCAGGATGTGATCGACGCGCAGGCCACCCGCGTGTTTCAGCACGGTCCGCACCATGTCGCGGTACGGGGCGTAGCCCAGCTCGGCCAGCCGATCCGGCCGCCACGGCGGCTGATTCCACTGCTGACCCTGCTGATTGAAGTCGTCGGGCGGCGCTCCGACGGTGATCCCCTCCGCCAGAGCGGTTCCCAGCGACCACGCATCCGCACCGCCCTGCTGGACCCCGACCGCCAGGTCGTGCACGATCCCGATGTCCATGCCCGCCGCCCGGGCCGCGTCCTGTGCACCGGAAAGCTGATCGTCGCAGACCCATTGGAGCCACGAGTAGAACTCGATTCGCGGCGCGAGCTTACGCCGCTGCGCCCGTACCCACTCGCTGTCGGGGGCACCGGCCTTCGTCTGCCATCGCGGGTCGTCGGGCCGCAACTTCTCGGTGAGCGCGCACCAGGTCGCGAAGTCGCGCAGGCCGTCCCCCTCGATCCGGCGGAATTCGTCGAACGCGTGCTGCCTGCTCGGACTGCGCTCGATCCGGAACACCCGCTCGAGGACCCGGAGTTTGGCCCGGTACGACGCATTTCGGGCTATCCGGTCGGAACGATCGTTTGCCCGCTCGAATCGCGCTGCGGCGTCGCGCATCCGCGCATGGCGTCGCGTCGAGAGATACGCCGTCTCGGGGATGTTCTCGACCCGGATGTACATCGGATTGACGTAGCGGCGGGTGGTCGGCAGATAAGGTGACGCCTCGATCGGCGGCCGGGGCTGCGCGGCATGCAGCGGATTGACGAGAACATAGTCGGCGCCGTGCACGGACCCGAAGATCGACGCGAGATCCGTGAGGTCACCGAAGTCGCCGACACCCCAGGAACGACGCGACCGGATCGAATACAGCTGTGTGAGGACGCCCCACCGCCGGCGATCGCGCAGCCCGTCGGAGGTCGACAACCGTGCCGGTGTCACCACGAGAGTGCACGACGAGGAGGCAAGCGACGTCGAGGCCCGCACCGTGTGCCACCCACACGGAATCCCGGACGGAACGGCGAACGTCGCGCGACCGATCAACTCTCCGTCGACCTCGCGCGGATCGACCCACACCTGGAGTTGGTGCGCCGGGGTCGTCCCGCCCGACTCCAGGTCGATGTCGACGGCCACGCCCTCGCCGTGCGGAACGTGCACCACGAACCGGGTCTCGGCTCCCTCCACCCCGACGACGACGGGCGGCAGCATCCGCCGCCACGGCGCCACGGCGCAGTCGGACAGGGCACGCCGCACCTCGTCGTCCGTGCCTGCGGGCACGTCGAGGGCCGCGAGGACACGGCGGAGCGTGTCGTCACCCACGTCGTACCGCTGCTGATCCCACCCGCGGTACGACGTCGCCACCCCGTGCCGGGCCGCGAGGTCACGCAACTGCTCGGTGTACGCCACCCGTCGATCGTGCCAGCTCACGTCGGGATCTGCGCGGCTTCCGGCCCGGCGGCGCGACGGTCCGGACGCCTTCGCATGATTGGCCCTGCGCCGAGTGGGGTAATTGGGTCGTAATCAAGACGCACGGGCCCACGGCGAGCCCCGAACGGCAGGCCGTGGACGCGACCCGATGCGCCCGGCAACCGAGGAGTCTTCGATGCTGCTACGTCTTCCCGGAGTCTATCGCCCGCAACACGATACGCAGTTGCTCGCAGACGTCCTGGCAGCGGAGCCTCTCGGACCCGACTCGCGAGTGCTCGATCTGTGCGCGGGAACCGGCGCCCTGAGTGTGCATGCCGCCGCCGCGGGGGCCGGCCGGGTGACCGCGGTGGACGTGTCGCGGCGAGCGGCGATCAGTATCAGGCTCAATTCGCTTCTCGGAGGTCATCGGATCCGAGTGATCCACGGCGATCTGACCGAGCACGTCCGCGCGGAACGGTTCGACGTCGTGGTGTCCAACCCGCCGTACGTTCCCGCCTCCGCCGACACGGTGCCCGACCGCGGCCCGGCGCGCGCATGGGACGCCGGCAAGAACGGACGTGCACTTCTCGACCGACTCTGCTGCGAGGCCCCCGACGTTCTCGTCCCCGGCGGCGTCCTGCTGCTCGCGCAGTCCGGGCTGAGCGGAGTCGAGAAGACACTGACGATGCTCGAGGAGCAGAACATGCTGGTCGACGTCGCCGCGTCGGCGGAGATCCCGTTCGGCCCGGTTCTCCACGCACGCAGGGAGATGCTCGAACGGAGAGGGCTCATCGAGGCTGGCCAGACCCGGGAAGAAATCGTGGTCATCCGCGCCGTCAAGTAGCCGCCCGGCCTGGCACCGCGCGCAACAACGCCGCGCACGGTGCCGGTCGGATCAGGCGGAGATGACGCTGTCGAGGACGGAGTAGAACATGCCGAGCCCGTCGTCGCTGGGACCGGTGAGGGCCTCGGTGGCGTGCTCCGGGTGCGGCATGAGACCCACGACGCGGCCGTTGGCCGAGGAGATGCCGGCGATGCCGCGCTGCGAACCGTTCGGATTGTCGCCGACGTAGCGGAACACCACGCGACCTTCACCCTCGAGTTCGTCGAGGACGTTCTCCGACGCCTGGTAGCGACCCTCTCCGGACTTGAGCGGGACGAGGATCTCGGCACCCGACTCGTAACGGGACGTCCACGCCGTCGACGTGGCCTCCACCTTCAGCCACTCGTCGCGGCAGATGAAATGCAGGCCCTGGTTGCGGGTGAGCGCGCCGGGCAGGAGGCCGGCCTCGCACAGCACCTGGAAGCCGTTGCAGATGCCGAGGACGGGCATGCCGCCCTGCGCCGCCTGGACGACCTTGCCCATGACCGGCGCGAACCGGGCGATGGCCCCGCAGCGCAGGTAGTCGCCGTAGGAGAAGCCGCCGGGAACGATGACGGCGTCGACACCCTTGAGGTCGGCGTCGCCGTGCCACAGGCTCACGGCCTCGCCGCCGGCGAGCGTCACCGCGCGGGCGGCGTCGACGTCGTCGAGGGTGCCGGGGAAAGTGATGACTCCGACGCGGGCGCTCATGCTTCGACGCGCCTCACGGTCCAGTCCTCGATCACCGTGTTGGCCAGC
>SEEV01000342.1 GCA_004211695.1 Rhodococcus sp. (in: high G+C Gram-positive bacteria)
TACTTCTGTGATCCCCACGCACCCTGGCAGCGCGGGACCAACGAGAACACGAACGGCATACTCCGTCAGTACTTTCCCAAAGGCTCGGACCTGAGTGCGCACTCGAAAGCGGACCTGGAGTGGGTGTCACGGCAACTCAATGAGCGCCCGCGGAAACGGCTAGACTTTCGCACGCCCATCGAAGAGATGGACCGACTGCTGTTGCGATGACCGCCAGAATCCGCCGATCCTCATCCGGACCACTTGGTGCATGCTGGGAGCCATGAGGTTCGCTTATGGCCTCCCCTGCAGTTCCCAGACTGAGAGTAGGTTTTCATAGTGGTATGTCGTATCAGTGAACTCGTGCTCGGTTGCCGCGACCCTGAGGTGCTGGCGCGGTTCTGGTGCGAGGTCCTGGACTTCGTCGTGCTCGATCGCGAGGGCGACGGCTCGGTGGAGATCGGGCCGCGCGAAGGGTTCGGCGGTCCGCAGCCGACGATCATTCTCAGTCGCAGGGATGAGCCGGAGAAGGGGAAATCCCGGCTGCACATCGACGTCAACGCCACCGACCGCGATCAGAGCGCCGAGCTCGAACGCCTTCTCGCGCTCGGTGCTCGCCCGGCCGACATCGGCCAGACAGGGGAGGAGCAGTGGCATGTCCTGGCCGACCCCGAAGGCAACGAGTTCTGCCTGCTCGAGGCCCGTCTGAATCCACTCTGATGCCCATCCAGGGACCGGGGGGCTGCCGCGAAGTCCGGTGATGCGACCAGGCCATCGTTTGAGCGTGGGCGGATTCCAGCGGTCGTAGCAATACACGTGGGTTTTTCTGCCAGCAGCAGACCAGTGGACTGCGTTCAGAGTTCCGATCTCGGCGACGACGCGTCATATCGACGGCCCTGAGGCAGACGCCTCCCGAGTCGATTCACAGCGCGCGGGTCACCAGCGGTGCAACCGCATCCTCGACACCGGTCCCGGTGTCGACGAGTACGTGGGTCGTGCGCCCGCGACGCCCGAACGAGTCGGACTCGAATACAGTCGCGCAGTCCAACTGGCCACTTCGCCCCACACCCAACGCCGTTCAGTAACTGAACGTGACGGCCCCTTCGTCGCCGATCCACTTCCACATCGGCACCGTCCCGGCGAGTTCGGCGTTGGAGACCAGCGCGTCCTTGTCGAGGTGCTTGGCCTCGAAACAGATCGGACACACCATGTAGATGCCGCCCGCGGTCTCGTATCGGGCTGCCAGATCAGGAAGCGGCGGACAGCCTTCGCAGGCCCCCCTGAATCGTGCCGTCGAGTGCGAGTCGTACCGCTTCCTTCGTGAGAAACATCTGCGTCTCGCGCTGTTGTTCTGCCGCGCCGACCGCGACCAGAAACGCAACGGTCACCTTCTCGGCGTCCTCGAGACCGGTGGTGAGACTGACCACTGCTTTATTTCTCATGGATTCGAGTCTTCGCTGCGCCGGGAATGCCGACAAGGGTTGATGGATCCGCACCGCCATCGCACAGCGAGATCGGTGGCGATTCCCTGGTCCGACCGCACTTGATACGAACTCTCACCCAGCTCGAGAAGGTG
The DNA here is from genome assembly GCA_004211695.1 of Rhodococcus sp. (in: high G+C Gram-positive bacteria). Classification (GTDB taxonomy): domain Bacteria; phylum Actinomycetota; class Actinomycetes; order Mycobacteriales; family Mycobacteriaceae; genus Rhodococcus_F. Next base: position 1,556 of record SEEV01000342.1, read on the forward strand.
TTCGAACAGCATCCGTTTCAGCAGGTTTCGATGCCGCGGAGTAGTGACGGTGACAAGCCTGCAAAGGTGATGTTGCGACTCGGACTCCGACACAATCACTCCACTGGCGGGGAGCGGCTTTGCCCAGACGGGCCCATCGCCAGCCGAACCGCGTTGCGAGAAGACCGCAGAGAATGCACATCTGGAGAGGGGCAGTTGCAACTCCGACGAACAGCCGAGGCGTCGGGTCCACTGCCTCGGCAATGTCGTTATCCTTCTGTAGGCCAGCGGAATACAAGTAACGATGGTCAGAGACACAGGTGGCACCGCGTGGGCCGACCGTCAGCCCACGCGAATGCCCTCGTCGGCGAGGAACTCGCGGGCACGACCCAGTTGGCGGTCGGTGGAGAAGGCGTACCACTGTTCGGCGAGGTTCTCCTGGTGGACCAGGTCGCGGAACCGGTGGAACGCGCCCTTGCCTTCGATCGCCCGCTCCAGCCGCTTTCGCAGCGCCGCATCATGATGTCGCTCGGCGAAGGCCGCCATGTCACGCCAGCCGTCCCGCGAGCCGGTGCGGTCGAACCGGAGCCAACGGTCGGGCTCCTCCTCCACGTCGACGGCGGCGTCCTCCCCGACCATCGTCGGGTCAGTGCTGCTGTCGTCGTACACGTCCCCGGTGCGCAGGTCGACGTAGCCACCGGTCGACATGCTCAGATCTCCCTCCAGTGCGGTGCCGAGCATCTCGAGGTCGACCGGCACCACCCGCCCTGCGAGCGGCTCGTCGCGCAGGCACGCGAGCAGGTCCTCGGCCAGCACCTCGTCACCTGTGCCGGCGCGCCGAGCCAGCCGGTTGATGACCGACAGGGTCACCGGCTCGGCCTGCTTCCGGCGTTGTTTCAGTGCCATCGGTATGCCGGCGCCCACCTGTTGCAGCGCGTCGTCGATGTCATGTCCCCTCACCGCGGCGAGGAAGTGGGCGGCATCATCTGTCGCGATGGCTTGGCGCAGCTCGGAAAGGCCGAGCGGGTGCGCCGGCTCCATTTCGGGCCACGCATGGAGCAGCATCGGATGCGGCTGGGTTGGTCTGCTCGGCACCCGGCTCTGCCCGTCGTCGTCAGCCCACCGGCGCCCGTACTGGTCCGGGATGCTGCCCCACCCCCAGTAGGGCAGGGGTTTGCCTGGCGTGGTTCCCAGTACTTCCAGGGGGTCGATCTTGTCGCGGCCGACCACGCAGCGGTGGGTCCAGTCATCGCCGAGGTCGAAGGTGAACTGGAACTCCGCTCCAGGACCCAGGAGGCGGGCGACCTTGGCCCTCTCGATGTCCACCGGCTCCGTGATGGGCCGATCGATCGACTCAGCCATCTCGGCCCCGGTCTCCGCGTCGGTGACCACTCGTCTATCGGCAAGGGTGAACATCGACAGGTGAGACCTGTCCCACCGGGCGAAGGCGTCGTTGACCGCATTCGCAAGGTCCATGAAGGTGTGCGACGGTCCGACCGCGAAGACGCGGCCGGGCCATGGCCACAGTTCCTCGCCGCGCCCGCCGATCAGCTCCACCGTCACCGACAACCACGTTCGTGCCATTTACCGAGGATGGCATGCGGGCCGCGGCACCGCAGCCGCAGACACAGCGCCCCGTTCACCGATCGCCGATAGCTCAGCGGTAGAGCTCTGGACTGTTAATCGAGCGTCCGTTGGTTCGAATCCAACTCGGGGAGCCAGCTTCCGTCGGCAAGCGCGTTTCATGCTTGAAGTGGATATCGCGCAATGGCGGCGGATAGGGCCGCGAGGGTGGCGTCGCCAGCGTGAGCAGGTTGCCGTAGATCTTCTGCAGGTTCACGGGTTCTTCGTTTCGTTGAGTAAACGGTGGTCAGGTAGCGACCATGGTCGCGTCGAGGACAAGCTTCCCGCGGACGTGTCCCGCCCGGCCCTCTTCCTGGGCGGCTTGCGCTCCGGCGAGCGGATACACCGAGCTGACCGTGGGCCGCACTTTGCCGTCATCGACGAGCCGGGAGATCTTGGCCAGCGTGTCAGCGTTCGGTTCGACGCTGAAGTATCGCGTCCGTATACCGCGTCGCTCGGCTTCGGACTTGACCTCGTCCGGGACCTCTCCTGGCAGGGCGACGAGAACCCCGTCTCGCTCCAGCACGTCGAGGGACCGCTGTTGGACTTCGCCGCCGACCGTGTCGATCACGGCATGCACCGGCGCCACCGACGTCTCGAACCGCTGCTCGCGGTAGTCGACGAATTCGTCAGCGCCGAGCGAGTTCACGTACTCCCGGTTGGAGCCGGACGCGGTTGCGACCACGTGCGCTCCCCGGGCCTTCGCAAATTGCACGGCCAGATGGCCGACGCCGCCCGTGGCGGCATGGATCAACACGCGTTGCCCTCGTTGTAGACCGGCCTCGTCGAAGAGGGCCCGCCACGCCGTCAATCCGGTCATCGGCATCGCGGCCGCTTGTATGTGGTCCAGGCTGGGCGGCTTGGCGACGACCTGACCGGCGGGGACTGCCGCGTACTCGGCGTAGGCGTTGCCGGGTTCGGGCAGCCGAACCATTCCATAGACGCTGTCGCCCTGCCGGAACCCGCTGACGCCGCTACCGACCACTTCCACTACTCCCGAGATGTCCCACCCCGGAATCCACGGCAGCGGAACATCGGGAAAGTGTTCGAACCCGCCTTCGCCCAGCAACCAGTCCAACACGTTGACCCCAGCAGCGTGCACCCGCACCAGGAGTTCGTCCCCGGCAGACTCCGGAATAGGAGCATCCTCGTAGACCAGCTTTTCCGGTCCGCCATAGGCGTGGAGTCGAACCGTTTTCATTTGTTCCATGTTCCTCCACCTCTCCTCCCTCTGTCATGCCGGTGAAGACCGAAGAAATGTCCGGAAACTCGAGACAGAATGCAGTGGCCAAGCCGTGAGACAAACCAGAATCATCCACGTCGCAGCTGACCTGTCGACGATCGGTTGGATCTGACAGCCGCGGACGCTGAGACCGAGGGCGTGCGGAATCTTGGTATGGAACTGGGGGCGAAGCGCCGATCGAGGGGCGCTGGGTGGACGGTGTCGTCGGGCTCGACGGCTGTTGGGCGGAGGTCTTGTTAGTCGGAAGCATCGTCGTGCCATCCGCCCGCGCGCATCCTGAGGCGAAGCCCCAGCGGTCTTGCACATACAACCGATTGGTTGTATATTTTGGTTGTGTCAGAAACAGATGAGGACCAGGCCGATGCCCTGTTCCACGCGCTTTCCGACCGAACGAGGCGCGACATCATGCGTCGCGTGCTGGCCGGTGAGCATTCCGTCTCGGCACTGGCAGCGAAGTACGACATGAGTTTCGCTGCGGTACAGAAGCACGTCGCCGTCCTCCAGAAGTCCGGCTTACTCGTCAAACGACGCAGCGGCCGTGAACAACTCGCCACGGGCGATGTGGAAGCAGTTCGTGCGGTGTCGTCCATGCTCGCCGAGCTGGAACAGGTCTGGCGTGGGCGGATCGCACGCATCGACGAACTGATCGCAACGCAACCCCAACGGAAGGAATGAACGATGCCTGTCACCAACGTCAGTCATGACACCGAGGCACTGACCCTGACCATCACCGCCGAATTCGCCGCGCCCCGAGCGCGGATCTGGCAGATCTATGCTGATCCTCGCCAGCTCGAAAAGATTTGGGGTCCACCGACGTACCCGGCGACAGTGGTCGACCATGAGTTCACACCCGGCGGTCGGGTCACCTACTGCATGACCGGCCCCGAGGGCGACAAGCATGCGGGCTACTGGAACATCATCTCCGTCGATGAGCCGACCGGCTTCAGCTTCACCGACGGATTCGCCGATGCGGATTTCACCCCGATCGAATCGATGCCAGTGTCCACCAACGAGTACTCCTTCCAGGACAAGGGCGGCAGCACCATCGCCACCTATGTCAGCACCTATGAGACCGCCGACGGTCTCCAGCAGGTGCTCGACATGGGCGTGGTCGAGGGCGCGTCGCAGGCGATCGGCCAGATTGACGACCTCATCAAGAGTTGACCTGCCGATGCACCGCACGGGCCCATCACGTCGCCTCGCCGTCCACGTGCGAGGCGGCGAGACGGCACGAAGGACGCGGGCCAGTCCGACGGCGATGAGTCTCGCAGTGGTTTCCGGTCTGTACCCAAACCGATCAAACCCGCACTCGAGGAGAACGACGTGACCGCGACCTACACCTTCGACGTCTTTTCCAGCCTCGACGGCTACGGCGCCGCCAGTGGCAAGTGGACCGGCTACTGGGGTAAGCAAGGCCCCGAGTTGCTCGACCGCCGCCTTGCGGTGTACGGCGCGGAGCAGCGGATGGTATTCGGGGCCAACACATATCGGTTGTTCGCGCAGATGCTGGCCGCGAGCACCGAGGAGTCCGAAGTGCGTGACCCATGGGTCACTCGGATGAGGAACCTGCCGGCAACAGTGGTTTCGACGACGCTGGAAGGACCCCTCGACTGGCCGAACGCGACCGTCGCGAGCGGTGACGCCGTCGACATCGTCGCCCGGCTCAAGGAGGAGTCCGAGGTGCCGTTGCGCTCGCACGGCAGCCTGTCGTTGAACCGGTCGCTGATGGCCGCCGGCCTAGTCGACCGCGTGCAGGTGACGCTCTTCCGCGTCATTACCGGTCAGACCGGGCTGGACCCGATCTTCCGGGGTGGGGCCGACTTCGACCTGGAGCTGGTCGAGAACCGGACGCTCGACGGTCACATCCAAGAGCTCATCTACCGGCCCACCCTCCATTGACCTGTACGAATGCGAAGAGGATCCGTTCTGCCTGCATCCATTCATGCACCGCCCCGGGTGGACGTGAACGTCGGGCAGCGCGGCAATTCCCGTGCGGCGCGGCGCTGATGACTCGGACGGCGGTGTCAGTCCGACTCGTCGCGGGCGCGCCGGTAGCGCTCGTAGATCACGCGCGAGCCGAACGTCCTGGTCTCGATCAGATCGAGCGGGACGTCTTCGGTGACCGGCGGCAGGAAGGGCGTGCCGCCACCGATGACGACCGGATTGCGGAACATGCGCAGCTCGTCGACGAGGCCGAGCTCGATCGCTGCCGCGGCCAGGCCGGCGCCGCCGATCGAGACGTCCTTGTCGGTCGCGTCGAGCGCCGCAGCAGCCTCGTCGGCCACCGACGCCTCGGCGAGCCGGGCGTTGCCCTGGACGCTGTCGAGCGTGCGGCTGAAGACGACCTTCGGGAGGGCGCACCAGACGTCGGCGAACGCGGCCCCGAGCTCGTTGTCGCGCTCCCACGGCAGCATGGTCTCGTAAAGCGTCTACATAGATCTCATACTTCCTACCACTGACGTGGCTGGCGTTGGAGATGTATGTTCTTCACGGCTACCCGTAACACCCTGCGGTGTTGCGGGTTGTACCGTGTCCCACACCGACGCTTGGGGCGCAGGAACACTCTTTGTCTGGTTCACCCCCACCGGCGGTGTCGCGGCGGGTGCACTGCGACGGACACGGCGATGCCGCGGCCTGCTCGGAGTGGGACACATCTTGTCGCGGCATCGGCGCACCGGCGCATGCTCGATCACCCGGATCTGCGGATT
>SEEV01000860.1 GCA_004211695.1 Rhodococcus sp. (in: high G+C Gram-positive bacteria)
GAAGAACGGTGCACCGAACACGGCCAGCACGATCCCCACCTGCAACTCACCCGGCCGGACGACGACGCGTCCGATGACGTCGGCGGTCACGAGCATGACGCCGCCGAGGAGCCCGGCGTAGGGGACCAGCCACCGGTAGTCGGGGCCGGTGATCGCCCGCGCGACGTGGGGGACGACGAGACCGATGAACGCGATCGGACCGCACGCCGCGGTGGCCGCACCGGTGAGGAGGGTGATCGCGACGATGCCGAGTGCGCGGCTGGCCGCGATGTTCGTGCCCAGCGACCGTGCCACGTCCTCGCCGAGGCTGAGGACGTTCAGGCCCGGTGTGCTGACGAGGGCGAGGATCAGTCCGACGACGAGGAACGGCAGCACCTGCCACAGCACGTCGAAGCCGCGGCCGGCCACGGACCCGACCACCCAGAAGCGGTAGGAGTCGAGGCTGGACTGGTCGACGATGATGATTGCGTTGGTCATCGCCTGCAGGAAGAACGCGACGGCGGCGCCGGCCAGGGCCAGGCTCAGCGGGCTCGCCGCCCCGTTCCCGATCGATGACAGCCCGAACACGACCACGCTCGCCGCGAACGACCCGGCGAACGCGAACCACAGGTATTCGCTGGGCGCGCTGAACCCGAACAGGTACATCGACAGCACCACGAGGAATGCGGCGCCCGCGTTGAGACCGAGGAGGCCGGCGTCGGCAAGCGGGTTGCGGGTGTGCCCCTGGATGAGGGCGCCCGCGACACCGAGCGCCATTCCGACGATGAGTCCCAGTGCGGTGCGCGGGCCGCGGAGTGTGCGCACGATGATGTCGGTCTGCGAACCGTCCGCGTCGAACAGTGCATGGAAGATCTCCGCGAACGACAGCGGCCGCGCCCCGACGGCGACGCTGGCGAGGAGCACCAACCCGAGCAGGACCACGAGGACGCCCAGCCCGACGAGCCGACGTCGCCGGATCGCCGCGACCGACACGTCCTTCTCGCGGACGGTGAAGCCCTCGTCGGACGCGGTGCTCTCCCGCACGACCTCGGTTCCGGAACGCCGGAACACCCGCTGTAGCGACCGTTTCGGGCCGATCGCGTCCTGGGTGTGGGTGTCGCGGGTGACCAGGCCGACCCAGCCCTTCCCCGAACTCTGGCCGGTGTTGCCTTCGCGGAAACCGCGGTTCCACAGGGCCAGTCCGAGGGCGATCGCGACGGCGGCGCCGCCGAACACGACCCGGTCCGCCTGCCCGCCGCCGTTGTCTTCGCGGAGGGACTCCACGATGTACCAGCCGAGGACGAGGGGGATGGCCACTATCCCGATGTCGAGCAGTCCCGCGAGTGCCCGGAGGTACAGCGGGGCGGGACCGCGCGGGACGTCGCGCTTCCCGTAGGGCTCGTCGGTCGGCAGGTGCGGGATGTCGCTGCCGAACTGTCTCGTCGTCGTCACTGGCGGGGGAAGCTCCTGACGTGTGTGCCTGTGCACCGGATCTGCACCGAATTCAAC
>SEEV01000343.1 GCA_004211695.1 Rhodococcus sp. (in: high G+C Gram-positive bacteria)
GCCTGTTTGGCGGCGGCCTCGGCGAGTTCGGTGCGGCCGTGTCCGGCCTGGACGACGAACAGTCCGGACAGTCCGTCGAGGTAGCTCTTGCCGTTCGAGTCCCAGATCCGGGCGCCCTCGCCGCGGGTGATGATCGGCGGGGTGATGTTCTCCCCGTGCCGGGAGAAATGACCCCACAGGTGGCGGCGGGCGGCCGCGTCGAGGCGCGGAGAAGTAGGCGAAGCGGTGGTAACCGTAGTCATCGGGTTCCCCAATCATATTGCTGTTTGACAAGTTTCAGGTACACCATCGTCTCGGTGCCGAGCACACCGGGAAGGGTGCGAATTTCTTTGTTGAGCACGGACAACAGGTGGTCGTCGTTCTCGCAGACGATCTCGGCCAGGATGTCGTAGGCGCCCGCTGTGAGCACCACGTAGTCGATGGCGTCGACGTCGGCGAGTTGGGCGGCGATCTCGGTGACGTCTCCCGAGCAGCGGATCCCGACCATGGCCTGGCGCGCGAATCCCACTTGCACGGGGTCGGTCACGGCGACGATCTGCGTGACACCGGTGTCGATCAGCTTCTGTACGCGTTGGCGTACAGCCGCTTCGGACAATCCGACGACCTTGCCGATGGCCGCGTACGACCGTCGTCCATCCTCCTGGAGTTGCTCGATGATCTGCTTGGACACGGGATCGAGAGACGCGGGCTGCTCAGACATGGTCGAATCTTCCCTTGCTCGTCGTGTCGAAGACAATCGGCTCGGACATTTCGGAAACTATCGCCTCTTCCCGGTGACGTCGGTGCGGTGGATCAGGACTCGGGCACCTTCACCTCCGTGTCGGCGGTGAGGGTCTGGCCGCGGAAGAAGTTCCGGGTGCCGGTCGCGAAACACAGCAGCATCAGCGGGATTCCGACGACCAGCATTCCGACGCCGAGGACGAACACGCCGCCGAACGGGCCGAAGGCGGTGAATCCGTAGTCGGGGCTGAGCATGTCGACGGCGCTCTGGAGGAACGCCCACGTCATGCACAGGCCGCCGAGCAGCGGCAGGATGCCGCGCATGAACAGGTTTCGTGTCGAGGCGAACAGTGTTCGGCGGAAGTACCAGACGCACGCGTAGGCGGTGATGCCGTAGTAGAAGGCGACCGCGAGGCCGAGCGACGCCACCGAATCCTGCAACGCGTTGGCGCTGAGGAACGAGAGCACCAGATAGAACAGGAGTGCCGACGCCCCCATGACCAGGGTTCCGAAGCCCGGCGTCATGTAGCGGGGGTGCACCGAGGCGAACCGGCGCGGCAGCGCTTCGTACACCGCCATCGACAGCGTGCCGCGGGCCGTCGGCAGGATGGTGGTCTGCGTCGACGAGAGCGCGGAGATCGATACCGTCAGCAGCAGCAACGATGCGGCCCACGGTCCGGCGACCGGTCCGCCCAGGGTGGTCAGCACATCGTCGACGTTCTCGGGATTGTTCAGTCCGATTCCGGTGTCCCCGAAGCCGGCGTACGACTGGACGGCGTACCCGACCAGTACGTACGTGGCCACGAGGATGACCGTCGTCAAGATCGCGGCGCGTCCCGGAGTCCGCTCGGAGTCCTTCGTCTCCTCACCCACGGCCAGGCATGCGTCCCAACCCCAGTAGATGAAGATGCACAGGATGATCGCCTGGGCGGCGTCGGACATCGAGACGCCGGTCGGGATGATCCAGTCGAGTTTCGGGGTGACCGCCTGCGGTCCGGCCGTGCCGCCGAGGACCTTCGTCAGTGCGAGGACGCTGACCCCGATGAGGACGGCGAACTGCACGGCGATCAGCACGTTCTGCAGTCGTTCGCTGATGAGGATGCCCCGGAAGCTGACGTAGGTCATGGCCGCGATGAAGAAGCAACCCAGTAGGACTTTCGCGGTGAGCGATTCGGCCGCCCCGTGCAACCCGACGACCTCGAACAGGTAGATCGCGGCGATCTCCGCGGTGTTGGCGAGGACGATGATCGCGGAGACCGCGAGTCCCCATCCCGCCATCCAGCCGATCCAGGGACCGAAAGCCTTGGTGGCCCAGGTGAACGACGTGCCGCAATCCGGGGTGTCGCGGTTGAGTTCGCGGTAGGCGAACGCCGTCAGCAACATGGGGATGAAGGCGATGAGGAACATCGACGGTGCCTTGTCGCCCACTGCCAGCACGACATAGCCGAGCGTCGCGGCGAGGCTGTAGGCGGGGGCGACCGAGGACAGCCCGATCACGGTGTTGCCGATCAATCCCAGTGCGCCACTGTTGAGCCCCTTTGCGGGGCTGTGCGACTGGGTCTGGGTGGTCGAGGGCGGGGTCTTCAAGGGCGGCGGTTCGGCAATGCTCATTCATACTCCCTCGAGGTGTGCGGCTGCGGGCAGACGTGCCCGTGCAGGTGTAGTAAAGGGGTGCGGTGGTTTTCGTGGCTACGTGGCGGCGACGAACACTTTCCGCAGGGTGTCGCGCACGATCCACCGGGTCTTCTGACCGGTCTGCACGCGGACGACGCTTCCCGGTCGCAGTTCGAGATCCGGGGTGCCGTCCTCGAACTGCACTGTCGCGTCGCCGCTGAGCACCACGAACACCTCGTCGACCTCGACGTCGGACGAGATGCTGGGCTCGATTTCCCAGATCCCGACGGTGGTGCCCGCGATGTCACCGAGCAGGCGTTCGCCGACCATCGGTGCCGGTCCGCTGAGAACCTGATCGGCGGGGAGGCGCTGGTAGGTGAGATCGGCGGTGTGAGCCTCGGTGTGCGTGCCGGATTGCCAGGCGGACTCGTCGGTGCGGACGTCGGTCACGAGTCGAATCCCAATCCCACGGCGTCGAGTGCCTTGAGGAAGACGTTCCGTCGGCCCTGCGTGTGGTCGGCGCGATCGAGCGACCACCGGGTGGCGTTGATGCCGGCCGCAGCCAACGGTTCGGGCGGGAAGGGGAGGGGCATGGACTTCACCATCTTCAGCTCCGTCAGCGCGGTGGTCTGGCCGGCGACCTTGTCGAGCATGACGTTCGCCGCGAAGCGGGAGGCGCCGACACCGAGACCGGTGAAGCCGGCGGCGTAGGCGATGCGACCCTTCGCCGCGGAACCGAAGAACGAGCAGAAGCGGGTCGACGTGTCGATGACGCCGCCCCACCTGTGGGTGAATTCGAGGCCCTCGAGCTGCGGGAACGTCGTGAAGAAGTGGCTGGCGAGCCGCGCGTGCGACTCGGGCCGGTCTTCGAGGTCGTGGTGCATTCCCCGCCCGAAGTGGTAGATCGCGTCGTATCCGCCCCAGAGGATTCTGTTGTCGCGGGTGAGGCGGTAGTAGTGGAACTGGTTGGACATGTCGGCGATGCCCTGCCGGGCAGACCATCCGATCTCCGCGAGCTGCGCATCGGACAGCGGCTCGGTCATGAGCACGTAGTCGTACACCGGAACCGTGTGCAGCCGGTACCGCTTCAGCAAAGACGGAAAGGCGTTGGTCGCCAGGATGACTCGACCGGCGGACAGGGTCGCGCGTGACGTCCGGACGCCGACGCGGGACGACGATCGGGAGCGGACGAGGTCGAGAACCTTTGTGTGCTCGTGGATCTCGACGCCGTGCTCCGCGCAGGCCCGGCCGAGTTCGGTGGCGAGTTTGGCCGGGTGCACCAGTGCGGTGGACTGCTTGTCCCACACGCCGGCCAGGTAGGTGGGTGAGTTCACCTGCGCGCGCATCGCGGGGCCGTCGAGCACCGTGGTGGTAGCGCTCGACGGGGTGGCGAGCACTTCATCGGCCTGGTAGTCGGCGATCGCGACGGAGATCGCGCCGTTGCGTTCGAAATCGCAGTCGAGGCCGAGAGTGTGGACGGTCTTCTCGATGGCGTCGAGGTTCTCGAGCCCGAGCGATTCGAGTGTGTCGATCTCGTCCGGCCAGCGTCGGTGACCGTTCTCGCTGCCGTGGGTGAGGCTGGCCTCGACGAATCCGCCGTTTCGGCCGGAGGCCGCCCATCCGATGGTTTCGCCTTCCACGAGGGCGACGGACATGTCGGGGTGGCGCTGTTTCGCGAGGAGCGCGCTCCACAGTCCGGTGTACCCGCCGCCGACGACCACCAGGTCGTAGGAGGCGTCGGCCGAGGCGGACGGGTAGGTGGGGGTGTCGGAGACGTCCTCGATCCAGAACGGTGCCAACCGGGTGCGCCGGAGCGCATGGTCGACGACCTTGGCGTTCGGTTGATTCTTCTCGAACACTGTCTGCTGCATGAAGCACCTTTGTTGGCGGGATGACCGAAAGGTGGCGTGTGAGGCACGTCACCGTGGTTCCCTATCCTGACGTGAGCGCGCCACTATTTCAATAGCAATTCGCAGAAAGTTTCACTGATTCCGTAGCGAATCGTTCTATTGGGAACTGAATCGGTTGTTTCGGTCGATCCGTACCGAGGGATCGTCAGCGACGCGCGATGCTGCCGACGTGCAGGGACACCGAGCGGACCGGGCTGATCTTCGGCTCGCCGCCCGACTTCACGGCGTGGACGGTGCCGAACTCGACGGTCTCGTCGGGGAAGCTGCCCGCGAACGCGTAGACGTAGTAGGTGCCGGCCACCGCATCACCGGGGACGGCGTAGCTGACGGCCTCCTCGAGCACCTCGCCGGGTTGCAGGTCGACGTCGACCGGCCCGTAGAACGGGTCGCTGGTGCGGCCGTCGGGGGAGACCGCGCTGACCCACACCTGCCCCGCGTAGGGGCGGTCCTCGGGAGCCTCGACGAGCATCGTGGCGTCGACCGCCCCGCCGTCCGCCGGCAGCGTGAGGTCCGAGTCGCCGCTCAGCGTGACCCGCACCGGCAGGTCGGTGTCGGGGTTCGCCGGTCCGGTCGATGCGGGCGATCCGTCGCCGACCTCGGGCCACCCGTTGGCCCACACGATCCGGTCGATCATCCCCTCGCGTCGCCGCGCGCCGCTGGGCAGATCCCGGTTGTCCCGCGGAATGGCGTGATACACGATCCAATCCGAGCCGGCGTCGTCGGACACCACCGTGTTGTGGCCCGGACCGGCCCACGGTTCGCTGCCCGCGAGGATGAGGGCGCCGCCGCCGTCGTTCAGGTCCTGGCCCTTGCGGTCGAGGTAGGGCCCGGTCAGCGCCTCCGACCGGCCGACCAGCACCCGATAGGCGGTGTCGGCGCCGTTGCAGCAATTGCCCGCCGACAGGAACAGGTAGTAGTAGCCGTCGTGGAACTCGACGTACGGGCCTTCGAAGCGTTCGTCCGCCACCCGCACGGGTTCGCCGGCCGCCGCGGTCCCGTCCGCGCTGAGCGGGATGGCGTGGACGCCCTGGAAATTGCCGACGAACATGGTCTTGGTGGTGCCGTCGTCCCACACGAACGGGTCGATGGTGCCGCCGACACCCACGTCGTGGGCGCAGAACACCGGCCGCCCGAGGTCGGTCCACGGTCCGGTGGGGCTGTCGGCGGTGGCGAGGCCGATACACGGATTCGACTCGTCGTAGAGCGAGTAGTACAGGCTGTACCCACCGTCGGATTCGAGGACGTTCGGCGCCCACGCGAGCTTGCCGTCCGGGTGCCACGCGGGCCGGTCCGGGAAGACGTCCCCGAGGTACATCCAGTCCATGAGGTCGGCGGACTTGAAGATCGACATGTTGTGCATGCCCTGACCGTCGCCCCAGTCGTCGGCCGTTGTGTACATGTAGAACATGCCGTCGGACGCGCGGACGACGCTCGGGTCCGCGGCCACCGGTTGCACGATCGCCTCGGCGCTCGCCGTGGGCGCTGGTGCCACCATGAGAACGAGGAGCGTCAGGGCCGTCACGATCCATCCGCGCCGCGGGAGGTGCCGGGTGCCGGACATGCGTGGCGCAGCATCGTCTGTGTTCACGTACGCTCCCAACCCTTGCCCGCCCGGAATGCGCCAATGTATAAGGCTCAGGTCGAGGTCAAGGGTGAATCCGGCGACGTATGCCGGACTGCAACCGAACCGTGTTCTCCGGACGGTGACAACGTCAGGATGTGGGGTCGAGCAGAACCAGCGGAATTTCGCGGTCCGTTTTCTTCTGATAGCCCGCGTAACCCTTGTAGGCGGCGGTCACTTTCGGCCACAGACGGGCCCGCTCCTCGGCGGTTGCCACGTGGGCGCGCATGGACTGCGCAGGGTTTCCCTGGAGCGAGAGTTGGACCACCGGGTTGGCCTGGAGGTTCAGGAACCAGCAGGGGTGGCGGTCGTCGCCGCCGCGTGAGGCCACCACCACGAGGGTGTCGCCCTCCCGCACCGGCACGGTCAGCATGACGCTGTGCACCTTCCCGGTCTTGCGGCCGACGGTCGTCAACTCCACCGCCGGCATCTTGCCGAAACTCCGCCCGACCCGGCCACCGGTAACGCGCAGCAGGGCGCGATGGGCGGCGTTCATGAACTTGAGTCCGCGGTCCGTCGGCATGGTTTTCAGCCTAACGGGTTGGGTGTCCCCCGGAGGCCGCCCGCGCGGTTGCCGGATGGTCGTCGACGAGTTCGCTCGGGCCGAATCCGGCCTCACCGGCGATTCCGGCGAGTTCCGCGCCGACCGATTCGTGCGGTTCGTCGGCGGAGGGTTTCTTCTGCGGTCCCGTGAGTAGTGAGGCGATCCCGCCGATCACGCACGCGACGATCGCGAAGGCGAACGCCATGGCGAGGCCGTCGGCGAACGGACCGGAAATCAGCTGAGGGAAGAAGTCGAGGCCGGTCAGGTGCGCCTGTTGCTGCTCGGTGAGCGAGGACAGCTGGGGGCCGAGCAGTTCCTTGATCGGGTTGACGCCGAGGAACGCGGCGAACAGCACGGCGACGGTAGGCAGGTTCGCGATCTGGGTGGCCTGCGCCGCGGGAACCCCGTTCGCCATCAGTCCGTCGCTCATCGCCGACGGTAGGTGGGTGCTCAGGCCGGCGATCATCAGGCTTCCCGCTGTTGATCGAAATTCCATGACTATCTCGTAGTATCTACTACTTTCTGCGGCAGGCGGATTGGGGAGGCCGCGGAGTACCTGGGCGTGTCGGTGGCGGGGTGCGTTCGGCGGCGTCGGAGGGTCGGTTGCGGTTTTCGGCGTACCGGTGCGGGACACCGGATATTTGATCGCGCGGATTCGGACGTCTACCTGGGCAGGCCCGCG
>SEEV01000344.1 GCA_004211695.1 Rhodococcus sp. (in: high G+C Gram-positive bacteria)
GAACTGCCCGGTGTGCAGTGAAGGCGACGGTTCGAACGCGACATGAATGGGACCATACGTCTGCCAGCCCTGGTCGCGAATGAAGTCTTCGAGGTGTCGGGCGAAGGCCTTGACCGTCAGATCTCTGTCGGCGGCAAGTTCTTCGTGGTCCGAATTGTTGATGGCGATGACATAGCTGTTCGGCGCGAGCAGGTGCCCGCCGTCCAACTGCTGGATCCGGTCGGAGGCCTCCTGCTGAAGCGCGGCCTCCACCTCCTGCGGCACCACGCCCCCGCCGAAGACCCGGGCGAACGCGTCGCCGACGGCTCCCTGGAGTTTCCGCTCGAAACGTTGAACTATCCCCATCGGAACCTCCTCACGGTTGCCTGACTGTCGGGCCTTCTGTCTTCGGTGCGCGGTGGCCGTGACGAGACATGTCCGTGTCGCGGCACTGCCGTACGCGTATCCCACGGTACTGTCATTGCCTCGGGCTACGACACGGGTCTACGCCTTTGCATGATATCGGTCTTTGCCTGAACGGGTGTTTTCGTAGCCTTTTCGGGTCCTGACCTGTACGAATCGTGATTTCTGGCGACCACGTGTTAATGTTTCCGGGTCGCTCGGGCGAGTGGCGGAATGGCAGACGCGCTGGCTTCAGGTGCCAGTGTCCTTCGGGACGTGGGGGTTCAAGTCCCCCTTCGCCCACCACAAGCGGTTCTCCGGAATCGCGACATCGAGGCCACGAACTCCACCGAGTTCGTGGCCTCGTTTCGTTGACTGGTGTGAGTGAACAGTGCCCTACTGCGGGCGGATCGGGTTGCAGCCGACACTGACGTACGTGACGATCCCCTCTTGCAGCCCGCAGGTCGTGAAGGCGCCGGTCGAGATGCCGACCTCCCACCACGGGGCGCCGATCCCGCCGATGCACGATCCGGTCGACGGGGTTCCGGTCGGAACCCACACGCCGTCGCGGCGATAGCCCTGGATCCACGGAATGTGCGTGACACCGCCGGGTCCGGGAATCGCCCGCGGCGTCAGGCCGAAGCATTCGACGGTCCCGATGTGGACCGCGGTCCTGCCGGCGGGCACGTCGTTCGCCGTGCAGTGCGAGGTGCCGGACGTCGGCGTGGTGGCGGTGTGACAGTCGGCCGAGGGTTCGGCCTGGGCGGGTGCGGCGCCGGCCGCGACCACCGCGGCGGCGAGCGCGGACGATGCGGCCGCTCCGGCGAGAAACCTGCGGATCCTGTCGGCCATCGGATACTCCTTCGGGTCCGTGTGCCGTGTGCCGTGTGCCGTGTGCCGTGTGCCGTGTGTGTCGGTGCGGCACCGGATTCCGTTAGCCGTGCAGCAGCACGCCCGTGTTCGAGGGTGGGGTATGCCCACCCCAGGGTGGCTACCGGGCACGTCGCTCCGGCCCGACGATGAAGTAGAAGCCTCGTCGCAGACCCCGAACCCGTCCTCGCGGCGGTCCGTGACGAATGACTCGGGTGTGAACCTGACGTCCGGCTTCCTCTGCTGGGTTACTGCGAACGTCGAGAGTGGGTTGAATATGAGCGTCAGCCAGGTCCGGGCCACGAGCTCGGCGAACGTCGGTGAGTATGTCGGTTCCGTCGCGGCGACGGTGGATGCCCTGTCGGTCGACTGGTGGTGCACTCCCGCATTCGACGCGGTGGTGACACTGTCCAGCGAGATCCCCTACTACCGCGGTCGGAAAGCCGTTCTGGCCTGGAACCGCACCTTCGGGTGGTCGCTCGGCGTCCACGGTCTCACCCCCGGGAACGTCCTGGTGGTCGAGGGGCTCGGGTTGGGCCCGGCACCGGATCCCGCCCGGTGCTCGGATCGGGTTGCCGAGCTGATCGCCGAACTCGCCGACTGGGCTCCCCAACGGTCCGGCGACCGGCCGTCCCCGCGCATCGTGCACGGCCCGCACGCACCGACCGGGTAACCATATTCGGGAAGTCGTGCGCCCCCGCCGCCGACGGGCTTGGATATCGAAGTATGGACGGCAGGAGAGCCCTCGATCCGTTGCGACTCGCGGCCGGCGCCGCCGCGACGGCCGGTGGTGCGTTACAGCGTGCGTTCGGATTCGGCGTCGAGGCGGCGCGGCTCCTGCCGGGAGTCGACCCGCTCCTGATCACCCTGGAGGAACGCGGCGCCGAGACGCTGCGCAGTGCCGACGAACTCGCGGATCGGGTGCTGCACGCGGTGCTGCGGAAGGTCGTGCAGGTTGCGCTGCAGGAGGTGGATCTCACCGCGATCGTCCGTGATCACGTAGACCTCGACGTCGTCGCCGAGGGCATCGACATCCAGCGCATCATCGACCGGGTCGACGTGGACGCCATCGCCGCCCGCCTCGACATCCCGCAGATTCTCGATCGCGTCGACATCGACGCCGTCGCCGCGCGGGTGGACGTCGACGCGATCGTCGATCGTGTCGACGTGGATTCCGTCATCGGACGCGTCGACCTGGTGGTTCTGGCGGACACCGTGATCGAGGGGGTCGACCTGCCGCGCATCATCCGCGAGTCGACCGACTCGATGTCCAACGAGGCGGTCCGGGGGGTGCGGACCCAGGGCATGCAGGCCGACGACGCCGTCGCCGGATTCGTGGGCAAGTTGTTCGGGCGCGGACACGATGAACCCGCCGAACCGGGCGATGCATGAACGCGCCGGCCCATCGCTCCGCCGGAATTGTCACCCGGGGGCTGGCCTGCGGCATCGATCTGGGGGTCGTCCTCGCCGTCATGGGTGGCATCTACGTGGGCGCGCTGTTCGTGCGCTTGTTGTTCTCACCGCAGGAATTCTCGTTTCCCGACGCCAACGCCGTGCTCTCCGTGACGTTGTTCATCACCGTGGCGGTGCTGTACCTGACGGCGTGCTGGGCGGTGAGCGGCCGCACCGTCGGTGCCGTGACGATGGGGCTGCGGGTGGTCAGTCGCAACGGCGAACTGATCGGCTGGCTGCGCGCCTTCGTCCGGGCGGTGCTGTACGTGATGTTCGGCTTCGGATTGTTGTGGGCGGCAGTCGACAGCCGGCGCCGGTCGCTGCAGGACATTCTGCTGCGGACCGCCGTCGTCTACGACTGGGAGCCGGACCTGCACGTGATTGAGCCGGAGATCTGACGGCGCGCGGAATGTCGTGGCGGCTGCCTAGCATGGGGGCATGTACACGGAGCGGCGGTCGGTGTTCCCCGGCGCTGTGGTGTGGCAGAAGACCGCCGCGGCGGGTGAGGCTGCCATCCTGCCCGACGGCTGCATGGACCTCATCTGGATGAACGGCGACGTCGTCGTGGCCGGTCCCGACTCCCGCCCGTATCTCACCCGCAGCAGGGAGGGCGACCGTTACGTCGGATTGCGTTGCTCCCCAGGAACACTGCCGGATCTTCTGGGAACGCCGGCAGAGGAGCTGGCCAACCTTCGGGTGCCGCTCGACGAGGTGCTGAGCGATCGCGCGACTGCGGAATTCCTCGGCCGGATCGTCGACGACACCGACCCCGGCCGGGCGCTCGAGGAGTTCGCGCGGTCTCGCGCAGTCCTCGGGCCGCCGCCGGACGGCCGGATTCCTGTGATCGTCGGCCTGCTGGAGCAGCAGACGTCCATCCGGGAGGTGGCCGACCGGATCGGGGTCGGCGAACGCCAGCTGCACCGCCTGTGCCGACGCCAGTTCGGGTACGGGCCGAAGATGCTGGCCCGGATCCTCCGGTTGCAGTCGGCGCTGGGGCTGGCGGGTTCGTCGATTCCCGCAGCGCAGGCGGCCGGCATGGCCGGGTTCGCCGACCAGGCCCACCTGATCCGCGAGGCCCACGACCTGACCGGACGCACCTTCGGTCAACTGGTCACGGCGTGAGCGCGGCGAACAGGTCGACTGGATTGCCGTCGGGATCGTCGACGGTGGCGTAGCGCTGCCCCCACGGTGCGTCCCACGGTTTCTTCCGTCCGTCGTAGCCGGCGGCGGTGACCTCGTCGAAGAGGCTGTCGACGTCGGCGGCGGTTCCGCAGTCGAAGGCGAGTGAGAGGCGATGCCCGCCGGTGGGTTCGGTCCAATCGGGTGTGAACGAGCGGATCGTCTCGATCGTGTCCCATAGCAGGCGGATTCCGCCGGGAAGCCCGAATTCGACGTGGGGCGCCTGATCGGCGTCGGCGGGAATGTCGAGGCCGAGTCGCCGGTAGAACGCGAGCGACGCAGGCAGATCGGCGACGACCAGTTCGATGGCACTGAATGTTGCGGTCATGTCGAGAACGCTAACGGCCTCCGGCGGACTTGCATTGAAGGTTTCGGACGTCGAGCACACCCGGGTCCGATTTCTTCAATCATCCGTCGGCCACAGCGGGGATGCTGGGAGCCATGACCACCGAATCAACTCATGTCAGCGTGTTCATCGCCCGGTCCGCCGCCGACGTGTACGCCTACGCCGGCGACCCGGCCAACCTCCCGGCCTGGGCGGCAGGCCTCAGCACCACGATCACCCGCGACGGCGATCGATGGCTCGCCGACTCCCCGATGGGGCAGGTCTCCGTCACCTTCGCGCCCACCAACGACTACGGCGTCCTCGACCACTACGTCACCCTCCCTAGCGGCGACACCGTCTACAACCCCGTGCGCGTCATCCCCGATGGCGACCACAGCGAAGTCGTCTTCACCATCCGGCGACGAGACGGAGTGACTGCCGAAGAATTCGCGCAGGACGTCGCAGCGGTCACCGCCGACCTGCAGACGTTGAAGGCACTGCTGGAGGGGTGAGGGGTTAGCGGCGTTGTTGTCGCGTTTGCCGCGTTTGCACACCGATGGGCAGACGCGCACGCAATTGCGGGTGAAGATGGCCAAAACGTATGCGGATGTAGGTAGCGGTCGCGATGTCTCAGACCCGTTCGGGACGACCTTCGGCCACCGCCGACGCCGCCGCGGAGACCCGCTCGTACGCCGCCCGGGTCGCCGGTGCCAGCAGGCCGTGATCGATCACGATGCCCATGCCCAGATGTTCGTCGTAGGGGATGGTTTCGATCCCCCACACCTGCCCGCCCAGGTATTCGCGGAGAAGATCGACGTCTACCTGCCAGCCGGTGGGATCCTGGTTCGACACGGTGACGATGGTGCGGGCGAGTCCGGGTTCGCCGAGCGTGTCACCGATCGACTGCAACGCCGCGCGCAGGCGATTGAATGCGTCCGCCCGGCACGGCACGACGAGAACGATGGGTGACGGTGTGGCCAGCAGCGGCGCCAGATATTCGGCGCGCAGCCGGTACCCGAGATCGTGGACGGCGCTGACGCCGAGGGAACGCAGAGCCGCTGTGAGAGTGTGGAATTCGGATGCAACCGCTGTTTTGTTCCCGATGCGGTTCAGGATGCGGGTGCCGGCGCTCGTACGGGAGCAGTACCCGTCGAACACGTCGTCCGCGACGGGGCCGGCCGCCGATGCCGCGACCACCTGCTCGAGCCCGCTCACGGAGAGCACCGCATCGGCGCCCCGTTCGGCGACGTCGCCGCCGGCCGGTGTGGCGTCGACGGCGACGACCGCATTGCCCCGCACCGCGGCGGTGTTGGCGAGCCCGACCGCCGTCGTGGTGGCCCCCGCACCTCCGCATGCTCCGAGAACGAGGATCGACACCGGAAGTGGTTGCAGCAGTCCGTCGGTCACTTGGCATCTCCAATGGATGTGATGTAGGTGCGTCCGTCGCGGTCCGCGGTGGTCACGACCTGTTCGTACTTCTTCGTCGACCCGTCCGGCCGCACTTCGGACAGTGTCACCGCGTAGCGGCCCGGTGCGGTCTCGGTGATGGCGAGGCAGTGCTCGGTGCCTTCGGGCACCGAGTCGATGCCGCCCTGGATGGTCTCGGCCGACCCGAGGGGCGCATCGGGTGTGACTACCGCGCGGGCCTTCGCGCCGCTGCGTTGGACGTAGTAGGCGTGGTCGAAGGCCAGGATCGCGGCGACGCCGTCGGAGGTCCCGCCGGGATCGTTCCCGACGACGGTCGAGCCGTCGCGGGATGGGACGCACCAGCCCGAATCGTCGGCGGCGACAGGGGTTCCACCGGCATCGCCGGACATCGAGCTGAAGACGGCGACCACACCGGCGACGACGGCGATCACCGCCGCGGCAGCACCGGCGACCACGAGTCTCTGCTTGCCGCGGCCTGCGCGAACGGTTGAGATGGGAGCGGGCTCGTCACCCGGGGTCAGCCACGTCGGAGCAGGGGGTTGTTCGGGTTCCGCGGCGGGAACCGTCGACCTCGGTGCCGCGGCCGACGCGAAGGGTGGGAACCAGTGCGAGAAGCGGTCGAGGGGTGCCCTGTTCGGCAGTTCTGTCACAGTTGAATCCTCCACACCTCATTCCCTCGCGCGGAGCCGACCCCAGGCGGGCACCGCGCGAGGGAATCGGATCACACGTGCAGCGTTGCCTGGCTGCGCACGTTGACGCCGCCGATCGTGGTGGAAGCCGGACCGCTGTCGGTCGACTGCAGCTGCGGGAGTTGCGGTGCGGGCAGAGCCGCGATCGTCTCGACGAGCTGCCCGAAGGCCGGGTACCGGTCGGCCGCATCCGAGATCGCCGCGGCGATGGGTGTGACGTCGACGGGCGCAGACCAGTTGGTGGGGTGCTCGGCCTCGGAGTCGGCGGAGAATGCGGAGACGGTGGCGGCCGTCGGCGACGACGGGTCGACGGCGATACCCGCGGTGCCGGTGGCGTCACCGATCCGCCAGCCGATGGTGCCGACGTATCCCTCGGGGTTGCCGTACTGGCGACCGTTGACGGCTACCGGAACCGCGCCGACCGGCGTGTCGACGGCCGCGTTCACCTCGACCACCGGCTTCGGCACGGGCAGTGCGGGGGCGACGGGTGCCTGGTGCGCCCTCGGCATGTCGTCGGGGTCGATCCACACGGTCGCCGGCCGGGCGGCCTGCGCCTCGTTGCCGACTCCCTCGGCCGCAGGCGCTGCCGGGGCGTTGCCGTCCAGCGCCAGGTCAGGGGCAGCGGGCACCGCGGCTTCGCCGCCCGGGACAGCCAGCGGGGCCTGCGGGGGAGCCGCCTTTGCCGGGGCCGGAGCCGCGGGGTCGGTGACCCCCGGCTGGGACGTGGTGGGCGGGGTGGACGG
>SEEV01000345.1 GCA_004211695.1 Rhodococcus sp. (in: high G+C Gram-positive bacteria)
CTCCTCAACATCGCCATCTTCGTGGCGTTCGTCGTGATCACGATGACCATCGTGATCCGGGCGAGCCGCACCACCAAGAAGGCCTCGGACTTCTACACCGGCGGCGGCCAGTTCGTGACCACGTTCGTGATCACCGCGCTGTACGTGAAGTTCGCCAACCGGGAACTCGATCCCCGCTCCGCCGCGATCCGCGAAGAGCTGGAAGGACCGCTCAAGTGATCACCACACTCGCCGCCGCCACCGACGTCGGCAACCCGCTCCTCAACATCGCCATCTTCGTGGCGTTCGTCGTGATCACGATGACCATCGTGATCCGGGCGAGCCGCACCACCAAGAAGGCCTCGGACTTCTACACCGGCGGCGGACAGTTCTCCGGACCGCAGAACGGCTTCGCCATCGCCGGCGACTACCTGTCGGCGGCGTCGTTCCTCGGTATCGCCGGTGCCATCGCGGTGTACGGCTACGACGGCTTCCTGTACTCGGTCGGCTTCCTCGTCGCCTGGCTGGTGGCCCTGCTTCTTGTCGCGGAACTGTTGCGCAACACCGGCCGGTTCACGATGGCCGACGTGCTGAGCTTCCGGCTCAAGCAGCGTCCCGTCCGGATGGCCGCGGCGCTGTCCACGCTGGTGGTCTCGTTGTTCTATCTCCTCGCGCAGATGGCGGGCGCCGGTGGACTCGTCGCCCTGCTGCTGAACATCGACGGGAAGGTCGGCCAGGGCATCGTCGTCGCGGTCGTCGGCGTGCTGATGATCGTGTACGTCCTCGTCGGCGGCATGAAGGGCACCACCTACGTCCAGATGGTCAAGGCGGTGCTGCTGGTCGCCGGTGCCGGTGTCATGTTCTTCCTCGTGCTGTTCGCGGTGCGCGGCAACTTCTCCCAGCTGCTCGCCGACGCACAGGCGACGGTCAGCGGCAGCACGAACGAGGCCATCGCGGGCCGCGACATCCTCGCTCCCGGCGCCAAGTACGGCATCAGCTCGATGAGCAAGCTCGACTTCATCTCACTGGGCATCGCACTGGTCCTCGGCACCGCGGGACTGCCGCACGTGCTGATGCGCTTCTACACCGTCCCCACTGCCAAGGAGGCCCGCCGCTCGGTCACGTGGGCGATCGGACTGATCGGCGCGTTCTACCTGTTCACGCTGGTCCTCGGCTACGGAGCGGCCAAGATGGTCGGCCCCGACGTCATCCTCGCGGCACCCGGTAAGGAGAACGCGGCGGCGCCGCTGCTCGCGTTCGAACTCGGCGGCACCATCTTCCTCGCGATCATCTCCGCCGTCGCGTTCGCAACCATCCTCGCGGTGGTGGCGGGCCTGGCGATCACGGCGTCCGCGTCGTTCGCCCACGACATCTACGCCAGCGTCATCAAGCGCGGGCACGCGTCGGAGGAGTCGCAGGTGCGGGTCTCCCGGATCACGGTCGTCGTGGTCGGTCTCGTGTCGATCGTCCTCGGGATCATGGCGATGGGCCAGAACATCGCCTTCCTGGTGGCGCTCGCCTTCGCGGTGGCCGCCTCGGCCAACCTGCCGACGCTGCTGTACTCGCTGTTCTGGAAGAAGTTCAACACCACCGGCGCGCTGTTCAGCATCTACGGCGGCCTGATCAGCTGCCTCCTGCTGATCGTGTTCTCCCCGGCCGTGTCCGGCAAGCCGTCGTCGATGTTCCCGAACGCCGACTTCGACTTCTTCCCGCTCGCCAACCCGGGCATCGTCTCCATCCCACTGGCGTTCGTGCTCGGCATCGTCGGCACCTACATCGGCCGAGGCAAGGCGGAGGACCCCGCCAAGCAGGCCGAGATGGAGGTCCGTTCGCTCACCGGTGTCGGTGTGGAGAAGGCTGTCTCGCACTGATGCTGCGCCTGTGAGTACTTGTCAACCGCCCGCGGTTAACAAGTACTCACAGGCCGTTAGGCTGCCCCTATGGCGAAACTGACGGTCAAGACCGATGTTCCTCTCAGCCCCCAGGACACCTGGGACAAGGCGTCGAATCTGCAGGACTTCGACCAGTGGTTCGTCGTCCACGACGGCTGGCGGGGCGAGCTGCCCGAGACCCTCACGGAGGGCACCGAAATCAGTTCCGTCGTGACGGTCAAGGGACTGCGCAACCGCGTGAAGTGGACGATCAAGGAGTACGACGCGCCCGACCGGATCGTTCTCAAGGGTGACGGCAAGGGCGGCGTGAAGCTCGGACTGGTGCTCGACGTCAAGGCGAAGGGTGACGCCTCCGAGGTGGCGTTCACCATCGAACTCGGTGGCGCACCCCTGTTCGGGCCCATCGGCTCGGGTGTCGCGAAGGCACTGAAGGGTGACATCGAGAAGTCCCTGCAGACGTTCGTCGAGCTGTACGCCTGATTCAGTCGAGGACGTGCGCGCCGCCGGTGTCGGTGATCCACTCGGCGGCAAGGGCGTCCAGTGTCCCGTCGGCGTAGAGAGAATCGACGGCGGCGGAGACGCAGGCGGTGAGCGGACTGTTCTTCTCCAGCACGAGGCCGAAGAATTCGGTGACGGCGTTGGGGCGCGGGAACTGCCCGACGAGGACGCTGTCCTTCACCTCGTTGGCGGTTATCTGGAACCCGGTCGGGATGTCCACCACCAACGCGTCGATGTCGCCCGCGGCCAGGGCGGCCTTGGCGTCGTCGGTGGTGGTGAAGCTGACCGCCGCCTGACGGGGTTGCACGGTCTGGGTGATGGCGTCGAAACTCGTGGACCCCACCTGTGCCCCGAGACGGAACGGTGCGAGGTCGGCGAGCGATTTGGCCCGCGCAGCGGGAGAATTCTTCAGCGCCAGCACCGACTGCGTGACGGCGTAATAGGGCGAACTGAAGTCGACGGTCTCGCGCCGGGTGTCGACGATCGTGAACTGGTCGATGGCGAAATCGAAGTTCTTCTCGCCGGGCGCCAGCGCGTCGTTGAACTCGACGGTCTCGAATTGCACCTGGTCCGGACCGTATCCGAGCTTCTCGACCACTTCCCGGGCCACGGCACCCTCGTAGCCCTTGCCGTTGGACGGGTCGCCGTCCGCGAACCACGGCTGGTACGACGGACTGTCGGTGGCGATGGTGAACACTCCGTCCCGGGCGGTGACGCCGCTGCCCGGGGCGCAGTCGCCGACCGCGCGGGTGGACGGAAGTTTGGTGAACGCTTCGGGAATCGTCGACGCCTCGGCCTGGGTGTCGACCTCCGACGCCGAGTCGGTGGTGCAGGATCCGACGAGCAGCGTCAGTGCAGCGGATATGGCGGCAAGAGCTGTCCTTCGTCCTCGGGGCACCCCGTCATCTTGCCTGCCGGGTAGCGATACGGCCACCGAAGAGGCCGCGCGGCGCACAATATGTATGTATTGGCGGAGGGAGTTGCGCGTGCCGACTGCGGGTGCTCGCCAGGTGACGATCGACGGACATCGCCTGTCCCTGACCAATCTCGGCAAGGTCCTCTACCCGGAGTCGGGCACGACGAAGGGCGAGGTGATCGACTACTACACGCGCATCGCGCCCGCCATGCTCCCACACGTCGTCGACCGTCCCGCCACCCGCAAACGGTGGCCCAACGGGGTGGACAGCGAGCCGTTCTTCGAGAAGAACCTCGCGGCGTCCGCGCCGGCATGGGTGGAGCGCCGCGCGCTCGAGCATTCGGATCGGTCCGTGCACTATCCGCTCCTGAACTCCGTCGCAGCCCTCGCCTGGGCGGGGCAGCAGGCGGCCCTCGAACTGCACGTGCCGCAGTGGCGGTTCGACCACTCACATCGGGGGGCCGCTACCCGGATCGTCTTCGACCTCGACCCCGGTCCCGGTGTCGGGCTGGCCGAATGCGCGGAGGTGGCGCGCGCCGTGCGGGACCTCGTCGCGAACCTCGGGTGGACGGCGTACCCGGTCACCAGCGGCAGCAAGGGTATTCACCTGTACGTGCCGCTCGACCGGAAGCTGGCCGGGTCGGGTGCGTCGACTGTCGCGAAACAGGTGGCGACGGGACTGGAGAAGCTGCGGCCCGAACTCGTCACCGCGACCATGGCGAAGGCGGTGCGAGCGGGCAAGGTCTTCGTCGACTGGAGCCAGAACAATCCGTCCAAGACCACCATCGCCCCGTACTCGCTGCGGGGTCGGGCCCAGCCGTATGTCGCGGCGCCGCGCAGCTGGGACGAACTCGACGACCCCGACCTGCGTCAGCTGCGATTCGAGGAAGTGCTCGAACGATGGGAGTCGGACGGCGACCTGCTGGACGGACTCGATCCGCCGATCGAGAACGACCCCGCCCTCGCCGAGTACCGCCGCAAGCGCGATCCGGGGCGCACGCCCGAGCCGATGCCGGACACGGTGGGGCCGGGGGAGGGCGACAGTTTCGTCATCCAGGAACATCACGCCCGGCGTCTCCATTACGACCTGCGGCTCGAACGCGACGGGGTTCTCGTGTCGTGGGCGGTGCCGAAGAACGTGCCGACGACGACGGGGGAGAACCGGCTGGCCGTGCACACCGAGGACCACCCGCTCGAGTACCTGACTTTCTCGGGATCCATCCCGAAGGGCGAATACGGCGGCGGTGAGATGACGATCTGGGACACGGGCACCTACGACACCGAGAAGTGGCGGGACGACGAGGTGATCGTCCAGTTGCACGGCGAGCAGGTGGACGGCCGGTTCGCGCTGATCCGCACCAAGGGGGATCAGTGGCTGATGCATCTGATGAAGGATCAGACCCCGGGCGGGTCGGGTTCGTCGTCCGAGTTGCCGCGCGGGCTGTCGCCGATGCTGGCGAGTCCCGGCACCCTCGAGGGGCTGGACGCCGACGAGTGGGCTTTCGAGGGGAAGTGGGACGGCATCAGGGTGATCGCCGAGATCGGCGGCGGGCAGCTGAAGCTGACGAGCCGGGCCGGCAACGACAAGACCCGCGATTACGCGCACTTGGGTTGGCTGGCCGAGGCTCTCGGGGACCACGAGGTGGTTCTCGACGGTGAGGTGGTCGCGTTCGACGACCGGGGTGTGCCCAACTTCGGTCTGCTGCAGCAGGGCAACGAGCCGCACTTCCTCGCGTTCGACGTGCTGTACCTCGACGGGGTCTCGTTGCTGCGCAAGAAGTACACCGACCGGCGCCGCGTCCTCGAGGCGCTGGACGCCAAGGTGGACGACCTGGTGGTTCCACCGCAATTGCACGGGTCCGCGCAGGAAGCGCTGGACGAGAGCCGCGGCCGGGGGTGGGAGGGTGTGGTGGCCAAGCGCCGCGAATCGGTGTACCTGCCGGGCAAGCGGGGGTCGAGCTGGATCAAGGTGAAGAACTGGCGCACACAGGAAGCCGTGATCGGCGGGTGGCGCCGCGGTCAGGGCGGGCGGTCGAGCGGAATCGGGTCGGTGCTGCTCGGTGTCCCCGAGGACGGCGGACTGCGCTACATCGGACGCGTCGGAACCGGGTTCACGGAACGGGACCTGCAGGACCTCGCATCCACCCTGGGGCCGCTCGAAACCGATACCAGCCCTTTCGTCGAAGACCTTCCCACCGTCGACCTCAAGGGCGCCGTGTGGGTGACTCCCACGCTGGTGGCGGAGGTGCGGTTCATGGATTGGACCGGTTCGCGGAGACTGCGGCACCCCAGCTGGCGCGGGCTCAGGGACGACAAGACACCCGAAGAAGTCGAGGTGGAACAACCGTCATGACCGGTATCCGATTCCAATCGACCCCTGAGAACGAAATCCCCGTCTCCGTGCCGGTCGACACCGTGCTGGCCCGCACCGACGCCCTGGTGCTGTGGCTGACCGACGTTCACGTGTACAGCTGCGGCGTCGAATTCACGATCCAGGCGCGCAGACCGGAGTCCACGGTTCTGCTCGACATGTTCGGCTTCGGCAAACCCTCGTCGCCGAAGAGCAGCGGGCCGTTTCTGTTCGGTGTCGAGTACGCGGACGGCAGTGTGTTCACCAACCTTCCGGGTGCCCGCATGACCGACGGTCTGCACGGCGGTGCGGGCCGAGGTGGGCCCATCACCGGCGACAAGACGTACTTCCTTCAGCCCCTTCCGCCGCCGAAACGGTGGTCGATGATCACGGCGTGGCCCTACTTCGGTGTCCCGGAGTCTCGGACCGACCTCGATTCCGCAGTGTTCGCCGACGCCGCCGAGCGGGTGGAGACGCTGTGGCCGGAACCCGCTCACGCACTCGTCGAGGCCCCGGACGGTCGACAACAGCAGCCGCCGCTGGAATTACCGCCAGGCGGCTGGTTCGAATGGGCCCACCGACGCGGTGTCGAATGATCCGGGCGGCTCGGGCGAGGGGACGTGCAGGGTCGGGGGCGTGAAGATCTTCATGGGGGCCGGCGGCGCATCCGGAACCGGGTGCTCCTCGGAGACACCGACATCGGAGTTCGACGGTGCCGTGCCTGCGGCGACGGCGATCCCGGCCGCGCCGATGACGGAGAGGGCGAACGCCGCGCTTGCTCCGATCGCGATGCGGGTCTTGGTGTGGGACATGATGTGAACTACCTCCGGTGATCAGGGGCCGACGACGGTTCCGCCGTCGACGGGGCCGGTTCCGCCGGGCGTCTGCGGGTCCGCCGCGGGCGGGGCGGGCTTCGGGCCGCCGCCGACGGGGAAGGGATTGGGTCCGGGATCGAGCACTCCCGGCTCGACCTGGCCCGGTCCTTCGAACGGCCCCTTCGGCGGGTGAACGGGCTCGACGGGCGGATCGACGACGACGGGCGGGTCCACCACGACGGGCGGGTCCACCACGAGGGGCGGCTGAGCTACGACGGGCGGCTGGGCGATCGGTGCTCGGGCGATGGGAGGTGCCGCCACGAGGGGCGGGACGACACCCGGTCCCGGAGCCGCTGGTTCGATGTCGGTCGAATAGCCGGGCTCCGCCGAGTACCCGGGATTCACCGAATAGCCGGGGTCTGCGACGACGATCCGACTCGGGGTCGGCGCGATCGCCGGAGCCGGCTGCTGCTGTGAGATGGCCCCCTCCGCGCTCGGGGTCGGAGCCCCCTCGGTGTGTCCACCGGCAAGAACGATCACTGCGGCTCCTGCGAGGGAGAACGTGAGGGCGGCGGTTGCGCCGATCGCGATGCGGGTTGCGGTGTGGACGATGGGGCAGGCTCCGACCAGGATCCGCACGTGCGCGCAATACAGTCGGGGAATGAGCCAGCGAAGAGTGCTCGTCGTCGACGACGAGGCGACCATCTGCGACGCGGTGGCGGCGCGGTTGCGCGCGGAAGGCTTCGACGTCGTGACGGCGTCGGACGGTCCGGCCGCCGTCGCGGAGTGTGAGGCCTCGTCGCCCGACCTGCTGGTGCTCGACGTGATGCTGCCGGGATTCGACGGTCTCGAGGTCTGCCGACGCGTCCAGGCGTCGCGGCTGGTGCCGGTGCTGATGCTCACCGCGCGTGCCGACGAGACGGACATGCTGATCGGTCTCGGTGTCGGCGCCGACGACTACCTGAGCAAGCCGTTCAGCATGCGCGTGCTCGTGGCTCGGGTGCACGCGCTACTGCGACGGGCCGAGCGTGCCCACGACACTGTGGCGACCGAGCGGGACGGATTGTCGTTCGGCGACATCGAGGTGGATGTGGTGGAGCGTCGTGTCCGACGCGGCGCCGACGAAATTCATTTGACACGAACAGAATTCGACCTCCTCGCCTACTTTGCCTCCCGACCGCGGGCGGCGATCACAAGGGAGTCCCTCCTCGCGGAGGTGTGGGGTTGGGGCGACGCGGCCGGTAGCCGGACGGTCGACAGCCACGTGAAGGCGCTGCGCCGAAAACTCGGCGGCGACCTGATCCGCACCGTCCACGGAGTCGGCTACGCACTGGATGTAGCGCGGTGAGCGCGGGCCGCATCCTGGACAGGATGCCCCGACCTCTCGACCCGCTGCGGTCGTTCAAGGTGAAGACCGGGCTCCTCGTCGTGGCGGCGCTGTTCTTCGCTTCGCTGATGTTCTGGGTGACCGCGCGCTGGCCGTTCCGGTACGCGCTGGCTATGGCGTTGCTGGTGTCGTTGGCCGTGACCCAGATCCTCGCGCACGGCATGACGTCACCGCTCCGCGCGATGGCGACAGCGGCCCGCGCGATGGCGACCGGCGACTATTCACGGCGGGTGCGGTCGACGTCGCGGGACGAGATCGGGGACCTGGCTCGGGCGTTTAACCAGATGGCCGAGGACCTCGAGGCCGCTGACCGGTATCGACGCGAACTCATCGGCAACGTCTCGCACGAACTCCGCACACCCATCTCGGCGCTGCAGGCGCTGCTCGAGAACGTCGTCGACGGAGTCGTGGACCCCGACCCCGCCCGGATGCGGGTGGCGCTCGACCAGACCGAGCGGCTCGGCCGCCTCGTCGCCGAACTGCTCGACCTGTCGCGGGTGGAGGGCGGTGCGGTGCAACTGGAACGGGAGAACTTTGCGGTCCGCCCGTTCCTCGAAGATGTGGTGCGGCAGTCGGAGGACCCGCGGCGGCCACAGGCGGTGATCGTCGACGTGCAGCCTCCGCATCTGCGGGCCGACGCAGACACCGCACGGCTGCATCAGGTGGTGGCGAACCTCGTGGACAATGCTTTTCGGCACGGTCCCGCACGCACCCGGGTGATCGTCCGTGCCCGGCCGGACGCGGGCGGCGTGATGATCGAGGTGGAGGACGACGGCCCCGGTATCGCGCCCGGCGAACGGTCGCGGGTGTTCGAACGGTTCACCCGCGGCGGGTCCACCGACGGTGGGACGGGCCTCGGCCTTGCCATCGCCCGCTGGGCGGTGGATCTCCATGACGGCCACATCGAGGTCGTCGACACGGCCGACGGCTGCTGCATCCGGGTGCGACTGCCCGCCGCCTGACCACTGTTCAACCGATCGGGACGGGACGTCCCGCGATGACGCCTGCCTTCATCCGGCGGCGACCACCAGGGAGGGAAACATGACGATCGCACCCCCGCAACCATCCAAGCCGAACCTCGGCGACTTCTGGCCGAGACGTGCCTGGCGCCGTGACCGGACGTCGATGGCGCCCCGCCCGATCGTGGTCGCGGCGGTGGCGTCCGGCGTGGTCGCCGCACTGACGTTGCAGGTCACGGTGGTCGGGCTCGGCTACGCCGTGACTGGCGCCGCCGTGACTGTCGCGGTGTTCGCGACGCGCAGAACGATTCCGTCGGCGGCGCAGGCCGCCGCGATTTTCGGCGCCCTCGCCCTGCTGGCAGTGCTCGGTGTGCGCGGTGCGGGGTGGCTGGCGGCGGTGTGTGTGGCGCTGAGTTGGGTGGTCGGATCGTTCGCCCTCGTCGGCGGCCGAACGTGGACCGGGTTGGCTGTCGGATCGTTCGCGCTGTGGTTCACCCCGCTGCGGGTGGTCCGGTGGACGCGCCGGGGCGCGCGGCGGTGGCATTCGACCGGGAAGGTGCCCGTGGGCCGGGCTGTGGGTGTCGCCGCCGTGAGTGCGGTGCTGCTGCTGGTGTTCGGTTCGCTGTTCGCCAGCGCGGACGCCGGTTTCGCCGAATTGCTCGGCAAGGCTGCACCGTCCGTTCACGTGTCGAATCCGTTCGGGCGGTTCGTGCTCGGCGTGCTGGTGTGCGGGGGCACCCTGGGTGCCGCGTACCTGTTGAGACGAACACCGCGGGTCGACGCTTTCGCACCGAAACCTGCACGCCCGGTTGCCCGGTGGGAGTGGGCGTTTCCGCTCGCCCTGTTGGATCTGCTGTTCCTGGGGTTCGTCATCGTCCAGTTGACCGTGCTGTTCGGCGGGAACACCCATGTGCTGACCACGGCAGACCTCACGTACGCGGAGTACGCCCGGCAGGGTTTCTGGCAGTTGCTCACCGTGACCGCGCTGACGCTGGTGGTGATCGCCGTCGCGGTCCGGAAGGCTGCGCGAGTCGACGCAGTGGACCGTACCCTCGTGCGGGTGCTGCTCGGGCTGCTCTGCGTGTTGTCGCTCGTCGTCGTGGCGTCGGCGATCCATCGAATGTCGCTGTACGAGAACCAGTACGGGTACACCCGGTTGCGTGTGACGGTGATGGCGACGGAATTGTGGCTGGGGTTGGTGTTCGTCCTGTTGATCGCCGCCGGTGTGCAGTTGTCGGGGCGGTGGCTGCCGCGTGCCGTCCTGGCGTCCGCGGTCGGCGGGGTGCTCCTTCTCGCCGTGATCGATCCGGACGCGTACGTTGCCGGGAAGAACGTGGAGCGATTCGACGAAACAGGTCGGATCGATGTGAGCTACCTCAGTTCTTTGTCCGTCGATGCCGTCCCCGCGCTCGATCGCCTGCCCGAGCCGGAACGGTCGTGTGCCCTGTACCGACTCGACCGGCAAGTCGAGGGTGAGTCGGCGTGGTACGAGTACAACGCGGCCCGCGACCGAGCGCGCGAGTTGTTCGCCGCACATCCCGTCCGTTCCTGTGATCGTGGTGCGCGCGGCAATTCCTAGACCGAAGTTGCGGCGGGTTTTGGCGTGGTTATGGCGGGTGAGCTGCGTGAAGGCTTCCGGAAGACTCCGAAATGTAGTCACTAAAATCATTGCACTGTCTGTCACTGTCCGGTAG